>JAHFHF010000030.1 GCA_023247055.1 Candidatus Omnitrophota bacterium
CTCAGCCAAAACGAAGCTTTGCTGCGCGTTAACGCCAGACAGCTTGACCAGCTTTTGCATCCGACGTTTGATCTCAAGCAAAAGCGCCAGGTTATTTGCAAAGGCCTGCCGGCATCTCCGGGAGCGGCGACGGGCAAAGTGGTATTTAATGCCGAAGATGCGGAAGAATGGGCCGCTAAGGGCGAAACGGTTATTCTCGTCCGCATTGAAACATCGCCGGAAGATATCGGCGGCATGAATGCAGCCAAGGGGATTCTCACCGCACGCGGCGGTATGACCTCACACGCGGCCGTTGTCGCGCGTGGTATGGGTAAATGCTGTGTGGCCGGCGTGAGCGAACTCAAGATTGACTATGCCGCCAAACAGTTCACGGCAGGCAATGCCGTCGTCAAGCAAGGGGACTGGATTTCACTCGAGGGAAGTTTGGGCGAGGTTTATCTCGGCAAACTTTTGACAGTCGAAACCGAACTCTCCGGTGATTTCGGCAAATTGATGAAGTGGGCCGATGCGACCCGCAAATTGCTGGTGCGCACGAATGCGGATACGCCCAATGATGCGGCGGTCGCCATTAAGTTTGGCGCCCAGGGCATCGGGCTTTGCCGCACGGAACACATGTTTTTCGAAGGCGACCGCATCATCGCGGTCCGCGAAATGATTTTGGCCGAAACCAAGGAAGGCCGTGAAAAAGCATTGGCGAAACTTTTGCCCATGCAGCGCGGCGACTTTGAGGGTATTTTCAAAATCATGAAAGGCCTGCCTGTGACGGTGCGTTTGCTTGATCCGCCGCTGCATGAGTTTTTGCCGCACGATGAAGCCAGTCAGAAAGAAATGGCCGATGTCATGAAAGTATCCCTTGATACGGTGCGTTCCAAGGTCAATAGCCTGCATGAGTTCAACCCCATGCTCGGACATCGCGGCTGCCGTCTCGGCATTACGTATCCTGAAATCTATCAGATGCAGGTGCGTGCAATTATGGAAGCGGCCTGCAGCGTGAAGAAACAGGGAATCAAAGTACTGCCCGAGATCATGATTCCGCTGGTCGGCATGAAAAAAGAGCTCGATATTCTGAAAGAAGAACTCGAAACCGTGGTGGCCCAGGTATTTGCGGAAAAGAAAATCAAGATTCCGTATTTGGTCGGCACCATGATCGAAATTCCACGGGCGGCCTTGACGGCCGATAAGATTGCGGAGTCGGCGCAGTTTTTCTCGTTCGGCACGAACGACCTGACCCAGATGGGACTCGGCTTTTCGCGTGACGATGCCGGCGCGTTTTTGGGCGCTTACATTGAACGCGGGATTTTCGAAAGAGACCCGTTCCAAACCCTGGACCAGGAAGGGATTGGATATTTAATTCAACTTGGCGTGGAAAAAGGCCGTAAAGTTAAACCGGACTTAAAAGTCGGTATTTGCGGTGAACATGGCGGCGACCCTGCCTCTGTGGAATTTTGCCATCGGGTTGGCATGAATTACGTCAGCTGTTCGCCCTACCGTGTTCCGATTGCGCGTCTGGCCGCCGCTCAGGCCGTCTGTCGCGAAAAAAAGAAAAAATAATCTTACCAATCTGATCGGTTAACCCTGTTCTGAGGCCCGGCTGAAAAGCCGGGTCTCAGGGCACTTCTTCTGTGGTGGTATGGGGGCAAAACGTCGTTTAAAACGGGGCAAGAAGAAAGCCAGAATTCTTCCCAAGAAAAAAGCCGGCAGAAAAAAGCCGGCCGCTGTGCGCCGCAAGACCGTCTCGGGCCGCTCTAAAACCCGTAAAAAGTCTAAACCTGCCAAAAAGCCGGCCGTCAAATCCGAAAAGAATGTAAAAAAAGCGCCTTTGCGTGAGGATGAACTGAAGGAAATCCTCGTGCGTGAAGCGGTGCTTGAAGCGCCGCAGGAACGCCGCAAGGCCCGCCGCTTTGCCGATGACAGCGGAGACGCCGAAAACGAATCTTCAGAGCATACGCTCGACCGTACGCCCATGAAGATTTACCTGTCGCAGATTGAAGCGATTCCGCTTCTGACCGCGCAGGAGGAAATTGATCTTGCCGAACTTATCCGCGGCAAAGACAAAAAAGCCTCCGAAGAAGCCCGCCACCGCATGATCCGGTCCAACCTGCGCCTTGTGATCTCAATTGCCAAACGCTATAGCAACATGGGGCTGTCATTTTCCGACCTGGTGGAAGAAGGCAATATCGGTCTGATGCGCGCCGTAGAAAAATTCAATCCTGATCGCGGCTACCGGTTTTCGACTTATGCGTCGTGGTGGATTAAGCAGGCGCTTATGCGTTCGCTTTCCAATCAAGGTAAAACGATCCGTATTCCCGTTTACATGTATGACATTATTTCCAAATGGCGCAAGGTTCGTGATGGTTTAATGCAGAAACTCGGCCGCTCACCGACAGACAAGGAAATTGCCGATGTGATGAAAGTGCCTGTGCGGAAAATTCAAGAAATCGAAAAAATCGCAGGCCGCCCCAGTTCGCTCAATGCTCCGATCAGCCTCGATGGCACGGCCGAATTGGTCGATCTTTTGCCCGACGATGTTTCGCACGGCCCGGAATTGCAAATGGAAGAATTGCTTAAAAGCGACCGCATCCGTGATTTCCTGGAGCAGCTCGATGAACGGGAACGTAAAATCCTTATCTTGCGTTTCGGTCTGGGTAAGGATGAGCCGAAGACGCTTGAAGAAGCCGCCCAGGAATTCGGAATTACGCGCGAGCGTGTACGGCAGATCGAAAGTATTGCCATCAAGAAGATCCGCGAGCGCATGACGTTGGGCAAAGAGAAATTGGGAGATTATGTCGCTTCTTAAAGACAGCATCCGTGACGTTCCTGATTTTCCCAAAAAGGGGATTCTTTTCAAGGATATTACTCCGCTTCTTAAAGACGGCGCTGCTTTTCGTCAGGCTGTAGACACGCTCGCTGAAAAATTAGCCGGGCAAAAAATCGACGTGTTGGTTGGTATCGAATCGCGCGGTTTTATTTTCAGCCCTGTGGTGGCCTATAAACTCAATGTGGGTTTTGTGCCGGTGCGCAAAAAAGGCAAATTGCCTCATCATACCGAAGCCGAAGCCTACACGCTTGAATACGGCGAAGCCGTACTTGAAATTCACAAAGATGCGATTGCGCGCGGCGCGCGCGTAGCGATTATTGATGATCTGCTTGCGACCGGCGGCACCGCGGTTGCAACCGCAAAACTGATTGAGAAATTAGGCGGGCAGGTTGCCGCCATGGGATTTCTCATCGAACTTGCCTTCCTGAATGGCCGCGACAAATTGACCAAATATCCCGTTTCCTCCGTTATTACATACTGAAAAAGCGGTAAGCGGTCAGCAATTAGTGCTAAGTCCCGCCCCTATAGCTCAAATGGATAGAGCATCTCCGTCCTAAGGAGAGGGTTGCCTGTTCGACTCAGGCTGGGGGCACCCCCTCTTTGGGGAAGAGCCAAAGTTCATTCTAGCCATGAGCCGGGGGAAAATCAGTGCCTCGATGGAGACCTAATATGGCCGAACCTTTCGTTTCAATCATCATTCCCGCCTACAACAGCGAGCGTTGGATCAGAGCCACACTGGAGAGTGCTTTGGCCCAGACCTGGCCCCACACGGAGGTCATTGTCATTAATGACGGGTCAACGGATTTGACGGAAAAAATCTTAAGCACTTATGAGGCCCGGGGCGTACGGGTCAAGTCGCAGGTCAATCAGGGGCCTTGCTCGGCGCGCAATGCGGGTATTCGCATGGCCCGGGGGGATTATTTTCAGTTTTTGGACCACGATGATTTGCTAAGCGCGTCTAAAATCGAAGACCAAATCTTAATTGCCAGACGCTCCCCGCCGGGGGCCCTGATCTTGAGCCGGGGCATTACTTTTTTGGATGGAACCGATCCGCTGAAGGGGCATCTGAACCTCGATTGGCCGGTCGAAGATTCAGAGAAACCCTTGGACTGGTTGATTCAGCTTTATGGGCCTGATGGCCCGGCGAAAATGGTGCATCCCTCGGGTTGGCTGGTGCCGCGCGCACTGGTTGAAAAAGCGGGCGGCTGGAATGAAACGCTGGAGTACAATCCCGTTGATGATGCTGAGTTTTTTGTCCGCATGGTCTCTGCCTGCACCGTCATCCGCAAAAGCGGGCCCGCAGTGACTTATGTCCGCCGGTATAAAAAAAACCAGCATATCAGTCTGTCGTCCGCCACGGCGCCGCAATATATTTGGACTCGTCTTTACGCCTACGACGCGATTACAAAAATTCTTTTAGAAAAATGCGGCGATGATTCCCGCTCAAAAAAAGCCATGGCCAACCGCTTCAAAGAAACGGCCTATATTTGCTATCCCGTTTCGAAAGAAGCGGCAGCCTATGCCCTGAAGAGGGTTCAAGCTTTGGGGGGCACGGACTATGAACCCTGGTCGCGTTCCTGGCGCTGGCGATTTTTGAGTAAAACTCTGGGGTGGAGGATCGCACGCGTTCTCAGCTGCTATTACCACCGTCTCTTTTGAGAGCGGAATCCTTATGGATGGCGGGGTTGTTGCCTCGGTGAATTAACCGCGGGCTGTGCCTTTGCTATTCTCAAATTGATGGTCTGCGCTAACTCCGCTGTGAATCGGCGCTGTCCTTCCAGATTTAAATGTTCTACGGAGTTGAGCATTTCTGCATTTTTTGCCCAATAAAAATCCTCAGTGAGCAAATGCACATGAGGATGATTTTCTGCCAATTCGTTTAAAAAAAAGTTGTGCGATTTAAGAAAAACGGTTGCTTTAGGACGAGATCGAAACCCATTCCAAAGCGGAGGGAAAGCAATCCAAACTTCAATCCCTTCTTTAGCTGTAAAACGCAGAAATTGATCGAGTGAATCTTTATTGAAAGCAGAGACCGTAAAGGTATGTGAGCGCATCCAAACCCAGTCATCTTTTGCGTCGCGTCGGACCGATGGCATATCCTGGACGGGCACCTGTGAGCCGGCGTATAAATAATAGCGGTAATTCCCTTGATCCTTGGTCATGTGCTGCCAGGCATACTCATGCTGCCTTCGGCGCTTTGAGGCTTGAGACCAGAAGTCGACGGGCTTTGATATCATTTGCCTCAAATCCTCGCTGTAGTTTTGCGACGGAAGCAGCGTATGAAAAAAACGGTAAAAAGGCACATGAGTCTGTTGATTTCGGCACTGGTAGGCTGCTGCGATTTTCCAGAAATCCCATCCAAAGAGTCGGGCGAGGATGTCGGTCTGATCCGTCTGTCCCGCGCCGGGCGGCCAGGGCTCGGTCATCCGTAAATCACGCCACCAAATATCAAACGCGTGCATAAGCAAAATAGCCTGAGGTTTTGGGTTTTGCCGCAGGTAGTCTTTGAGCAGCAAAAGATGGGCTGCTTTGTTACAAGGCGCTAGCAGTGCCAGATTAACGGTTTTTAAACCGGTTTTTTCTTCAAGAAGTTTAGCGTCAACGCCCAAGCCCGCTGCGGAGTCTCCCATGATGATCAAACGCGCATCCAGAGATTGATGTGCCAATTCTCGTTTGGCATTGAGGATGGCAAAGTCACGCTGGGTAGTAATCCGCGGCATCCAAAGTGCGACGGCGCTTTCCACCAGAAACAGGGTAGTCAAGAAGATAGGCAGAGTTTTTTTCATAGTTAAAATTGGAAATAAATGAACGCTGCGTTATTTTGAGTGCCGCAAAGAATGAGTGAATAAAAAAGCACGGCATAGAAAAGGCCCCTGAACGCCTCGGGCAGCCGTCTGAAAACAAAAGGGTCATGGCGGGTATAGCCCCAACACTGCAGGACGATAAAGAGACCCGCATAGCGCACCAGCGCAGCCAGCATCGGCCGGATCTCTGCGATTTGGAAATGAAAATTGGCAAATAGGGAATTCAGCAATTCCCAGCACTGGGAGAGCGAAGACGCCCTAAAAAAAAGCCAGCCCAGACAGGTCAGGTGAAAGAAAATAAAAATGCGCAAGCAGTTCCTTGCTTTGCCTGAGATCAGCGGTTCAATCCGCTCCGCCGCTTGGGTCGAGTGATAGAAATGCGCCAGCATGAGCAAAACACCATGATAGAAACCCCACAAAACAAAATTCCAGCGCGCGCCGTGCCAGAGCCCGCCCAACAGCATGGTTAGAAAAAGATTACGCAGGGTAAACCAGGTTCCCTCGCGATTGCCTCCCAGAGGGATATAGAGATAATCCCGCAGCCAGGTTGAAAGGCTGATATGCCAGCGGCGCCAGAAATCGCAGGGGCCGAGCGCAAAATAGGGAAGGTTAAAATTGGCCATCAAATCAAATCCAAGCAGTTTGCCCAACCCGCGCGCCATGTTGGAGTAACCGTCAAAATCACATAAAATTTGAAACGCGTAGGCGTAAATCGCTAAAAGAACCGCGGGACCGGTATGCGGCCCGGGCTGATCAAAAACCCGGGCGACCACCGGCGCCAGGTTGTCGGCAATAAAAACCTTTTCATAGAGGCCCCAGAAAAAAAGCAGGCAGCCTTCCTGAAATCCTTCCAGGTGAATGGGGCGCGGCCGGAGGATCTGGGGCATCAGGTGGGCCGGACGCTCGATCGGGCCGGCAATCAACTGGGGAAAGAAGGTCGAATAAAGCACAAAGTCGCTGAAGGAGCGCACAGGAGGATAAAGGCCGCGGTAAACATCCACCGCGTAGCTGATTTTCTGGAAGGTATAAAAAGAAATACCGATAGGCAGCAGGATTTGAAAGGGAGCATTGGGAATATCCCATCCAAAGACTCGCAGCAAACTCTGGAGGCTGTCAAAGAAAAAATGGAAATATTTGAATAAGAAAAGAATGCCAAGATTGAGAAAAAGGCTGATTCGCAGGTAGATTTTTTTCTCTTCCGGCTGTGTTCGTGCGGCCATTTCACGGACGCAGATAAAATTGAGGGCGCAGGAAGCGATCAAAAGGAGGAGCAGCCGCTGATCCCAGGCCCCATAAAAAAATAAACTGGCACAGACCAGCCACAGATTTTGGCCGCGGTGCGGCAGAAACCGGTAAAGAGCGTAGATCACGCCGAAGAAACCAAGAAAAGCAAATGAGTTAAACAGCATGGCGGGAGTCCGTAGACAGGCTACATGAAACCATTGGTGACAAGAGCCAGAAGATTTTTATGGTCGCGCGGGCTTTGGAACTCAAGCCAGCGCAGGCCGGCACGGCTTGTTTTAGTATCTAAGCGTGTAATTTCAGCTTGAGCATAAAAAGGGCCGGTGGGCAGGGCGCATGAAACTTTGAGCAGGGTTCCGAGGGGCCAGTGTATTTTTGCGGCTGGATCCAGTTGAATCAACAGGCCGCTTTCTGAAATATCCAGCATTTCACCCTGCAGCGGGTGTGAACCGTCGGGGTTTTTTAACTGAACCAAAGTGGAGGCAAAACTGCGCCGAGCAATGCGTTTATCCATACACGAGTGTATCGGCTAACGGCCGGAGAAAAAAGAGGGCATTAAGCAGAGTAGGCGAGGATTTGGATATTTTTCCAAAGGCCGCCTAACGATTCAACCCAGCTTGGGGGTATGCCCAGAGAGCCGTCGGCATAGGCCATAAGGCCCTGCAATAATTGCAGCGTTTGCTTGGAGAGTGCGGCAGCCGTCACAAGATGGGCGGTGCGGTAGGCCGGATCTTTGGCCAGGCGCAGCGCATCCACGTGCAGTACGAAGAAATTTTTCTCGGAAGCCCGGTGTGCAGTCTGCCTGACGGGAGCGGCCTGCGGCGTTTCAGGATTAAAAAAAATGGGTGTTCCCATGTCCTGGATGCGGACGCCCAGAGCGGGCGCGGCCCTGCTTTTCAAATTCTCAAGTTCAGTGGAATGCTTTAAAAGATCCGTAAAAGGCCGCGGGCTTCGGATCAGCACGGCCTGTTCGGATCGAAGCCGGGTGTTTAACCTGTGAAATTCAGGTGCAGAGAGACCGGGTTCTGCCACAAAGACCAGCCGTGTATTGGGCATGGGCAGCAGGTTTGGGCCCGTGACGGAAGTCATGAGACGCGCGGGCAAGAACAAAACTGCAGAGGCCTGGGACGCAAGCGCGCTGGGTACAATGCGCCGCCATAGCGCGGGCATTTTTGTGGTTTGCTGCGGTACGCTCACGTGACGGAGTTCGGAGCGTTTTGCAGCCGGAGCTTTCTTCTCTTCCAAAGTGACTTTGGCATTTCCGAACGCTGCGCCGCCGGTATCACCGCTGGAATAGAGCACCAGGTGCATGTTCGGCCCGACAGTGATTTGGAATGTGTGAACGATGCGCCCTTCCAAAAGCAGCAGCGCGGTTTTTCCGTCATAGACCTTCGCCTTGGAAACATCGTCGCCGGGCGCTGCGTAAGTTTCTCCGGCCGCTGGTTTGACTAAGGTAATGGTTTGCCATTTGTTGACGGGAACGGAGACATTAGGAATTTGCTGTTTGGCGTAATTGGTGCGAATAAAATCGCCGCGTCCACCGTTTAAGTTGAACGGAATTTCTTTGGGAGTCAAAAAAAGAGGGGCTGTTTCGAGATTACCCGCCATGCCTGAGGCTTCGATCAGCGTCATTTTTCCATACTCCGCCTGGTTATTCTGATTGGTAAACGATGCATCCGGATTGTGCAGGCCGAAGAGAATATTGCCCGCGCCGCGGTACGTGCCAGGATCCAAACCCAGTTTTTTGAGCGCTTCATCGCTGTTGGGATCATTCGGATCATCCGGATCCGCTTTCGGTCTTTTGGGTGCGACGCGCACGTCCAAAGAAAATTCGAGATGCGTTTTTTCGGAAGCCGGAATGGGCTTATTCACGATCATCCAGCTTACGGTGTAAGGGTTATTGGCCGTATGCGAGGCGTCACGGAAAAAGAAAGGAAATTGCGGCTTGCCATCTCTGTTCTCATCATTCGGGTGGACGTCCTGCTTATAAATGCTCAAAAATGAAATATCATCTGCGGCGCGGATATAGCCTTTTTCCTGCAGCCAGGAGAGGGCATGAATTTCTCCCTGAATGGATTTCTTTTCCTTTTTTCCGCCGGTCTCGATTTCGACCTCAAAAGGATTTTTTACTTCGTGATAGCCTTCGATCAGCGTGAAATAATTAGCCGGCCATTTAAAAAGAGTGGTGTCCACCACCACCTTGATTTTAATCTCCGCCTCGCCGCCTTGATCGCTATGAACTTTAATGGGAATTTCAAAGGTGCCGTCCTGATCGGGGATCAAGCCTTTCAGGGATTGATGAATCGTGCGCGGGACACCGCCCACGACAAGATCCACAGCCACGGCCGTGCGGTCTTTGGTAACGTATTGTTCGCGAATGCCGCTGATTGCGGGCGGGGGATGAAGCCTTTTGAACGGAATCAAAATCGTTTTATCCGTATGCCAGGGCACGGAAACTTGCACCGGAATGGATTCAGTTTTGCCGTAGCCCGGATTTTCTTCGGCAAGGGTGACGGTTTGGATCAGAGGCCGGCCGTTTACGGTTAAATCCACACGCGCATTTGTTTGGTCGTGCCGGAGAAGCACCGGGCCTTCTGCGGCAGGCTGAATTTTAAGCGGCCAAAGAAAGAAAAACAAAATCCCCATGAGTGAAGCGCCGGCAAATAAAGCGGCCGATATTTTTAGAAAACGGCGCCTGGCCGGCGAGGCACTGCGCAGGGAGTCTTCGAGGGGCAGTGTTGGGCCGCCGCCGATCGATTGCGTGGGAGCCTGGCGCGGGACACGGGATAAGAACTCAGTCAGCGAATGCGTGGTTGAGCGCGAGCGCGAGGTTCCGGACTTTGGGGTGGTGCCTGTCTGCGAGGTTGCGGAATGGCTCGATTGTCCCGAGCCGGAATCCGGGGTGCCTTTCGGGGAAGACTGCAGCATATCCGGGGGCGGGATAAAATCATCGTAAACCGTTTTTTCGTCCTGACCCAGGATTCTGACTGTATAGGCATCGGGATAGCCCGTAAGCCCCGCCGTATTCGCGGAGGGCAAGTGTCTGCCTTCCACTAAAGCATTGAGATCGGCCAATAGCTCGTCATCAGACCGGTAAGCTAAAAGCTCATTGCCGCGGGCATCCACGCGGAGCACCTGCCTTTTATCGTGGCGTGATCGTCCCGAGGGAGGCGCAAGCATTTTTAAAATGATGTATTCCAGCGGAGTGCCTTCAAGGGCCGGGTTATGCGTGCTTGGATTTTGATAGAGGCCTTGCAGGGAGCGGGTAATGCGTTCAAGTGAGTTCGGGGCGTTAGACCCGATCCTGTAAATTTCACGGCCACCCGTGACCATGAAATAAAATGTCGCGCCGAGCGCGAAAATATCATCGAGGTAAGTGACCGAATGTGGATTCCGAATCTGATTCGGACCGATGTACCCCGGAGTTCCAAAAACCTGGCCGGCTTTGGTGAGTGTGTCCAGGTAGAGTTGTTCGTCCGGTGCGAGGCTGTTACGCAGTACACCTAGGTCAATGTCTATGTCACGATTTGTGTGTTCATCCCGCGAAAGACCCCAGTCCAGGATCTGATGCTGCCAATCATGCCCCTGGCGAATGAATCGCAGCATGACGTTATCCGGCTTGAGATCACGATGAACCAGTCCCAGAGTGTGCGCTTGCGCAATCGCTTTTGAGACATTGTGCATCAGGGTGGCGGCATCTTTGGGTTCCAGAAAGAGCCCTTGATTTTTGAGGCTGGTCACGGCCCTGCTTAGAGTCTGACCCGACGCAAGCGACATGAGCAAAAGGCCTTCTGCGGAACCCGTCAAAACGCCGGGAATGGGTTCGTTCGTTTCATCGACAAGCCCCTCCTGCGCAATAAATTTCGGGGTACCCGTGACTTCTTCTAACCGGATGAGGCTGCTGACTTCAAGAGCCGCGCGGCGAGCAGCCCGGATAAATTCCGGAGATGTGGTTTGGGAAGCGGGCGGCTTGACGACTTTCAAGGCGTAGTAAAGTTTAACGCTGGCGTGTCCCTCTTTTTGGACAAGCCAGACTTCACCAAATCCGCCTTTGCCAAGCGGGCGGATCAATTTGTATTTGACACCGTTTAAAGTGATGACGGCGTTTTGTGCAATGGGCACCTTTCCTCCGAGAATGGTGTAAGCCGGTTCCGTTGCCGTGCTGCTCAGGGGCGCAGGCGTTCCAAAAGAGCTTACCAGAGCGGCTTCGTAGTCCGGAAGAGGGCTTGCGGTGGCGGATGGGATATCCGAAACAGCTGGTGCCGTATGAGGGGGGTCCAGCCTTGCGCCTTCAGGCAGGGGAACCAACCGGTCGATGGTTGAATTGCCCAAGAGCGGAGGCAAGGGCCGCATCAACGAGTTCTGGTCAGAAAGATCAAGGATGGTGTGAATAATGGAAGCGAAATGAGTATCGCTGTGATCACCGGCCTGGTTTTGTGAGCTTAGAGTTGCCAGGTCCGCCATGAATTTTGCTTGAGTGACTCCGCTTTGCTTGGCCAGAGCTGTAAAAATTCCTGTAACTACGGTATGAATATCCTTAGCCTGAGCGGCTATTTTTAATTCCGACAGAATGGGGACCACCATTTCCCAGAAAACAAGGAGTGCGGTCAAGACTTCGAGAGTGACAGAAGCTGCCGCGGCGTCCACAGAAAGCGTTCTAGTAAGGATGTGAGGCGCTATCTTCAGGGTCGGAGTTTGTTTGGCACCTGCGTTATCCGTAACGGGATTTTCATAAGTTAAAAGCTCGGAAAAGATGGTGTTGGTTTCCAGAGTGACTCCGGCGTAACGCTCCCGGAATTTATCATAGACAGCGTTCTGTTGTTTTGAAGGGACGCTTAGAAATATGTTCGAGAGAGCTGTCTTGAGCGGCGCCTTTTTTAAATTGAATTTGGGATCGCCATAGAGTGCGACGGCCAATGCGCTCAAAAAGCCGGCGACAGTGATCCGCGCTTGCTCTTGAGGTGCCCAATGCTGAATAAGGACTTCTTTGGTATGCATGGCCCCGACCAGTGTTTGGTCGTCAGGGTTCTGCGAGCGCATTTCGCTGCGCAGAGTGCCCGGACGATAAACGCTGACGCTGAGATTCGGTGCCAGGCGCACATGGCTGTGCCTGTTCAGGGAGGTCAGGTATTTGGCCGGCCGGGGTGCTTTGTCACGAGTGACGCCGAGAACAATATTTGCGCCGGAGGGGCCGTGGTATTCGAACCATCCCGGTGTTTGACGGCCGATTCCCGCAAGCCAGGCTGTCAAAGAATCTTGCGGATAAATTTTCTCCCATCGGACCGCATAGTCGTCCCAGGCTGCGGCGCCTTGTTTTGGGGCTGCGGGCGTGTGTCCAAGAGCATAAAGCACGAGCGCGACTTCCCAGGGAAACCGGCTTGCGGCCGGCTGGCCCAGCAAGGGGAAAGAACTGGGGAGTTTCAGCGTGCTTCCGGCATGGGTGTGCGGCATGGAGGTTAACTGACCGTAAAATGCGGGCATGGGCCAAGCCGGGGTTTGATCACGCAGCCGCTGCCAGTATTTTTTTTCACCCTCATGGTTGGCCATGAAGGGACTCACGAGCACGACGCTGATTTTTTTAGACAGCATCTGCTTGACCAGCCGCGCCTGGTGGAACCCGCCGCCGATAAAAAATGAAACCGATCCCGGATTTTGGCGTACAAGGGCCTCAAGGTTTTCAGCTAGAACATGATCGCGTGCGCGGGCCGTGGCGTAAAAGAGCAGCGCTTTTTCAGCGGCATCCGCCAGTGCCGCAAAATCATCAGTCTGCGGCCGGGTTTCCCGGGGCAGCAGATAAGCATATTGGCGCAAGCGTTTTTGCAGGGGCGTCAGAATTTGCGCCGCCGGAGCCGCTGTCAGTTGTGAGACTTCCTGAGGGATGGCCTTGAAGGCCAGCAGTTTTTCCACCAGAAGCAGTGCTTCTGCAGCGGCGTAGAGCTGCGCCTGCTCCGGATTTAAAAACGAGGCTTCCCAGGTTTTTTGCCGGAGTGTTTGGACTTCATCCCACAAAGTTTCGATCAGCCGGTCTTGAGCGGCAAAGGTTCTATTTTCAGCATCGGGAGTCGTTCTGGATGTTAAAGCGGCGACCGCCGGGAATTTTTTCAAAGAAAGACCTTTGGCTTTGGCGATCTGTACGAGAGTACGCAGGTCTTTGGCTAAAGACTCATCTTTGCGGAACAAATGATCCAACTCGAGAAGGTCGCGGTGGTATACGGCCTGCTTCAGTGCGGTGAGAGCGGCGTTGATTTTCTCAAGGGAACTTGTCTGGGCGCCCCGGATCTGGAAATCATTAAAATGCTTTTTATTTTCAGCCCATAACGCAGTGGAATCCACGCCAAAAAGCCTGGCGTGCGGATTGTGCGCGGCCGCGTAGTACTCAGCTCCGTCAAGATCGCCGTTTTTCAGAAAGAATAATGCGGCCAGGCGGCGCAGCCGCCGGTTCGGGAAAAGGCTCAACGCACGGTGATCGACCTCGCCGGACGGGGTGCCCTCCAGGCCGATCCAGGGGGCGCTGATTTTGAGCGTATCCGTAAACGCATTGAGCAGGCGGGCTGTATTTTTTTGAACTGAGATATTGCCGTGGGCATCTTGAATATAGATTAATATTTTTTGGTCACGTGCCTGAAGCAGTTGATTTAAATCACGACTGCCGCCCGAGCCGTCGTACAGACGAAAAGATCCGAATTTTTGAATCGAAAGCAGGGGAGCATCCTTGGAGGCAGGGGCTTTTTCAGCTTGTCCTATGGGCTGAAAGGCCAGCGTCAGGATGAGGAGAAAGGAACAGATTTTATTATTTTTTAGTGTGGCCAGGGCCATAGTATTTCAATGAAAACAGCAGGGTGAAAAAATGTTAACACACCTTCAGCGATCTTCCAATGGAGCGGCTAAAGAGATTCAAGCGGCAAGGACAAAATGCTAGCAGGACTGATCAAAAAAGAATCGCTTTATAGTGCGCAGGAAGCCTCTTTTTAGCATACGGGTCAACATGCGGGGCTTAGGGGTGTTTTGCCAATAGGCCAGGTGCTTTTGACGGATGGCCTCAAGTGTTGGATTATCCAGCCGCCAGGCATAGTAATCCCGGTCAAAAAGGTAAGCGGCCGGCACCAGGTAGCCAAGGAACAGATAATTCAGATAAGCCAAATATTCTTGGGTTGTCATGACCTTTTTTTTCTCCCAGGATAGAAAATCCGCCGGGGATTCTCCAAGAATAACGACGGGTTTGTCCCACAGCAGGCACTCGAAAGCAACACTGGAATTGAGCGTATAAATTTTTTCACATTGCAGCAAAAATTCTCGAGCGGATTCACTCGTGTCCAGGACAAAAGGTGAATCGAGTACGGGTTTTTTATCCTCAGGATGGGGGCGAACCAGAATTGCTTGACCGGGATTTTCCTCCCGGACTTTGCGCAAAATTTTTTCAAATGTCCAGTCGCGGTTGAAGGCCATAACATTGGAATCAGTTGCCACCTGCAGGGGTACGCCCACGGCAAAGCGCGGCGGGCCGCTTGGAGAATGACGGGGAGTGTAAAAGATAGTTTGCAGTTCTTCCAGGGAGAGCAATCGAGTTTTTTTTGTGAGTATGAAGTGCTCGTAAAATTGCCGAGCGTCCCGTTCGGCGCTTGTGCCGGCATTGACTCCGCTTAAATCAAAGTAGATGGTTTGCCGGTAAACAGGGGCGCGCAGCGGGCCGACTTCGTTGTGAATGACGGGAAGTCCGCAATGATCCGCCGCGATTCGAAGGCAGGGCAGATTACTCCATGAAAGAATGGCTTTGAGCGGTTGTTCTGCTGCGGCTTGGCTTATGCCGGTTTTAAACTCATTTGAAAAAGCCGCATGGGGTTGGCTCACTAATTTTTTGAGGATATCGGCGGGCGGAAGGTCGGCCCAGTCACCTAAAGAAGCGGTGTTTAAAGTCCGATGCGGAGTTTTTTTAAACGTGTTTTTCGAGGTGCTTTTAAACTCAAGCCCGCAAACACGGAAGCGTTTATGCCACAGGCGGTAATCTTTAAAATAATCTGCATCGGCGAGGATCGACAGGTGTTTGGGGCCTAGAGTCTGAACTTGTTTCAACAGAACCCAGTAATAGTCGGGATGTTTCCAGTAACGGTGGATGAAAGGTGGAAAACAAGATAAAAACATTTCAAATGCAGGGCTGCGGAATTCTTTTCATTGAAATTTCCTCCCAAACGCTAAGCCAGCGCAGATTCAGAACTGATGACTGTTTTGTCACCCTTCACGACTGTTAGTACCGTTTCAACTAAAAAAAATCCAGAAATTTTTGAGCATTTGGGCACGCCTATTATTCTCATTGAATCTGATTATAGCTAATTTCAGGTTGCTTTTTGGGACAGTTTTTTGGCGCCACTGTCATAGTACTCACCGACGCCCTTTCTTTTTCCAGGGCTTTGGGATAAAATAACCCTGCGCTATGGCTCCTGCTTTGAAAAATGACTGTAAATCATTATTGAGAAATAAGTTAAGGGCTTGCCTTGCGGCCATTCCACTGCCGGAACGCCGTAAAAAGAGCCTGGTAGTTTGCGCCAGGCTTTGGCGGTCGGATTTTGTGCAGGAAGCCCGGGCGATTTTAATTTATGCGGCCCGTAAAGACGAACTCGATACGCGTCCGTTGATCCGCCGTTTGCTGCACCAAGGCAAGACTGTTTATATTCCCCGCGTGTCGCCGCGCGGCGTTTTGCTCTACCGCATCCACGACTTCAAAAAAGATTTACGGCCTGGGATTTACGGCATCCTTGAACCCAGGCCGCATCAAGTACGCCGGGGCCAGGTTCGGCATCTCGACCTGGCGATTATTCCAGGGCTGGGCTTTACAGCCGGGGGTGTCCGGCTCGGCCGGGGCGGCGGACATTTTGACCGGCTGCTGGCGCATGCGCCGCATGTCGTAAAAATCGGCGTGGGGTTCCGCGAGCAGCTGTTGAAAAAAATTCCGGCCATGCCGCATGATGTGCGCATGAATTTTATCGTAACAGACTAATCATTAGCTGTAATGGCAATTCATGAATTGCCACTACAACTATTTTTGTCATTGCGAAGCAGCGCTCTCCATAAGGCTGAAGCAATCTTAGAGTCTTGAGATTGCTTCGTCGGCTACCCAAAAGCGGTGAGACTCCTCGCAATGACAAAGCTGTAATTTTTAAATGGTTTCTGGTAGGGGCGGGACCCGCCCTACAAAAATAATAGATGCAAGGGAATTTGCAGAACATGCTCACGCCTAAATTTCGCGTAGAATCTGAAGCCACAGCACCGAAAATTTATACGGTCATGGAAATCAACCGCCAGGCGCGGCTCGTGATCGAGGGGCAGTTTAGCGGCATCTGGCTAGAAGGTGAGATTTCCAATCTCAAGTATCATACCTCTGGCCATATTTATCTCTCGCTCAAAGACAGCGCGTCCCAGATCAACGCCGCGTTTTTTAGTCGTAGTAATCAGAATTTAAAGTTTCAACTCAAGGATGGGCTCAAGGTCGTCGCGTTTGGACGCCTGTCGCTTTACGAAGCGCGTGGCCAATATCAGTTTTACATTGATCGCGTCGAGCCCAAAGGTTTGGGAGCTTTGCAGCTGGCCTTTCAGCAGTTGAAGGAAAAACTGCAGAACGAAGGATTATTTGAAACGGAGCGCAAACGGCCCATTCCGAGATTTCCCGGCACAATTGGGATTGTAACCTCGCCGACGGGCGCGGCCATCCGTGACATGCTCAATGTTCTTAACCGCCGTTCACGCTGTACGCGCATTTTGCTGAATCCGGTTAAAGTCCAGGGGGAGGGCGCTGCCGAAGAAATCGCGCGCGCCATTGATGAAATGAACAGCCTGCCCGCCGGCGAAGTCGATGTTTTGATTGTGGGCCGGGGCGGCGGCAGTCTGGAAGATCTGTGGGCGTTTAACGAAGAGGCCGTTGCGCGCGCGGTCCATCGCTCTAAAATCCCAGTGATTTCCGCGGTGGGCCATGAAATCGACTGGACCATCTGCGATTGGGTCGCAGACTTGCGCGCGCCGACACCTTCAGCGGCTGCAGAATTGGTGGTCCAGAATATGGAAGAAATTTTAAGCAGCCTTAAAGAATCGCGTGCGCGGATTCACAATGCGATGAAGAATTTTCTGGCGTTCCGTAAAAAAACGGTGGCTGCGCTCATGACCGGCTATGCGTTTGAGCAGCCGCGTGTTTTACTGGACCAGTTCAGCCAGCGTTTCGATGAGATTTTCCGTCAGCTGCACAACTACGCGCGCAGCGCGGCCGAGATGAAGAAAAAACAGCTGCAGTCCGCAGCCGGCCAATTGCGTACGCTAAATCCGCTTGCCATTTTGGAACGCGGCTATTCGTTGACGTTTCTTGAAGACGGTGAACTTTTAAAAAAAACAAATCAGGTCCGTGCGGGGGACATTTTGGCCACGCGTGTGACCGATGGTACGGTTTATTCAAAAGTTGTAAGGAGTGAGTAACTCGATTTTTACATCTTTGTCATTGCCCCAACGCCTGTGCGTTGGGACTATAACCGACTCGAAACTTGACGTTTCTCGTCATTGCGAGACAACATTCAACTGAAGTCGAAGCAATCTCAAAGCAAAGGAGATTGCTTTGCCCCTCAAACTTCAACGGCCTCGCAATGACAAAGTAACGAAGAAAGAAGATAAAGGAGAAGGAGTATGGCTGAAGTTTCATTTGAAAAAGCGCTCGAAAAACTGGAAAAAATAGTCTCAGAGTTGGAAGCGGGAAATATTACGCTTGAAGATGCGCTCAGCCGTTATGAAGAGGGCATTAGACTTTCGCGCATATGCCAGGAAAAACTTGGCCAGGCCGAGAAAAAAATCGAAGTGCTGAGTAAAACCGCGAAGGGCGAGTTGACGCGTAAGCCTTTTGAAGCGGAAGAAGAATGATCGCCCATCACCCCGACCTTCTCCCCAGATGGGAGAGGGAGAGTTCAGTTTATAGTTTTTTTGGGAGGTAAGGAATATTTCAGCTATTAGTTTTTCTCCCTCTCCCTTTTAGGGAGAGGGCATGAATGACACAACTCCAACAGAGTTGTGCATGATTGTCTCGGTCTCAGCACAGAGGCCGGGGTGAGGGTTGAGCTGCGTTAGGAGAATTATTTTGACATTCGAAGAAAATTTTCAAGATTTTTTGGCCAAGATTGATGCGGCTCTGCGGCGCTTTTTACCGCGTGCGGATTTATATCCCCAAACGCTGCATGAAGCCATGCATTATGCGGTTTTGACCGGGGGTAAGCGCTTCCGGCCGCTTTTGACCCTTTCGGTCTGCGAAGCGCTGGGAGGCGACTTGGAACGGGCCCTTTATCCGGCCTGTGCGCTTGAACTCATTCACTGCTATTCGCTTGTGCAGGATGATTTGCCGGCCCTGGACAATGACGACATGCGCCGGGGTAACCCCACCTGCCACAAAAAGTTTGGCGAGGCCACGGCCCTTTTGGCCAGTGATGGCCTATTGACCCTGGCTTTTGAGATTTTGACGCAGGTCCAGCCTGCGGAAATGGCTGTCCGGCTGGCCCGCGAGCTATCGACGGCTTCCGGCACTTGTGGTATGATTGGCGGCCAAGCGGCGGATTTGGAAGGGGCGTCTAAGACGCCTGATCTCGCCATGCTCGACTTTATCAATATCCATAAAACCGGACAACTCATCAAGGCCAGTACGGTGGCCGGCGCTGTGGCCGCCGGGGCCGGAGAAGCGCAAATTGCCCGTTCCCAGCGTTACGGCGAACTGCTTGGTTTGGCCTTTCAGTGTGTTGATGATCTGCTGGACGGCGACGGTTATCTGCGCCACATGAGCGCTCGCGAATTAGAAAACAATACACGTCTTTTGATTGCTAAAGCGAGAGAGGAAGCGCGTTTTTTCGGAAAGACATCCGCCAAACTGATCTTTTTGGCCGACTTTTTGGAACAAAGGATGCCCACTAAAACCCATGCCTGATTTTAAATGGATTGAGACTATTCAATCGCCTGCGGATCTTAAAAAGACTCCGTTTGAAAAACTGCCTGAAGTGGCAGCGGAATACCGCGAAGCCTTGATCCAGTCGGTTGCTAAAACCGGCGGTCATTTGGGCGCCAGCCTCGGCGCTTTGGAACTCAACATTGCACTGCATTACGTCCTCGACCTGCCCACAGACAAGATTTGCTGGGACGTCGGCCATCAGGCCTATGTTCACAAAATGATCACCGGACGCCGTGAAAAAATGACGACGCTGCGCAAGCATGGCGGGATCAGCGGTTTTCCCTCGCCCTTTGAAAGTTCTTATGACCATTTCATCGTCGGACATGCCGGCACTGCAATTTCCCAGGCCGTGGGTTTGGCTGCGGCACGCGACATTCAGCACGGCAGCGAGCGCGTTGTGGCGGTGGTGGGCGATGGCGCCATGACCGCGGGTCTGAGTTATGAAGCCTTGAACAACGCCGGCCATTTGAAAAAAGACATGTTGATTGTTTTAAACGACAATGAAATGTCCATTTCCAAAAACGTCGGCGGCATCAGCAAATATTTTAATAAAATGCTGACCAATCCCATTTACAACCGCATCCGTTCCGAAACCGAGAAGCAACTCGACCGCTTTCCACGCCTGCGCCGTTTTGCTTCGGCGGGTTTGGAAGGCATGAAGCACTTGCTTGTCCCCGGTATTTTGTTCGAAGAACTCGGCTTCCGTTACTTCGGACCCGTTGACGGCCATGATGTGACCGGGCTTGTCGAAACGCTGCGCAAAGTGCTGGCGCTCAAGGACTGCTGTCTTTTACACATCATCACCGAAAAAGGGCGCGGCTGTAAATTCGCGGCTAAAGACAGCGAACGTTTGCACGGCGTGGTGCCGTTTGATACCGAGACCGGAGAAAAAATCCAGCCCAAGCCGTCGCCTGAAGCGCGCGAAGCGGGCATTGCCTACACTAAGGCTTTTGCAAATGCACTGACCGATTTGGCGCGTCAAGATCCTAAGGTGGCCGCGATTACAGCAGCCATGCCCACGGGCACGGGACTGACCGGTTTTCAAAAAGAATTTCCGGAGCGTTTCTTTGACGTCGGCATTGCCGAGCAGCATGCCGTGACCTTCGGGGGCGCGCTGGCTAAGGGCGGTCTCAAACCGGTTTGTGCGATCTATTCCACCTTTCTGCAGCGTTCGCAAGACAGTTTGATTCACGATGTGGCGTTACAGCGCCTGCCTTTGGTCGTGGCCATGGACCGCGCCGGCCTGGTTGGTGCCGATGGCGCTACGCACAATGGTGTTTTCGATATTAGTTATCTCGGTCATATTCCCGATGCCGTGATTGCTGCGCCCAAAGATGAGCCTGAGATGCGTCGCATGCTGGAACTTGGCCTGGCTTATCCCGGAATTTTTGCATTGCGCTATCCTCGCGGCGAAGTGCCGGCCGCGTTTGCGGACCGCAAGGGCAAAGACGTCTTTGGCATCGGCGAAGGGGAAGTCTTACTCGAAGGCGATGAAGTCTCGCTGCTGGCCCTTGGCAGTATGGTTGAAATCGCGCTGAAGGCCCAGGCGCTTTTGAAAAAAGAGGGGGTGGACGCGCGCGTCGTCAATATGCGCTTTGCCCGGCCGCTCGACGGACGCCTCATCCGCGAAGCTTTGGAAAAAAGCCGGCTTGTCCTGACACTCGAAGAACATGTTTTGACCGGCGGGTTTGGCTCGAAGGTGCTGGAATGGATCGAGGCCAACGGCCTGTCCGCGGGCAATGTGCGCCGCCTGGCCCTGCCGGACCGTTTTATCGAGCAGGGTTCACGCGATCTTCTTTTTGACGAATTCGGTCTTTCGCCCGAACGCATTAGTGCAAAAGTCCTCGAGGAACTGCGGTCCAAAGACTCTTCGCCGGTTTCTTCTTCAGTCCGCTGAATTGATATAAAATTATTAAGGTTCGTTGAAACGGTTTGTAAATTAATTATTCCTTCTCCCTCCGGGAGAAGGTTAGGATGAGGGGAGATTCACACCTCACCCCGACCCTCTCCCTTGAAGGGAGAGGGAGAATCAGCGCGCTTCAAAATATTCACCATGACTCTCTCCCTATCCTCAAAAAAAATCGGTATTGTTGCGAATCTTAGCAAGGCGGGAGCGCATGAACTCTTGGCCAAACTCAAAGAGTGGCTGGCCAAACGCGATGTACCTGTGATGGATTCTACCGTCCATCCGGTCGAGGACATGATTGAAGCTTGCTCGCTAATCGTCTGTCTGGGCGGCGACGGCACCCTGCTTTCGGTGGCCGGACATTTCAAAGAAAAGAGCGTGCCGATTCTGGGAGTCAATTTAGGAAGCCTGGGTTTTCTCACCGAAGTCAAAGAAACCGAAGTTTTTGAAGAATTAAACACCTATCTTGCGGATCAATATACAACCGAAGACCGTCTCATGCTTTCCTGCCGCGCACGCAGTGAAAAGCACCACAAAGAGCGCCGTTTCGTCGCTCTGAACGACGTTGTGATCAGCCGTGAAGGTTTGACCCGCCTGCTGCGGGTTGAAATCAATGTGTCGGGTGAGAAACTAACGGCCTTTCGCGGTGACGGCATCATTGTTTCAACACCCACGGGCTCAACCGCCTATTCGCTTTCCGCCGGCGGCGCCGTCGTGCATCCCCGTATTGAAGCGCTTATGATTACAGCCATTTGCCCGCATGCCTCGGCCCTGCGCTCCATCGCCGTAGGCGCAGACGAGAAAGTCACCGTCAAGATCCGCACGGACCGGGGCGAGGACCGGGCGCTTTTAACCGCCGATGGTCAAGAAAACCTTGAAATCGACGATAGCTATAGCATTGAAATTACGCGTGCCAACCATATGTTAAAATTGTTTAAAAGTTCCAAACGCAGTTATTTCGCAACGCTCCGGGAAAATTTCAAATTCCCCGAATAACGCATCCGAGGTTCTCATGGCCAAGATTCTTATCATTGATGACGAAAAGGGTATTTGCGATGAATTCCGCGACATTCTCATGGACGACCAGCATGTGGTCGACGCCGTGACGAGCGGCGCGGAAGGATTAATCAAGGTCAAGGAAAACCGCTATGATCTTGTTTTTCTGGATGTGTTGATGCCCCGCATGGAAGGCCGCGAAGTGTTTGAAAAAATCAAAGGGATTTGTAAGGTGCCGGTGGCCATTATGTCCGGCTATATTCCGCAGAATAAAGAACAAGAAATTCTCAATTTAGGGGCCGTGGCTTGTCTGCGCAAGCCGCTTGACCTGCGCAAAGTGCGCGAATTGATCGCCTCGCTTGAAAGCAAAAACGACGGCAGCGCCGCGCCTAATTCCTAACTCCGATTTCCCGTAAGGTTTCCACTCCCATGATCCGAGTCCGTTTCGCGCCTTCGCCCACGGGGTATCTGCATATCGGCGGCGTGCGCACTGCGCTTTTTAATTTTTTGTACGCGCGGTCCCAGTCCGGAAAATTTCTTTTGCGGATTGAAGACACCGACCGCGAACGTTCCACCCCCGAGTTTGAAGCCAATATCCTCCAAGCCATGGAATGGCTCGGCCTTGCAAGTGATGAGCCTGTCGTTTACCAAAGCCGCCGGCTGGAGCGTTACCGCGAAATCGCCCAGCAGCTTGTGCAGCAGGGGCTGGCTGCCGAAGAAATAAAAGACGGCAAAAAAGCGGTGCGTTTCACCATGCCGGAGAAAAAAGCCGTCTTCCACGATCTTGTGCATGGAGAAATGGCCTTTGATACGTCGCTTTTCGATGATCTTGTGATCATGAAGTCCGACGGCTATCCCACCTATCAACTGGCGTGCGTGGTGGACGATCACGATATGCAGATTTCACACGTGATCCGCGGCGATGACCACATTTCTAACACCCCGCGCCAAATCCTGCTTTTCGAGGCCTTGGGCTGGAAGCCTCCCAAATATGCCCATCTGCCGCTCATTTTGGGCGGTGACGGCAGCCCGCTTTCCAAGCGGCATGGGGCCGTCGCCCTCAGCGCCTACCGCGAAGAAGGCTATCTCAGTGAAGGCTTGCTCAATTATCTGGCGCTTCTAGGCTGGGGACCGGAAGGCAATCAGGAAATTTTTTCCTTAAAAGAACTTGCCGGAAAATTTTCGCTAAAACGTATTACCAAATCCAACGCGCGTTTCGACGTTGAAAAGCTGCAGTGGCTTAATGCCCAACACATCAAGAAAATGACGGACGCCGAATACATTCAGCGCATCAGCGCTTTTCTGCCAGAGCAAGCCAAGCGTTTTTCCGGGGCGGATTGGAAAACTTTGGCGATACTCTACAAAGCACGCATCAAAACTTTCAGCGGCCTTCCGCGGGAAGCGGCTTGTTGTTTTCAGGATGTTACGCATGAGGATATGACTTTGTTAGAGGAGTATTACCGCAAGGAAGGCGTGGTGATTGACGCTGCGCTTTGGGCCCGCGTGAGCGGATATTTGCAGGTCTGGCTTGATTCGGCGGCATCCGTGGATTTTACAGACCTTAAAGCCCTTGAGGTCTTGACGCGTGAGTTGGCTGAAAAAGAAAAAATTGCGGCCAAAGAACTCATCCATCCTTTACGATTTGCGTTAACCGGCAAAACCGTCAGTCCGGGGTTATTCGAATTAATGAGCGTACTCGGCAAAGACGTCTGTTTAAAACGCGTTGGGCAGTTTGTGACGCAGCTTCAGAACCAGGTTTCTTGATAATTCCTCCCCGTGATCTTCGGGGGAGGCTAGAACATACAAACGCCCATAGGCGTTCGATGTTCTTGTCTCTGCGATAAACGCAGAGGCTAGGAGGGGAAAGAAATGAGTCCTGACTGCCTTTTCTGCAGAATTATTGCCCGTCAGATTCCCGCAAAAATTGAATATGAAGATGACTCGGTTTTAATTTTTAATGACATTAATCCGCAAGCACCCGTCCATTGCCTTGTCATTCCGAAAAGGCATATTGCAGGAACAGGAGAGTTGAAGCAGGCAGGCCAGGATGACCAGCTTGCAGGCGATGTTCTTTTTAAAGCGGCAGCTTTCGCGCGCAGCCGCGGCATTAGTGATTACCGGTTAGTCGTCAATAACGGTCCAAAGGCGGGGCAGACGGTTTTTCACCTGCATGTTCATCTTCTGGGCGGCCGGAATATGACCTGGCCTCCGGGCTAAGAAACCTGGCTTGTCACTATCTGGCTTGCCCAGTATAATACGCAACTTCATTGGGGGATTGTGTAATGGTAGCACAGGTGCCTCTGGAGCACCCAGTCTTGGTTCGAATCCAGGTCCCCCAGTTTTCAGAAAAAGCCCTAAACCGATTTCCGGTTTAGGGCTTTTTTTTATTCTTTCACGCGCCATCAAATAATGCTTTTAATTAAATTTAATTATGCTATATTATCAATAGCTTTGAGTTGAACGAATTGACTTTTGACCAATGGGAGATTATCCTTTTGTAAGGAAGTAAGGAAAACATACAAAAGGAGTGTTGCCTATGACCATCATTGAAACGACCAAGATGACATCCAAAGGACAAGTGACGATCCCCAACCGAGTGAGAAAATTGCTCCATTTGCATAAAGGGTCTTCCATTGCGTTTGGAGTAACAAAGGACGGCATTTTTATCATGCCGTGTGAAGTCACCGCTCTCTCTCCTTATAGTTCGAAGGAATGGGCGAAAATTGAAAAAATGGCATCTGAGAATGGGAAAGTTTTTTCCACTGAGAATGCCGCGAGGAAACATCTTGATGGTTTATGAGATTTGAATTTAAGCCTTCTTTTGAACGGTCCATCAAGCAGCTTAAGCCACTTGAAAAAACTGAAGTCAAAGAGGTTGCATCGAAATTGATAAAAATTCTATCCAAAGATCGGCAAATCCATCGAGGCTTAGGACTCAAACGCCTCACCGGTAATTTTTGGGAAGCCCGCAAGGGGATTAAAGCGAGGATTCTTTTTCGAGGGCAAGGTGATTTAATAGAATTTGTCTTGGCGGGAAGCCATGATGATATAAAACGCTTTCTTAGAAATTTCTGATCAGGAAAAATAATGGATCTTTTGACGCCTTTAAAACAGTATTTTGGTTTTACTTCCTTTCGTCCTCTGCAGGAAGACATTATCAAGGATTCCCTGGCAGGCCGGGACGTATTTGCGCTGCTTCCGACCGGCGGGGGAAAGTCGCTTTGTTATCAATTGCCGGCACTGATAAGGCCGGGCCTGACCCTGGTTGTTTCGCCGCTGATTGCCCTGATGAAAGATCAGGTGCAAGCGCTGGAAGCCTGCGGAGTGGCCGCCACCTTTCTGAACTCGTCGCTGGATGCCGAAGAGGCGCGAACGCGTTTGCGGGATTTGCACCAAGGCCGGTACCGCTTACTGTATGCCGCGCCTGAACGGCTTATGCTCCCTGGTTTCTTGGAAGACCTTAAACTCTGGAAAGTTTGTTTGATTGCGATTGATGAATCGCATTGTATCAGCGAGTGGGGGCATGACTTTCGTCCGGAATACCGCAGGCTTTCAGAATTGCGCGGACATTTTCCGGAAATACCGGTCATGGCCTTAACGGCGACAGCCACGCCGCGTGTCCAAGCCGATATTCTCCGTCAGTTGCGGCTGAAAGAGCCAGCGGTCTACGCCGCAAGTTTCAATCGCCCTAACCTAACTTATCGCATGCTTCCCAAAAGCGATGCCGATGAGCAGGTCCTGAATTTTCTGGGAAACTATAAAAGTGAAAGCGGGATTATTTATTGCCAAAGCCGGAAAGCTGCGGAAGGTCTGGCGCAGCGGCTTGTGGAGCAGGGAATTAAAGCGGCGCCTTACCACGCCGGTCTTGCGGCCGAGGAACGGTCGCGCCATCAGGATCTATTTTTAAAAGACGATGTGCAGATCATCTGCGCGACGATTGCGTTTGGCATGGGCATTAACAAACCGAATGTGCGTTTTGTCATCCATTATGATCTTCCCAAAAACATCGAGGGTTATTATCAGGAGACAGGCCGCGCGGGCCGCGACGGATTGCCCAGCGAATGCCTGCTGCTTTTCAGCGCCGGCGATGCGGCCAAACAATTCCGTTTTATTAATGAAAAAACGGATTTAAAAGAGCGTGAAATCGCCAGTAAACAGCTTGAACAAATGATCCACTATGCGGAATCCGCCGAATGCCGCCGTAAGAGCCTGCTGCATTATTTCGGCGAAGTTTATGACCCCGCCGCAAAGCAATTTTTTGAAAACGCCGCCAGCAGTTTAATGCCGCCGCCGACTCAAGATCATTGCGGCGCTTGCGATAATTGCCTCTCGCCGCGGACAGTCTATGACGGAACGCTCAATGCCCAAAAATTTCTCTCCTGCGTTTACCGCATCCGTCACAAAAGCGGCTTCAGCGTGGGCATGAGGCATATCATCGAAGTCCTGACCGGCGCAGACACCGAAAAAATACGAAATTGGCAGCATCACGAACTTTCCACGTACGGCATCGGCAAAGATTGCAGCCGTAAAGAATGGGCGGCCATTGGCCGTGAACTCGTGAGACTTGGTTTTCTCGCGCTGGACACCGGAAAATTCAGCGTCACGGTCCTTACGGAAGCGGGCGCGAAGGCTTTAAAGGAGCGGCAGACGATCTTACTGACTCAGCATAAAGAAGAAATTAAAAAATCCAGCACCTCAGGTTCGCTGCAGTGCGATGAAAATCTCTTTGAACGTTTGCGCCGCCTTCGTAAACGCATGGCGGACGAGCGCGGCATTCCGGCTTACATGATTTTTTCCGATGTCAGTCTGCGCCAAACGGCACGCAATTATCCTCTCAATGAACGCGAGTTTTCACGGATCAGCGGCGTGGGTCAAAAAAAACTCGAAGAATTTGGCCAAGCATTTCTTGCAGAGATTGCGGCATATTTGCAGGAGAACCCGCGGCAAATTTTTGTTCAAGACGCCGTTCCTGCGCCGGTTTCGTCTCCGCGTTTGAACCAAACCTCCCGTGAAACCTTGCGCCGATTTCGCGCCGGAGAATCGATCGAAGAAATCGCCCGCGCCCGCGAGTTAGTGACGGGTACGATTTGCGGCCATCTTGCCGAAGCCTGCAGCGCCGGGGAAGAGGTGGATATCAACCGCCTTTTTGCACCGGATGACCAAAAGAAATTAGAAGCCGCCTTTTCCCGCATTGGTTTCTCAAATTTGACCGGCGTCTACGAACTCCTGGCCGGAAAACTCGACTACGGTCACCTGCGCCTCTACCGCAGCGTGGCGCAAAGACCCAAAGCCACAACCGTTTGAAATGAAAACAGCGCCGCTGCCCCCCATCATTTATGGAACGGCATGGAAAGAAGCCGAGACGGCCGAGTTTGTCATTGCGGCGGTGAATGCGGGTTTTCGCGGCATTGATACAGCCAATCAGAAGAAGCACTACCGTGAAGATTTTGTCGGGGATGCTCTGTTAATTTTGAAAGGCCGTGGGATTTCGCGCGACGATTTGTTTCTGCAGAGTAAATACACCTACCCGCGCGGACAGGACCACCGCTTGCCGTATAATCCCGCCGATAATTTTGCAGCGCAGGTGAAGTCATCGCTTGAAAGCACCCTCAAAAATCTTCACACGGATTATCTCGATTCATTTTTACTGCATGGCCCGAGTTCGCCTGTGGGACTGACGAATAACGATTTGGAAGTCTGGGGTACAATGGAAGAATTATGTGAATCGGGTAAGACGCGCATGATTGGCGTCAGTAACGTCGAACTTCATCATTTGCAGGCCTTTTGTGATAAAGCGCGGATTAAACCCGCGATTGTTCAGAACCGCTGCTATGCGGCAGATAGCTGGGATTCCGAAATCCGGGAATATTGTCTGGAACAAGGCATTATTTATCAGGGCTTCTCGCTGCTTACCGCAAATCCGCAGGTTATGCGAAATCCGCAACTGGCGGCCATTGCCAAACGTTTAAATGTGACGCCGGCGCAGGTCATCTTCCGCTTCACCATGCAAATCGGCATTCTGCCGCTTACAGGCACGACCGACCCCCAGCACATGAAAGACGATTTGGCCGCCGCAAAAATTACCTTGTCCGAAGCTGACCTCGAAATCATTCACAACGGCTGATTGCTGAGCGCCGGGAAACAGACACCCCAAGGGGCTGTCTTTGCTGGCCGCAAGGGAAATGGCCAAAATTCGATGGTCAAACCCTGAATACCTGAATATAATGACTATTCTTTCCGCGCCGTCCTAGACAGACGGTACGGCTCTGAGCAACCCGCCGCAGGGCAACAACCCGAGGTCATTATGGATAGAAAAGAACTTTACGAGAAAGCGGAAAAAGCGATTAATCAGGCTTTCGAATTAACCAAGCAATCCGTGAAAGTCATTTCAGAAAAAGCCGGGGAAGCCGCGCACATTACCAAATTGATGATTGAAAAGGCGGCCTTGGAACACCGTGTCAGCAAACAGTTTACGCGTTTGGGCAGTAAACTTTATGAAGACCTGTCGCATGGCCGTACGGTTGCGGCCGAAGATACGGAAGTCAAAACCCTCATTCAAGAAACGCAGCAATTGGCCCATGATTTGTCACGGGTTGAAGAACAGCTTTTGCGGGAGCGCGGTAAGAAATAATCGGTTTAATTGCGCCATATTCCTTCTCCCCTTTGGGGAGAGGTTAGGATGAGGGGAGAGCAAAGCGCCCCTCACCCCAGCCTCTGTGCGGAGACAGAGACAATCATGCGCAACTCTATTGGAGTTGTGTCATTCATGCCCTCTCCCATAAAAAGCATGGGCGAGGGAGCGGAAAAAAAACGGCTGCCGATCTCGGTGGATACTGAAAAATAATTTTAAATTTATGCGAGCGTGGCGAAATTGGCAGACGCACCAGCTTGAGGGGCTGGCGCCGCAAGGCATGGAGGTTCAAGTCCTCTCGCTCGCACCATTCCTTAAGTGACGAGGGTCACGCGCCACGAGACACTATGCATAACCTCCCCGTTAATATTTTCAGGGAATACGACATCCGCGGTCTCGCGGATAAAGAGCTGACGAGCGAAGTTGCCCGCGGTATCGGCGCGGCTTTTGGCACGCTGCTCAGCCGTGAGGGCAAAAAAAAAATCGGCGTCGGTTATGACCTGCGCCCCAGTTCCGACCGCCTGCAGAAAGCCTTGGTTGATGGGTTGACGTCCACAGGAGCGCAAGTCGTCAACCTTGGCATGATTCCGACTCCGCTGCTTTATTTTTCGGTTTCGCACCTTAAACTGGATGGCGGCATTTGCATCACCGGTTCCCACAATCCTCCCCAATACAACGGTTTCAAATTTCATCTTGCGGACCGCCCGTTTTTCGGCAAAGAAATTCAGACCCTGCTGGTCATGATGCAAAAAGACGATTCTCTCAAGGAAAAGGGCCGCTTTGAAAAAGGTGAAATTATTCAAGCTTATCTGGATGACGTCAAAGCTCGGTTCCAATTTACACGCTGTCTTAAAGTGGTGGTCGATGCCGGACACGGCATGGCTTGCGTGGCGGCGCCCCAGCTGATTCGTGCCTTGGGGCATGAAGTGATTGAACTTTATACTAACCTCGATTCCGGGTTTCCGGACCACCATCCCGATCCTTCGGAACCAAAGAACCTCGCCGATCTTCAGAAAAAGGTTCTCGAAACCCGGGCGGATGTCGGCGTCGCTTTTGACGGTGATGCGGACCGTGTCGGCGTGGTCGATGAAAAGGGCCAAGTGATTCCGGGAGATAAAATCCTGCTGATTTATGCGCGTGAAATCCTGAGCCGCAAACCGGGCGCGGTCGTCATTGGGGATGTGAAATGCTCGAAGAGTATCTATGATGCGATTGCAAAATCGGGCGGCAAGCCGCTCATGTGGAAAACGGGGCATTCCCTGATCAAAGCCAAGATGAAAGAAACCCATGCGGAACTGGCCGGCGAAATGAGCGGCCATATGTTTTTTGTCGACCGTTGGTACGGGTTTGACGACGGTATTTATGCGGCCTGCCGCATGGTTGAGATCGTAGAAAAATCAGCCAAGCCGCTGTCAGCGCTGCTGAATGATTTACCGCCGTTGGTTTCTACTCCTGAAATCCGGGTGGACTGTTCCGATGAAACCAAATTTGAAATTGTGCGCCGCGCCGTAGAGCAATTTAAAAAATCTTACCGGGTGATCGACATTGACGGCGCTCGTGTCGAGTTTGAAGACGGCTGGGGGTTGGTGCGTGCGTCCAATACACAGCCGGTCCTGGTGATGCGTTTTGAAGCCGTGAGCGAGGCGCGTCTGAATGAGATCCGCACTTTGGTCGAGTCCACCATCCGCAACATCACGGATTCTCTCTGATGCTGTGGGCCGTCCTGATGGCAGGCGGTACCGGCACGCGGTTCTGGCCTGAAAGCCGCGAACACCTGCCTAAACAATTCCTGAGTCTTTTTGGCTCTGAGACGCTGATTGAACAGACCTGCGCGCGTCTTTTTCCGCTGGTGCCTTCCTCCAAAGTCTTAGTGATCACTCAACAAGACAAAACAGGCCTTGTTAAAAAACTTCTCAAACGGTTGAAGCCCTGGCAGATTGTCGGCGAGCCCGTGGGCCGCAACACGGCACCCTGCGCCATTCTGGCTGCGCAGATCGCGCTTGAAAAAGATCCGCAGGCCGTCATTGCCCTGCTTCCTGCCGATCATTTGATCCGCAAAGAGGCGGTTTTCCGCCGCGCCCTCAAAGCGGCGCAAGCCATGGCGCTTTCGAGCGGGCTGCCTGTCACCTTCGGTATCCGGCCCGCGTCGCCGCATACCGGCTACGGCTATCTTGAAATGGACCGCCGGGCCGGCCGCCGGAATGGGTTTGACTTCTACCGCCTCAAACGGTTTCATGAAAAACCTGCTGTGGCCCAAGCCCGCCGCTTTTACAAGTCGGGCCGGTTTCTCTGGAACAGCGGCATGTTTGTCTGGAAAGCTTCCGCACTGCTGGAGGCCGCAAAAAAAGTCCTGCCGGAAGCTGTGCGCCTGAGTGGGCAAATTACAGCGGCCGGCCTGCCGGCGGGAATGAAGAAGTTTTACGCTAAAATGCCGAATATCTCTATAGACTATGCGTTGATGGAACCGCTCAAGGGCCGCATCCTCACATGTCCCGTGGATTTCGGCTGGAGTGATGTCGGCAGCTGGGAAAGCCTGCGCGAAGTGCAGGCCGGCGATGCTCAGGGAAATGTCGCGGGCGGCCAAGCGCTTTTTCTCGACAGCCGCGAAAATATTGTCAAAGCGCCTGGCAAGATAGTTGTCATGCTGGGCATGCGCGGGCATCTGGTCGTGGATACGCCGGATGCGATTTTGGTTTGCCCGGTTGAAAAAACACAGGCGATTCGCCAGATTGTCAGCGAACTCAAAGCTAAAAAACTTCACCGTTATCTCTAGCGCCGCGTAGTATTTTTTAGCAAAGGCAAAACTCATGAGCGTTACACAGGCGGCCATTCTTGGAATTGTTCAGGGCTTGACCGAATTTCTGCCCATTTCCAGTACAGCACACCTGCTGCTGGTGCAGCACTGGTTCGGTATCCAGGATGACATGATGATTTTTGACATCGCGCTGCACTGGGGAACGCTAGTCGCTGTTTTTATTTATTTTGCGCGGGAAATCGGACAGACGGTGATTCACACGGTGCTTTTTTTAATCCGCCGGCCCCGGGGCGCTGCTGCGCGGGAAGAGTTTTTAAACCATTACCCTTATGCGTTAACGGGCGGGCTTATTCTTCTCGCCACGCTGGTGACAGGCTTTGTGGGCGTTTTCTGCCTGGAGTTTTTTAAATTTCTCATTCAGAGTATTTTTGCGGTCGGCGTGACGTGGCTGATGATGGGAGTCTTGCTGATTCTGAGTGCGCGCATCAAAAATCTTGAGCGGGAGCGGACGCTGGCTGAAATGCACCACCGCGATGCTTTTTTTATCGGTCTGGCACAGGGGATTTCGCTCATGCCGGGTATCTCGCGCGCCGGCGCAACGATTCTGATGGGCTTGAAATGCGGTCTTACACCCCGCGATTCTGCGCGTTATTCTTTTCTTCTCAGTATCCCGGCGATTCTGGGTATTGGCCTTCTCAAATTGGAGGAGGGGATCCAGTTTTTCAGGATGCGGCCCGAAATTTACGGCACCGGTTTTGCTGCGGCCATGATCGTCGGCATCCTCGCAATCAAAGTTCTCTTTCAGGTGCTTGAACGGGGAAAGTACCATTATTTTGGATATTATTGCCTGGCCGCAGGGATTTTTGCCATGGCTTCCCCCTTCCTCAAACCGTGAAAACGGTCCGCTGCGTTCTCAAACCCGGCCGCGAAAAACCGGTTCAAGCCTTCCATCCCTGGATTTTTTCCGGCGCCATAGATTTGATCGATGAAGGCTATCAAGCGGGCGACCTCGTCCGTGTTCTTTCCGCGGATGAAAAATTTCTAGGTACGGGTTATCTCAATCCGCAGTCGCAGATCACGGTGCGCATGCTTGCTTTTGACGAGCGCGCGATCAACGCGGATTTTTTCCGTGAAAAAATCAAAGCCGCTGTGGCCTTGCGCAGCGCTTTTATCCCGCCCAAAGTCAGCGGTTACCGGTTGATTCATTCTGAAGGCGATTTTTTGCCGGGTTTAATTGTGGAGCGTTACGGAGATTTTTTAGTTTCGCAATTTCTAACAGCCGGCATGACTCTTTGGAAAGAGGCCCTGGCGGAATTGCTTAAAGCGGTGCCCGGCATTAAAGGCCTGTATGAGCGCTCCGATGCCGAAGCACTGGCCAAGGAGGGACTGGAACCAAATTCGGGCGTGCTTTGGGGGGCAGAACCGCCGGAACTTGTCCCGTTCGAGGAGAGCGGATTTCAATTTTTTGCCGATGTGCGCGAGGGGCAGAAAAGCGGATTTTTTTTCGACCAGCGCGATAACCGTGCCCTGATCGGCGGGCTTTGCCGCGGCAAAAATGTCTTGAATTGTTTTTCCTACAGCGGCGCTTTTTCCGTCTATGCTGCCGGCGGCGGGGCCAAGCGGGTCGTCTCCGTGGATTCCTCCGCGGATGCGATTGATATGGCCCGCGTCCATCTCGAAAAAAACGGTTTTGCAGCTAAGGATTTTCCGTGCCTGCAAGATGACGTCTTTCGTTACCTGCGTGAAGATGACAGCGCTTATGATGTTATCATTTTGGACCCGCCGGCTTTTTGCAAACGCAAAGACCAGGTTACCCAGGCCGCGCGCGGCTATAAAGACATTAACCTGCTGGCCTTTAAAAAACTGGTGCCCGGGGGCCTGCTGTTTACCGCGTCCTGTTCGTCCTTCATTGATCTGGATCTTTTTCAAAAGATCATTTTCGGCGCTGCCAAGGACGCGGGCCGGCCTGTCCGCATTTTAAAACGTACTGGCCACGGCGCTGACCATCCCGTCAGTATCTACCACCCGGAAGGGGAATACTTGAAAGGGATTCTCTGCCAGGCGCTTTAAAGGCAGTCTTGAGTCATGAGTTATGAGGTTTGAAAAGAACTTTGGCTTTAGGTGCCGGGCCTAGGCCCGGCACCGGATGGAGTTAGGGATAGGTCCATGCTTTTGGACCTGTCCCACTATAATTAAGTATCGTGTTCCATGAGCCGAAACACTAGTATCAGTTTTACTTACCTAAAAGGGAGATCCCATGGAAATTATTGATCAAGTCAAAGCCACCGGCGGAAAATTAAAAGCCCTTGAGCTCGCGGAGTCGGCGCGGGAAACCGAGTGGAAGCTGCCGAGCTTTGCGGCAGAGCTTTTTAAAGGACGCCTGCGCTGGGATCTGATCCTGCCATTTCCGGAACAAACGGCCGAAGATAAAAAAATCGGGGATGATCTTTTAGTCAAAGTTGTGAACGTCATGAAGACTCATATCGATCCGGACAAGGTCGACCGGACCGGGGACATGCCGAAAGAAGCGCTCAAGGCCATGGCGGAGATAGGGCTTTTTGCCATGAAGATCCCGAAAGAATACGGCGGGTTGGGTCTAACCCAAGTTAATTACAACCGCGTCTGCCACCTGGTCGCAAGCTATTGCGCTTCGACTTCCGTTTGGCTTTCAGCCCACCAATCGATCGGTGTGCCTCAGCCTTTGCTGCTTTTCGGGACCCCTGAGCAGAAGAAAAAATATTTTCCGATGTTTGTCAAAGGCGCGATCTCGGCCTTTGCGCTGACGGAACCGGAAGTCGGCAGTGATCCGGCCAAGATGAAAACAAAAGCAGTCCCTTCGGCAGACGGCAGTCATTTTATTCTCAACGGCGATAAGCTTTGGTGTACCAACGGTCCGGCCGCAGACGTCATTGTCGTCATGGCCCAGACTCCGTCTAAGACCGTCAATGGCCGTGAGCGTCAGCAGATTACCGCGTTTATCGTCGATCGGGAGATGCCGGGAATCGAAGTGCTGCACCGCTGCCGTTTTATGGGGCTGAGCGGGATTCAGAACGGACTTCTGCGCTTTAAAGATGTCAAAGTGCCGCGTGAAAATATTATCTGGGGTGAGGGCAAGGGATTAAAGCTGGCGCTCATGACGCTGAATACAGGACGGTTAACCATGCCGGCTTCCGTCACCGGCGCTTCCAAGTGGTGTTTGAAGGCCGTGCGTCAATGGGCCAATGAACGCGAACAGTGGGGAGCGGCCATTGGCAAGCACGAAGCCATTGCCGCCAAGATTGCTTCCATGTCCGCAACGCTTTTTGCCATGGATGCCGTGGCTTGGCTTACGTCGCACATGGCCGACAACAAAAAAACCGATATCCGTCTTGAAGCCGCCATGGCCAAACTCTGCTGCACTGAAGCCAGCTGGCGTATTGTGGACGGGGCCATCCAGATTCGCGGGGGACGTGGTTATGAAACTTCCGATTCGCTCAGGGCGCGCGGCGAAAAAGCGTGGCCGTTCGAGCGTATTATGCGCGATATGCGCATCAACACCATCATCGAAGGTACGAGCCAGATCATGCGCCTTTTTATTGCGCGCGAAGCCATGGACATGCACTTTGCAAACCTCATGCCTATGATGTCGCCGAAGTATAATTTGTTTCAGAAAGTCGGCGCAGCTTTTAAGGCCGCATTTTTTTATGCGGTTTGGTATCCCCGCCAGTTTTTCTACAGTTCAGCGCTGCCTGCAGGATTTTCCATTCCGCAGCGGGTCCGCAAACACATGAAATATGTTTCGCATACCACGCATCAGCTGGCCCGGGCCCTTTTCCACGCCATGATGATGTATCAGCAGAAACTCG
>JAHFHF010000031.1:0-5364 GCA_023247055.1 Candidatus Omnitrophota bacterium
TTTCAGGAAAATGCCCTGCGTTTGCTGGCTTCCCTTGGGATTCATGCCCAGCCGGCGCTTCTGAATGTGATCCTGCCTGTCGGAATTTCTTTTTACACCTTTCAATCGATGAGTTATGTCATCGATGTTTATCGCGGGATTACGCAGCCGGCGCGCAGCCTGCCGTCTTTTGCCCTGTTTGTGTCTTATTTTCCGCAATTAGTCGCCGGTCCGATCGAACGCTCCGGTCATCTGCTGACGCAGTTAGAGCAGCCCCGGAAGATCACCTGGGAGCAGCTGCAGCAGGGCCTTTGGCTGATTGTGTGGGGCCTGTATAAAAAAGTCTATGTCGCGGATCATTTGGCTAAAGTTGTCGAAACGACGTTTGCAAAAAGCGGCGGCTGGACCGGTGCCGAGGTGCTTTTGTCGCTGTATGCTTTTGCGTTTCAAATCTACGGCGACTTTTCGGGTTATTCCGATATGGCGCGCGGTTTGGCCAAATGCATGGGCATCGAATTAATGATTAATTTTGGCATGCCGTACCGTGCGCACAGCCCGCGTGAATTCTGGCGCCATTGGCATATCAGCCTTTCCCAGTGGCTGCGCGATTATGTCTACATTCCGCTGGGCGGAAACCGTACCGGTGAGATCAGGCAATATTTTAATTTAGTGCTTACGTTGGTCCTCGGCGGACTTTGGCATGGCGCGGGCTGGACCTTCATGCTTTGGGGGCTTTATCATGGCGTCTTACTGGCGCTGCAGCGCGCCTGGAAATTGCATGGGCCTGCAGGGGATAAGCCCGCAGCCGCAGGGTTAAGGGCGGCGCAGATTTTGGGCATGTTCCATTTGACTTGTTTTGGCTGGCTTTTTTTTCGCGCGAACTCGCTTGCGCAGTGGAGCGGCATGGCGCGCGCGTTTGGGTCGAATTTCGGGATTCCCGGGATGTCGACGATTTCCTATCTGATCGCCTCGTTATGGTTTTTGATCATTATCGCCTGCGCCGCTAAGCCTTTGGAAGGCGGCCTGGTAGTCTTTCGCTGGCCGTGGTGGCTGCGCGGCTTGGTTTATTTCGTGGTGGTTTATTCGATTATTATTTTTGGAGTTTTTGATGAGCGCCCCTTTATCTATTTTCAATTTTAAAATTCCAAAAGCAGCCATTTTATTCCTGGTGCTGGCGGCCGGATTTGAAAGCGCCTTATTTTGGGGCGGCAGGGTTCCGGACTATGCGCTCAAGAAAAAAATCGTTGAGGCTAGCGCCATCCAGGCGGAGGTGCTCTTTATCGGGGACTCCAGCCTGACTGCGGATTTAGACTTAAAATTTTTCGAACAAGACACCGGGCTGAGTGCTTACGCGTATGGCTCGGCGCAATCCTTGGGAATTCTTTCTTACTACCTGCTTTTGCGGCACTATTTGCGGTATCACCCCGCGCCCCGCTATTTGGTCATCACCGTGGTGCCGCAGACCTGGTCCATGACCATTGGCCAAAGCTATAATCACCTTTTTGATTATTATTTTCACGGCGATCCGGAGCTTTTCCAAGCTCTCCAAGAAGGTCTCACCCCTGCCTTGTTTTTCCGCTGTTTTATTTTGAGCCGGCTGCCTTCGATTCTGAACAGGGCTTATTTAAATGATTTTGGGTTTGCCGGACGGCGGAAGCTGTATGAGGAGGAGTATGAGCATTCTAAAAAAGTACGCGCTGATTTGATTGCTCAGAAGGGCGCGCGCTTGATTGAAGATGGTCAATATCAAATGCACTGCATCAAACCCGCGGACGCCCATGGCGCTGCGCCGAGCGCGCCGAGCGCGGAAAGCCGTTATTATCTGGGCAAACTACTGCGTCTGGCGGAGCAGCGCAAGATGCGGGTTTTTTATGTTGCCAGCCCGATAGCCGGCGAATGTTATTCAGAGGCCCAGATCGAAGGAGCCAAGGCTATGAACCGCCTGGTGCTGCAGGAAAATCCTGCGCTGATGGCCATTCAGCCGGAAGTCCTGGCCTACCCGCAGGAAAGCTTTGCCAATACCGCGTTTCATCTAAATAAAACCCATGCCCGCCGGTTTACGCGAATGATCACTGAAAAATTCAAGCAAGTTTTGCTATCATAAGAGTTATGCAGACTGTTGAGACCTTTACATTTTCCCCGGCGGCCGTTGTTTCCGTGATCATCCCGCATTTTTATCCAAGCCGCCGTGACAATGTCAGCCGGCTGATCGAATATTTGCGGCAGCAAACTTTCAGGGATACGGAAGTCTTGGTTGTTCATGGTGTTTCGCCGCAGGGACGGGCCATCAACACGGGGGTGAGGGCCTCTCAAGGCCGTATTCTGGTTGTGCTTGATGACGATACACGGATGGATCCTGCTCAAACGCGGCTGATTCAAACGCTGGTTCAAACGCTTGAAACGCACCCTGACGTGGGCATGGCCGGGGCTTCCATCATCAGTCCGGATGACATCAATGATTTTCAGCGCCGTGCGGCCCGGCAGTTTCCGCGCTTCCACATGCCGGTAGTTGACCGTTTGACCGACAGTGACATGCCATGCCACGGATGCGCGGCTTTTCCGCGCGACATTTTTGAGAAAGTCGGCATGGAACGCGAAACGATTTTACGCGGCCTTGATCCTGATTTACGCGTTCGTATCCGCAATGCTGGATACCGGGTAGTGCTGGTGCCGCAGACATGGGTCTATCATCCCTTTCCGGAAAATAGCGGGAAATTTCTGCGGCTTTTTTTTCGCAACGGCTATGGCTCGGCCTACATCCAGACCTTTCATCCCGAGATGAACTACGATACGGACGAAGCGGTCGACTCGCGTGCCTTTATACCCAAGCGGTCTTTTGCTCACCGGATCGCCCGTTTTCCGCTGCGGCTGCTCAAAAGCCTGGTGTCCTTCCAATGGATCCGCCTTTTGGGGTATAGCATTTACGCCGTGGGTTATGCTGCCGGATTCGCAAAGTTCAACGCTTTGAAATGGTCCGGAAGGAATGCCCAGCTTTGAAGCTGCTCTTCTGCGGCTTAGGACAGATTGCCCGCCGTCACATTGGACTCCTCCAAAAACTTATTCCGGATGTTCAGATTACTGCCCTTCGATCCGCAGGTAAAAACCCGGAGAACTTGCCGGGTGTTCAGGAAGTCTTTTCCTGGTCTGAGGCTGATAAACATTCCTTTGATGCCGCCTTGATCACGAGTCCCACGCATCAGCACATCGCTCAGGCAAGCGAATGCGTCAAACGCGGCATGCCGGTTTTCATGGAGAAACCTTTGGGCGCATCCTTGGAAGGGCTCGATGATCTTTTAGCGGTCGTTGAGAAAAAAAACCTGCCGGTCTATGTCGCTTATTGTTTCCGTTTTCATCCGCTGGTGCAGGAATTCAAAAAACGCGTCAGCGGTCTGAGAATCCTGCATTCGCGCGCTTCGTTTAGTTCCTACATGCCCAGCTGGCGCACCAAAAAAAATTATCAGAACAGCTACATTGTCCACCACGGGCAGGGCGGGGGCGTCATCCTGGATTGTTCGCATGAAATCGATACGCTTGAATTTTTGTTCGGCGAGGTTTCGAAAATTACAGGAACAGCGGGGCGCGTCTCAGGTTTGACGGTGGATGCCGAGGATTATGCGGATATGCTGGTCAAACACCCTCAGGGAACTACACCGCTGCATTTGGATTTTTTCAGCCGCGTGACGCAGCGCTATGTTGAAGTCGATACGGCCGATACGTTTTACCGCATGGATTTAAAAGACCGTAAAATCATCAGCGGCCAGGGGAGTACCCTCAAGGAAGAAGTGTTTGCCTTTGACCCCGACATCATGTATGCCGAACAGCTGCGTTATTTTTTTTCGCATCTTGAAGCCAAAATGCCCATGATGAACAACCTCGCCGATGCCGCCCGCCTCTTGAAAGTCATCCTCAACTTTCGAGACTGTGTTGAATCAGGGACAGGTCCAAAAGCATGGACCTGTCCCTGAGACCGCATTTTTTTCGGGGGGACACAATACATAAATTAGGGCGGGTTTGTCCGCCAGAGGACAGATCCGCCTTTGGCGGAGAACCCGCCTCTACAAGTTTCTGCAATAAAATTGCCTTGGAATATCGGCGTTCTTGGCTATAATACCTGCCTCATTTATGAATAAGCAAACCGTCAAAGACATTCCCATTAAAGGCAAACGCGTGCTCATGCGTGTGGACTTTAACGTTCCGCTCGATGAGCAATTCAATATTACCGACGATGCGCGCATTGTCAAAGCCTTGCCCACGATCAAATACTGCCTCGAGCAGAACGCCAAAGTCATTTTAATGTCCCATTGCGGCCGTCCCAAAGGCCAGCCCGATTCCAAGTTTAGCCTTGCGCCCATGGCCAAACATCTCACCAAACTTCTTGGCAAAAACGTTGAACTGCTTTCCGATTGCGTGGGCCCGGCCGTTGAAAGCCGCGTGGCAGCCCTGAAAGACGGGGAACTCGTCATGCTGGAAAACCTGCGTTTCCATGCAGAAGAAGAAAAAAATGATGCGGCTTTTTCAAAAAAATTGGCCGCGCTCGGCGATGTGTATGTCAATGATGCCTTTGGCACCGCGCACCGCGCGCATGCCTCGACCGTGGGCGTGACCCAGTTTCTGCCTGCCGTAGCGGGTTTTCTGCTGGCCAAAGAAGTCGAATATTTTGACAAAGCGATTACCGCACCCGAACGTCCGTTCATGACCATTCTGGGCGGCGCCAAGGTCTCGGATAAAGTAAAACTGATCAGCAATCTTCTCGATAAGGCCGATGCTCTTTTGATCGGCGGCGCTATGGCGTATACGTTCTACAAAGTGATGGGCATCGGCATCGGGACTTCCAAGTTTGAACCCGCAGGCATTGAGCCGGCGCGCGAAGCGCTGGCCAAAGCCAAACAGAAAAACGTTCCGATCTATTTTCCCGTCGACCGTGTCATTTCCCAGGAATTCAAGAAAGACCCCGTCACGCAGACGGTCACGACCGATATTCCCGAAGGCTGGATGGGGTTGGATATCGGTCCTGAATCCGTCAAAAAATTCTGCGAAGTCCTTGCCAAGGCCAAAACCGTGGTTTGGAACGGCCCTGTCGGTGTTTGCGAAATGACGCCGTTTGACCGCGGCACGCGCGGACTGGCCGAATTTCTGGCCAAGTCAGACGCCACCACGATCATCGGCGGCGGGGATACGGCGGCGGCTGTAAAAAATTTCGGACTGGAAGAACAGTTCTCGCATGTTTCCACAGGCGGCGGCGCGTCCCTCGAATATTTGGAAGGCACGCCGCTTCCGGGCATTAACGCGCTGCTTAACAAAACCGCCTCAGCTGTCCGCTGATTTATGAAAAAACCGCTCATTGCCGCCAATTGGAAAATGTTTAAGACAGTCGAAGAGGCTGTT
>JAHFHF010000031.1:5374-23515 GCA_023247055.1 Candidatus Omnitrophota bacterium
AGCATTAAAGCCGGCACCTATAAGAATCAAGAAGCGATTGTCGTGGTCTGTCCTCCTTTCACGGCCCTGCATGCGGTTTCGCGGCAGATCGAAGGCTCTCACGTGGCTCTCGGCGCGCAGAACATGCATCCGGAAACCGAAGGCGCTTTTACCGGTGAAATTTCTCCGGCCATGCTCAAAGACATCGGCTGCCGTTATATTGTGCTGGGCCATTCTGAGCGCCGCCAATATTTCCATGAAACCGACGCTTTCGTGAATGAAAAGGTCAAGACCGCGCTCAAGTACAGTTTGATTCCGATTGTCTGCATTGGCGAGACGCTCAAGGAACGCGAAGCTCAGCAGCATTTGAGCGTGGTGAAAAGCCAGTTCGACGGCTCGCTTGCGGACATCACCAAGGAAGATGCTTCCCGGATTGTGATTGCCTACGAGCCGGTCTGGGCCATTGGCACGGGCAAGACTGCGACGCCCGAACAGGCTGAACAAATGCACTCTTACATCCGCCGGCTTTTGGTGGAAAAATACGGCCAGGAGATTGCCGCCCGCGTGCCGCTTCTTTACGGGGGCAGCGTCAAGCCGGACAATATCGCGGCACTCATGGAAAAACCCAACGTGGACGGCGCGCTTGTGGGCGGGGCCTCGCTCAAAGCTGAATCGTTTTGCGCGATTGTCGCCGGCGCCACGGAACAATGCGGCGCAGGAGCTAAATAACATGTTTGGAATTATTCTCACGGTTGTTCACGTCATTGCCTGTTTTCTTTTGATCATCGTCATTCTGCTTCAGGCCGGCCGCGGTCAGGGGCTTGCCAGCGCGTCCTTTGGCAGCGGCAACGTCCAGTCCCTTTTTGGCACCCGCGCCGGGGATTTTTTGACCAAGGCTACGACGGTCGCCGCGATTTGTTTTCTTGTGACGTGTGTCAGCCTTGATATTCTTGAGGCCCAGAAAAGCCGCAGCCTGCTGCGCACTTCTCAGGGACAGTCGCCGATCGACATCGAACAGATCAAAAAAGCGCTCGAAAAGGTGAAGGCTGAAGTACCGTCCTCGCCGGCCTCTCCGGAAGATAAATCGAAGGCCGAAGTGACCGGGACTGCCGAACAGGCTGTTCAAGCCGCCAAGGCCGCTTCTGAAAATGCGCCTGCCGCCCCTGCGGTTGCAGCCGTTCCGGCCGATGTCGCAACGGCTCCCGAACAGCCTGCGAAAAGTTAAGTATTCGTCATCCTCGCCTCTGCGTGGAAGCCGAGACTAGGATGTGCAGTTTTGTTGGAACTGCGTCATCCTCGAATGCTTTTATCGAGGATCACCTGATCCCCGCCAGAAGCACGCGGGGATGACACCTTTTGCTTACCGTGCCTGCTCCGCACCGTAACCTTCCCAGAAAAGGTATGTATGTCTCCAGTCCAGGATAAACCCCGTCTCCCGGAGTCTTTTTCCAGCCTGCGCTATGTCAAAGGCGTGGGCCCCAAACGCGCCGAAGCTTTTGAAAAACTCGGCGTGCGCTCGCTTCATGACCTGCTGTATTTTTTTCCGCGCCGCTACGAAGACCGCAGCCAGTTTACAGCCATTGACAAAGTCCAAGCCGGCGAGACCGCGACGGTCTGCGGCGAAATCCTGGATATGCGTCTGAAACCCATTCCGCGCATGCCCATCCTGGAAGCCACGCTGGGGGATGAGACGGGCGCAATCCATGCTGTTTGGTTTAACCAGCGCTACCTCAAAGACATTCTGCGCGTGGGCCGCAAAGTTATTTTCTACGGCAAAGTGGAGTTCTACAAAAACCGCTTTCAGATGACCTCGCCCGAGTACGAAATCATAGAAGGCGATGAACAGACCGTCCATACCGGCATCATCACGCCCATTTACCCGCTGACGGAAGGCTTATATCAGCGCTCGATGCGCGCGACTTTCCGGGAGGCGCTGGCCCGGACCCTGGATGAAACCATCCACGATTTCTATCCCGGTTCCTTTCGCGCCTCTAAAAATTTGGCGGACTTGCGCGAGGCCGTCCGCGAAATGCATTTTCCGGAGAATTTCGAGAGCTTGGCGCGGGCGCGCCGGCGCATTATTTTTGATGAGTTTCTTATTTTTCAAATGGTGCTGCTGGAGCGTTTTGAAAAAGCGACTGAAAAATACCGGGCGCATGTTTTGAAAGAAGGCACGGCCGTCATGGCCGGATTTGTAAAGTCGCTTCCGTTTACGCTGACGGCCAGCCAAGCCCAAGCCATGCACGATTTGATCGCCGACCTGGCCTCGGAACGTCCGATGAACCGCCTTTTGCAAGGGGATGTAGGTTCGGGCAAGACGGTGGTGGCGGCCTTTACGCTGCTCCTTGCCGCAAAAAATAAAATGCAGGCGGCTTTGCTCGTGCCGACGGAAATTCTGGCGGAACAGCATTTCCGCTCGATTCAAAAACTCCTGCAGCCCTTCGGCGTCACGACGGCGCTATTGACGGCCGCGACAGAGCCGGAAAAACGCGGCAAAATGCTGGCTGAACTCAAACAGAATAGACTGGCTGTCCTGGTCGGAACTCATGCCATGCTGCAAGAAGACGTGACTTTTCATTCGCTCTCGATGGCCGTGATTGACGAACAGCATAAGTTCGGTGTCGAGCAGCGCACCCGCCTGCTCGAATACGCAGTGCGTCCGCACCAGCTTGTCATGACCGCCACGCCCATTCCGCGCACGCTGGCCCTGACGATCTACGGGGACCTTAAAATTTCAACCATGAAAGAACTGCCGGCCGGCCGTCAGCCCATCAAGACCTACTGGATTACGCGCACAAAACAAGACGAAGTCCTGGAACATGTGCGCCAAAAGCTGGCGCAGGGGGAACAGGCCTATTTTGTATTTCCGCTCATCGAAGAAACCGAAAAAATCGACCTGAAGGCCGCAGAAAAGGAATTCAAACAACTGAAAGCCGGCGTATTCAAAGATTACAAAATGGGGCTGGTGCACGGCCGCATTGCGCGGGAAGAGCGTGAATGGATGATGCGTGAATTCCGTGAAGGTAAAATTCACATTCTGGTAGCCACGTCGGTCGTTGAAGTCGGCGTCGACCACCCTAATGCCACGATCATGGTCATTGAAAACGCCGAGCGCTTCGGCCTGGCCCAGCTGCATCAGTTGCGCGGGCGCATCGGCCGCGGCGCGAAAGCGTCCGAGTGTTTCCTTTTTGGGGAACCGACGACGGAAGAAGGCCAGCGCCGCCTGCGCATCATGACCAAGACCCAGGATGGTTTTTTAATCGCGGAAGAAGACCTCAAACTGCGCGGGCCGGGTGATTTTATGGGCACACGGCAGAGCGGCGAGCCCTATTTTCGCGTCGGACATCCGCTGCTGGATGAAAATGTATTGTTGGAAGCCCGGGAAGCCGCGCGCTGGCTCAAACGCGACAACCGCCTGGAAACCTCCGAATGGGCAGCTTTTAAAAGTTATCTTGAAAAAAGTGTGATTGCATATTAAGTTAGGAGTTAGGGACTAGGGGCTAGTAGCTAGTGAAAGATGAAGCAGAGCCTATCAGGGTAGAACGGCTTTTTAAAGATTGCTGAGGCAAGCTTATTCTTAAATTTCCACCAATCACTAATCACCATTCACTAATTCCTAACCCCTAGCCCCTAATCCCTATGCGCATCATAGCCGGCGAATTCAAATCCCGTAAAATCGACTTTCCCAAGACGCGCCTGACCCGTCCCATGACCGACCGGTCGAAGGAGACGCTTTTCAATATTCTGGGCAGTCTGGTCTCGGGTAAGCATGTTCTGGACCTCTATGCCGGCAGCGGCAGCCTTGGGCTTGAGGCCCTGAGCCGGGGTGCTTTGGATGTGACCTTTGTGGACCGGGCTGACTGGGCGGTTAAGGTCATCCACCGCAACCTGGAATCGCTGGAACTCTCGGCGCGCGCGCAAGTTGTGGAGTCCGATGTGCTCAAGGCCATTGACCGTTTTGAGAAGAAAGGCCTGCGTTTTAATCTAATTTTCGTGGACCCGCCCTTTGAACACGGCTTGGTGCAAAAGACATTGAACAAGCTGGATCAATCTGCTATAGTGGCGCCCTTTGCGCAAATCGTTGTGGGGCATACTGTTCAAGAGCCTGTCCAAGATCAATTTCAGACTCTGGAATTGGCGCGCACCAAGAAAATCGGCCAGGCGAATCTGTCGTTTTTCTTTAGGGTAGAATCCCAACATGGTGAAACAAAGAGCTATTTATCCGGGCAGTTTTGACCCGGTCACATTCGGCCATCTGGACTTGGTCCAGCGGGCTTTGTCGCTTTTTGACGAATTAATCGTGGTGATTGCCGCAAACCCCGGCAAATCCACGCTTTTCAGCATTGAAGAGCGCATGGACATGATGAAACGCTCAGTCCGGGGTCTAAAGCGGGTCAAGGTCGCAAGTTTTTCCGGCCTGACCGTTGATTTTGCAAAGATTCAAAAGGCCAATATCCTGATCCGCGGCCTTCGGGCGATTTCCGATTTTGATTATGAATTTCAGATGGCGCTGACCAACCGGAAACTGGCGCGCAAGATCGATACGGTCTTTTTGATGCCTTCGGAATCTTACTTTTACGTTTCTTCCCGGCTGATCAAAGAAATCGCCTCGCACCAGGGGGACATTTCAAGCTACGTCCCGGCATTTGTCAAAGACAAGGTCATTGAGAAACTTTCGCTTTCTTGAGGTTCTGCAATGAAACTGGTGCTGCGTGATTATTCGGAAGATGAACTTATTTCCGTCAGCCAGGATTACGATCCCAAAGAACTCGACCTTGAATTCGTCGATTTAAAGTACACGGACAAGCTGCGCCTGGAAGGGCAGGTGCTGAAATCCAGCGAAAGCCTGCATTTTTGGGGCGAGTTGAACGCGCCCGTCGAACGCATCTGCGGCCGCTGCGTAATTCCGGTCAAAGATAAAATCGATCAGCCTTTTGATCTTTATTACGAAATCAAGGGCCTGGAAGAAATCGAAACCTTGGATGATTTGCGGGAAACCTTGATTGTGGATCATCCCGTGCAATACGTTTGCCGGCAGAGTTGCAAGGGCCTCTGCCCCCAGTGCGGCGCCAATCTCAATGAGAAGGCCTGCCGCTGCAAAATTCAAGATGAAATCTCCGGGCCGCTGTCTAAACTCGGGGAATTTTTTAAAAAAAAGAACTCCAATAATCTCTAGGAAAGCGAGTTAATCTCAATGGCTAATCCAAAAAGAAGGCATTCGAACGAACGCACGCGCACACGCCGCGCGCACCATGCGTTGAAACTCAAGCACATCAACAACTGCACCCAGTGCGGCGCGCCGGCGCTGCCGCACCGCGTCTGCCCCAAGTGCGGTTTCTACCGCGGCCGTCAGGTCATGACGGTCAAAGTCAAAGCCAAAAAAGAAAAGAAGTAACCCCATGATCAGAATCGCAGTCGACGGCATGGGCGGCGATTACGCGCCCGCAGTCGTGGTAGACGGAGCGGTCCAGGCCGCCAATGATTTTTTTGACATTGAAATTGTCTTGGTCGGCCAGACGGAGCGTTTGAAGCACGAGTTGAACCGGCACAAAGTGCTGGGGGGCAAGCTTGTGATTCAGGATGCGCCCGAAGTCGTGGGCATGGGCGATTCGCCCGTGGCCGCGCTGAAAAAGAAAAGAAATTCCTCCGTCGGCGTTTGCATCGAACTCCTGAAAAACAAAGAAGTCCAGGCGGTCATGACGGCCGGCAACACCGGGGCTGCGGTGGCAGCTTCCACATTAATGCTCGGCTTGCTGCCGGGCATCAAACGCCCGGGCATTGCGATCAGCACGCCGACCCTGCGCGGCATTTCGATCGCCATGGACGTGGGCGCCAATCTAAACCCTTCAGCCAATGAGCTTTTTCAGTATGCGCTCATGGCGAGCATTTACGCCCAGGAAATTTTCAAGAAAAAGAATCCGACTATCGGCCTTTTGAACATCGGCGAAGAAGAATCCAAAGGTACGGAAGTTTTGAAAGAGGCCCATAAAATTTTGCGGGATTCTCCCTTGAATTTTTTGGGTAACATCGAAGGCCGCGATTTTTTTACCGGCAAAGTCGATTGCATCATCTGCGACGGTTTTGTCGGCAACGTGGTCTTAAAGATGTGCGAAAGTATGCTAGAGACAGGCATGGAACTTTTTTCCCGCGAACTCAAAAAGAACCCGATCGCCTTGCTGGGCGCCTGGTTGTGCAAGCCGGCCTTGTCCGCGATTAAAAACGAAACCAACTATGAAGAGGCCGGCGGCGCGCCTCTGCTCGGCGTTGACGGCACGGTCATCATCAGCCATGGCATTTCTTCGGCGCGTGCGATTCGCAATGCCATCCGCGTAGGCGCGGACATGGTCTCCAATCAGGTCAACCAGCGCATCGTGGACCAGATTTCCCAGATTGCCAGCGCAGCCGCGGCGAAGGGCGAAGGCAAGACAGCATGAGCGGGTCCATCAAGGCCGTGATCCGCGGCCTTGGAGCCTTCATTCCACCGAATGTTCTGACCAATTTCGACCTTGAAAAAATGGTCGATACCACCGATGAGTGGATCCTCACCCGCACCGGCATCCGTGAGCGCCACATTGCTGAAAAAGGCCAGAAGGCCAGTGATCTTGGCGCTGAAGCTGCACGGGAAGCCCTGAGCAATGCGGGCCTGAGCGCGGCTGATCTCGACCTGATTATCGTGGCCACGATCACGCCCGATATGTTTTTTCCTTCCACGGCCTGCAATATTCAAAATAAACTCGGCGCCAAATGCGGTGCGTTTGATCTAGCCGCGGCCTGTTCGGGTTTTCCGTATGCGCTGTCGGTGGCCGAAGGCTTTATTTGTTCCGGTATGTACAAAAATATTTTGGTCGTCGGCTCCGAAGTGCTTTCCGGTTTTATTGACTGGAAAGACCGTTCTACCTGCGTGCTCTTCGGTGACGGCGCGGGCGCGGCGGTGGTCTGCGGTGAAAAGAACGGCGAACGCGGCATTCTGGCCAGCCTGATGGGCTCCGACGGTTCGCAGGCCGACGTGTTGAAGATTCCGGGCGGTGGTTCGGCCTTTCCGACTTCTGAGGAAACCCTGAAGAGCGGGCTGCACACTCTGAAAATGCAGGGTTCCGATGTTTTTAAAATTGCGGTGCGTACCATGGATGTGGCCGTGCGGGACGTTCTGCAGAAAAGCGGCTATACGCTCGCCGATATCGATTGCCTGATTCCGCATCAAGCCAACATGCGCATTTTGCAGGCGGTCAGTGAACGGCTGGAACTTCCGCCCGAAAAAGTTTTTATCAATGTCGACCGTTATGGCAATATGTCGAGTGCGTCGACGGTTGTCGCTCTGTATGAGGCGGTCAAACACGGCCGCGTCAAAAAAGGGGACCTCGTCGTGCTCGTGGCGTTTGGCGGCGGTCTCACGTGGGCGGCGACTGCGATCCGGTGGTAATCCAGATGAACACCGTGGGTTTTTTATTTCCCGGGCAGGGCGCGCAATTTGTCGGCATGGGCCGCGATTTGTACGATCATTTTCCCGCAGCCAAAGCCATTTTTGACCGGGCAGACGCCGTCCTCGGGTATTCCCTGAGCCGCATCTGCTTTGAAGGTCCGGAAGAAGAACTGACCCGCACGCTGAATGCCCAGCCGGCCATTTATGCCATGAGTCTGGCTGCGCTGGCGGTTTTGCGCGAAAAATTTCCTGGGATCAAACCGGTTTTTGCCGCGGGCTTGAGCCTTGGAGAATGGACCGCGCTGGCCGCGGCCGCAGCCCTGCCGTGGGAAGAAGGTTTGAAACTCGTGCAGGTACGGGCGCAAGCCATGGAAGCTGCGGCGCAAAAAAATCCTGGGACCATGGCGTCGGCGCTGGGCCTTTCGCTGGATCTTTGCCGGCAAGCGGCGCAGGAAGCCGGTTGTGAAATCGCCAATTTGAATACGCCGGATCAAACGGTTTTTTCCGGAACGGTGGAATCCATTGACCGTGTCATTCCGCTGGCCGAGGCCAAAGGGGCCAAAAAAGTCATCCCGCTGAAAGTCGGAGGGGCTTTTCATTCCAGCTTGATGAAGGACGCCCGGGAAACCCTGGCGAGGGCTTTGCAGCCGGCAGCTTTTAAAACGCCGGATTGTACTTTTGTTCCAAACGCGACGGCCCAGCCTGTGTCGGACCCGGCAGAGATCAAAGACCTTTTAGCGCGGCAGGTCACAAGTTCGGTCTGCTGGGTCGAGACCATGGAAGCGGCGGGCAAATCCGGCGCCGTACTTTATCTGGAAATCGGTCCTAACAAAGTGCTCAAAGGACTAGCGCGCAAATGCGGCCTGCAGGCACCCGTGGAGCCGTGCGGAACCAAGGAAGACTTAGAGAAATTGACAACAACCCTGGGATGATTTATGGAAGGGTTGTTGTCATCCCCGCATGTTTTAGGCGGGGATCAAGGGAATCATTACGGTTTTTAAAAAAATATTACAGGCCATTCTTGCATATTTTCGCCGAAGATCGGGATTCCCGCCAAAAGCATGCGGGAATGACACACCGCCAACAGCGGTGTAGACATGACAGTCTCGGCTTCCACGCAGAGGCGGGAATGACACACCGCCAACAGCGGTGTAGACATGACTGTCTTTGCCACCGCGCAAAGGCGGGAATGACAGGGGAGATTTATGATGCTGCTTAAAGACAAAGTTGCCATTATCACCGGAGCAAGCCGCGGAATCGGGCAGGCCATTGCCGTTGAGTTTGCCCGCCAAGGGGCCAAAGTCGTGCTTTCGGCAACCACGCTCGATAATCTCAAAGAGACCGAAACCCAGTTCAAGGCCCTTAATCTGACTGATTTTATATTGACGCAAGCCAATGTCACCATTCAAGATGAGGTGAATTTGGTGGTCAAAAAAGCGCTTGACACCTATGGAAAGGTCGATATACTTCTCAACAACGCGGGCATTACTCGAGATGGTTTGCTCGCGCTGATGCCCGAAAAAGACTGGGATGATGTTCTTTCGACAAATCTCAAAAGCGTTTTTTTATTTACCAAGGCATGCGTTAAGCCGATGGTGCGCCAGCGCTCAGGAACCATTATTAATATCTCCTCAGTGATTGGCCTGATCGGAAATGCCGGGCAAGCCAATTACGCGGCTTCAAAGGCCGGCGTCATTGCCTTTACCAAATCGACGGCCAAAGAATTGGCCAAACGCAATATCCGGGCCAACGTGATCGCCCCGGGGTTTATCAAGACGCAAATGACCGATAAGCTGCCGGTTGAACAACAAGAAAAGATTAAAGAACAGATCCCGCTTGGCCGTATGGGAGAACCTCAAGATATCGCCGACACCGCGCTTTTTTTGGCCTCGGATGCTTCAAAGTATATGACCGGGCAGGTGTTGGTGGTCGATGGGGGAATGGTAATCTGAAGTCAGCAGCACTTTTTCATGGCGCCTAATTTCTAAGGAGGAATCAATGGCCATTCAAGACAAAATTACTGAAATTATCGTTGAACAACTCGGTGTGAAACCCGAAGAAGTCACCCCGGAAGCGTCCTTTGTGGATGATTTGGGCGCGGATTCGCTGGACACTGTCGAACTCGTCATGGCGCTCGAAGAAGAATTTGGAATTGAGATTCCGGACGAAGATGCCGAAAAAATCCAGACCGTCGGCGATGCAAGCCGTTATATCGAAAAGAAGTCCGCGACCAAGTAAGCTTCTTTTCCGATTCTCTAACCTAATCCAATCAGGTCTTGTCCCTCTCCTATGACCCGTGTCGTGATCACTGGCCTTGGCATGCTTACTCCCGTCGGGATTACGACGCAGGAGTCTTGGGAAGGCTTCAAACTGGGCAAAAGCGGTACACGAGTCCTGACTCAGGCTGATCCATCTCAGTTTAACTCGCGGGTTTCGGCTGAAGTTCAGGGATTTGACCCCTCCAAGTATTTCACCCCCAAAGAAACCAAAAAGACTGACCGGTTTGTCCAGTTTGCGGTTGCAACAGCCCGCATGGCGCTGGAAGACGCGGCTCTTGATCCGAAGAAAGAAGATCCGTACCGCATTGGCGTGTTGGTCGGTTCCGGTATCGGCGGCCTGCGCACCATTGAAGAACAGCATAAAATTCTGCTCGAAAAAGGAGCCGGCCGCGTTTCGCCTTTTTTGATTCCCATGCTTATTGTCAATATGGCGCCCGGGCAGATTTCCATCGCTTTTGGACTTAAAGGTCCCAACAATTGTGTGGCCACCGCATGCGCCACGGGTTCCAATGCCATTGGGGATGCTTTTAAGCTGATTTTGCGGGGTGAAGCGGATGTGATGCTGGCCGGCGGTTCCGAATCTTGCATTACACCGCTGGGTTTCGGCGGTTTTGACTCGATGCGCGCTCTTAGTACCCACAATGAAAACCCGGCTACGGCTTCACGGCCCTTTGATGCCACGCGCAATGGCTTTGTTATGGGTGAAGGCTGTGGTGTGCTGGTTCTGGAAGCGCTTGAGCATGCTAAAAAACGCAATGCCCGTATTTATGCCGAGGTCGTGGGCTATGGAATGACCTCGGATGCCAGCCATATTACCGCGCCGGACCCGACGGGCGCGGGGGCGGCGCGTGCGATGACGAACGCGATGAAGGATGCAGGCGTCAAACCCGAAGAAATCGATTATATCAACGCCCACGGGACTTCGACTCCGCTCAACGATAAAGTCGAAACCAAGGCCATTAAAGTCGCTCTGGGAGAAGAAATTGCCAAAAAAGTCCGCATTAGTTCCACCAAATCCATGACCGGTCATCTTTTGGGGGCTGCGGGTGCTGTCGAAGGCGCTATTTGCGCGCTCGTGATCAAAGAAGGCATTATTCCTCCGACGATTAATTACAAAACGCCGGACCCCGACTGTGATCTCAATTACGTCCCCAATCAGGCTGAACGGAACAAAGTCCGCATTGCCATGTCGAATTCGCTCGGTTTTGGGGGCCATAATGCCTGTGTTATTTTCAGAGAGTTCCAAGAATAACACAGGGATGGTTTCTGCTTACAGCGGCTTCCTTGGCCGCTGAAGCAGGGTCGCTGCGCAGTGGCGCAGCGGCATAATGCCTGTACGCTTAATTGGCGCAACATTTTTTTCACCTTCTCTCCGATTTTTTTCATCACTCACTCCTCACTCCTCACTCCTCATGCCTCATTACGCACTACGCATGTTCATTGCGCCATTCTAAACTTTTCTAATGTACCCGCCGTAAAACTCAGTATATAATGCTGTCCCGTGCGGACTTACGCACAAATTCCTTCCTAAAAAGAGGCGCCATGCACCTGAGTAAACTCGAGCTTTTCGGCTTCAAATCGTTTGCAGATAAAACCACCATTCATTTTGACCGCGGCGTGACTTGCATCGTCGGCCCGAACGGCTGCGGCAAAAGCAATATTTCCGATGCTATCCGCTGGGTGCTTGGAGAACGCAGCGCCAAAATGCTGCGCGGTTCTAAAATGGAAGACGTGGTTTTTAACGGAACCGATTTTCGCAAACCTCTGGGCATGGCGGAAGTGTCTCTGACGATTGATAACGAAGACCGCGGCCTGCCGATTGACTATGCCGAAGTCACCTTGAGCCGGCGTCTCTACCGCTCGGGCGAGAGCGAATACCTGATCAATAAAACCCAATGCCGTCTTAAAGACATTCAAGATCTCATTTTAGATACCGGCATCGGGTCCAGTTCTTACTCCATGATCGAGCAGGGGAAGATCGACTATATCCTCAATGCTGATCCCGATGCGCGGCGTTTCCTGATTGAAGAAGCCGCGGGTATCTCCAAATACAAAGTCAAGAAAGAAGAGGCCCTGCGCAAACTCGAACGGACCGAAGACAATGTCCTGCGCCTCAATGACATCATCCAGGAAGTCCAGAAAAATATTCAATATGCTGAGCGGCAAGCCAAGCGCGCGGAAAAATACAAAGAACAATTTGAACGTCTGAAAGATTTAGAGACCCGCAAAGCTTTTCGCGATTTGACGGTCATTGCCGGCGAACGCTCCGCAATTTCCGAAAACCATGCGCGTTGTGAAAGCGAAAAAGAACAAATCGCATCGCAGAAAAACAGCTGCCGTTTGGAATCAGAGGCCTTGGAACAAAAACGTCAGGAAGTTGCCGCGCGGACGCAGCACGAAGAATCGCATAAATATCAGCTGAAATCCGAACTCGACCGTCGCGAGCAGCAGTTAAAATTTAACGAAGACCAGCGCATGGAATTTGCGACGCGACGCGGGCAGATCAGCCAGGAAGAAAAACAACTCGAAGAGCGCCTTGAAAAAAACGCGCGCGAAATCGCCCAGCGCCGCGAGGATCAGGTGCGTTTGTCCGAAGACCTGACGCGTGTGCAGACGGATCTTGCGGCCAGCCGCGAACGCCTGGGCGCTGTACAGCAGGATTTGGCGGCGTTGCGTGATGTGCAGGAACGTGAACGCAGCACTGCTTTTGAACTGGCCTCGCGCATTACGGCTGCCCGCAATGACTTTCACCGCCAAACCGCTTTCCTTGAGACCAGCGCCGAGCGTCTCAACCGGCTGCAGCAAAATCTGGAACGCTTTCAAGCCGAACTCAAAGTCTGGAGCGGTAAATACGAAACCAATACCGGAGGCCTCCAAGTTTTGCGCCAGAAGTCCGGCGACCTTGAGCGTTCCGAATATGAAATCTCCGCCAAGCTGGCCGAGAGCCATGCCGGGCTGGAAACCCTTCAAGGCGAAATCAAGAGCCTGGAAAAAAGCATTCATGAAGGCGAGACGCGGCTTGAGATGCTGCGCGAGTTGGACCAGACGCTCAGTATCGATATGGAGGCGCTGCGCCGTGATCATACCGGTCTTGAATTGGAATTGATTAAAGGCATCCGCGATATTGTGCGCGTGCGTCCGGGCTATGAACAAGCGGCCGAGGCGGCTCTGGGTGATTTTTCAAAATTTTTGATCGCACGTGATTCCAGCGCGGCGGCAAAACTGGTAGAGGCTCTCTCCGGAGACCGTCAGGGCCTGGTGGGGCTGCTCGTCGGCTCGCCGGTTGAAAATACGCCGGCCGCCTCACCGTCTGAGGTTACCCATCCTTTGATTGAATGCGCGCTGGCTTCCGTTATTGAAATCGATACGGGCTATGCGGCACTGCTTGAACCATTTTTAACCGGGACTTTTGTTGCGCGTTACGCGGGCAGCGGCGATATTCCGGCCTTACTCGAACTTTCACGGGATTTCCGGATTGTGACTCGTGAAGGTTTCTCCTTTACCCTCGCGCGCAAGCTGAGCCTCAAACAGGGCGTGCCCGCGGAGCACAATCTTTTCCAGCGCGCCAATGAAATTGAACAGCTGCTGGTCCGTATCCGCTCCGAAGGCCAGGCCGCCGCCGCACGCAAAGAGCAGCACGAGGCGCTTTCCGGTATTACGCGCGACCTTCAGGCCCAGCTCAAAGTACTGGAGACCGAGAAACTGGACTGTAAAATTGCCAATGAATCGCTGGAATCCGTTCAAGGCGGCATTACCGACCGCTTGCAGTCTTACCAGCAGGAAATCGATTTGATCCGTTTTGAACTGGAAGAGTTGCGCCAGCAGCGCACCACGGCTGAAGCGGAAAAAGCGCGGACGGATGCCGAACTCGCGGACCTTGTTGAGAAGGAGCGTTCGGTGGCGGAAAAGCAGGAAGCCTGCCAGCGCGCGCTGGAACAAAAGGAAGAAGAACGCAGCCAGACCCTGCGGGAAGCCGCCGAACTTGAAAGCCGTTTTAAACACCTTGAAGAACGCGGCGGCCTGATCCGGGAAGCCCTGACGATGCTTGAGGAGAATGATGCTCAGGCGCGCGAACGCATCCAGTTTTTGGAAGAAGAGAAAGAACGCATTGCCGGAAAATTTGCCGAACTCGCGGCCCAGGACCAGCAGCTGCGCGGGGAACTCACGCAGCTTGGCGAAGAAATCAATCAAGTTGAAGTCAGTCTGAGCCTGATGCGCACGGAACTTGAAAACCTGGAACGCGAATTGAATGAAAAGCAGGCCATTTATGAGACGCTGTCGGGTCAGGAAAAAGAACTTGAGACCCGCATTCACCAGAGCGAAATGAAAGTGATGGATTTGGGCTATCAAGAACGTAACATTCTGGACCGCTTGCAGCAGACCTACCACATCGAGTTGTCCGCGCTCAAAGCAGAAGATTTCCCGCTGGATGCAGCCGCGATCGAAGGATTGGATCAGCGGATTGGGGAGTTGCGCCAGAAAGTTGAATCCATCGGTACCGTGAACCTGCTCGCCATCGAAGAATATGACGAACTGAAAAAACGCTACGATTTTCTCATGGTGCAAAAACTCGATATGGAAAAGGCGCGTGAGGAATTGCTTGAAGCCATCCGTAAAATCAACCGCACGACGAAGGGCCTTTTTGAGACCACGTTCGCGACGGTCGGGCGCATCTTCAACGAATACTACAAAATTCTTTTCCAGGGCGGCGATGCGAAGCTTGTGCTGGTGGATGAAAGCCAGCCGCTGGAATCGGGCATTGATATTTTTGTGCGTCCTCCGGGCAAAAAACTTCAGAGCATGACACTGCTTTCCGGCGGTGAGAAAGCCTTGACGGCCATTGCGCTCCTCTGCGCGCTTTTCCGGGTGAGGCCGTCGCCTTTCTGCGTCATGGACGAAGTCGATGCGCCGCTTGATGAAGCCAACGTCGATCGTTTTCTGAGCGTGGTGCGTACCTTTCTTGAACACTCTCAGTTTATTCTTGTGACGCATAACCGCAAAACCATTGCCATGGGCGATTCGCTTTACGGCGTCACCATGGAAGAAGCCGGCGTCTCAAAACTGGTTTCGGTCAAGGTCAACCAAACCGACCGTTCCTCCGCGCTTGCGAAAACGGACGTGCCTGTGGAAACAACGGCCACGACCTCAGAACCCGCAGCGGAGCAGACTCCGGAGACGACGGCCCAAGAAAACCCCATCTCGTCTTGAACCTGCCGAACTATCTGACACTGCTGCGCATTGTGCTTGTGCCGGTGTTTTTTACCCTGCTGGTAACTTATCAAACCGGGACGGAATTCCACCGCCTTGCGGCTCTCGCTGTTTTTCTTCTGGCCGTTCTTTCGGACGCGCTTGACGGAGTTCTTGCCCGTATGACGCAGCAGCGCACGGAACTGGGGGCCTTTCTTGATCCGCTGGCGGATAAACTCCTGCTTCTCAGCGGCTACATCGGTATTTTATTTGTAGCACGGCTGCCGCACCATCCGCCGCTTTGGATTACGGTCACTATTGTGTTCCGCGATTTGGTGATCGTCGCTGGAATGGCCGTTATTTTTTTGGTGACCCGCAAAGTCAGGGCCGTGGAACCCAATCTGGCAGGCAAAGCGACCACGGTCTTACAAATGGCCGGCTTGGTTGCTATTTTATGCAAGCATCCGGCTTCCGTCGCGCTTTGGAATTTAACGGCCGTCCTCACGCTTCTTTCCGGCGGGCTTTATGTGCGGCGCGGCATCCGGGCGCTTGCCGGAGACTCGATATGATTCTGCTGTTTTGTCTTTTGGCGGCGTATTTTTTAGGAAGCATTCCCTTCGGACTGCTTGCGGGCTATGCTGTCAAAGGCCTCGACGTGCGCAAACACGGCAGCGGTAATCTGGGCGCGACGAATGTTTTTCGCGTGGTCGGCAAAAAGTGGGGGATTGCTGTGCTGCTGCTGGATGCTCTGAAAGGTTATGCGGCCTGCGCGGCTGCTGTTTATGCTGTCCCGTCTTTGGGACCGTACGCACGGCTGGCCATCGGCATGACCGCCATTCTGGGCCATGTGTTTCCGGTTTGGCTGGGCTTTAAAGGCGGCAAGGGCGTGGCCACCTCCCTCGGAGTTTTTTTAGCGCTTATTCCAGGACCTGCCGGGTTGACCTTTGGCCTTTGGATCGTTGTTTTTGTCCTTTTTCGGATTATTTCGCTGGCATCCCTGATCGCCGCCTGTGTCTTTCCGGCTGTGATTGCTTTCCTTATGTACGACCGCCCCGAATTTCACGCTTATTTGGGCATCAGCCTTCTGCTTGCCGGGTTTATTATTTATACCCACCGGGCGAATATTCAGCGCCTCGTTCACCACGAAGAAAAAAAACTGTTTTGACCTAAAATCCAGAGCGGTTATAGACCCAGCCTACAGGTTGCCCAGTTAATTTAATTTAATAAAAAATAATTTGACTTTTAATAATAAATCCGCTATTCTGCAACCCTCTGCAGCTGGTTCCCTCGAAGCCGCTTCCGCGGCTGGAAGGAAAGTGTGCCATGAGTGAATCGGAACGGATTATTGCAGAATTCCCCAAAGATCAAGAGGAGAAAGTTCGCCTGGGCCTGCGCGCCTATAAAGGCAAGGTCTATTTTGACTTGCGGGTCTGGTTTACGGACAAGCAAACCCAGGCGATTGTCCCCAGCAAGCGCGGCATTTGCCTGAATGTGGATTTTCTGCCGCAAATACGTGAATTTCTGGATGCGCTTGAAACGGCCAAGGCCAGCCTGCCTGCGGATTTTGCAGCGCAAGGATCCTCGCCTAAGTCCTTTACACGCGATTTTTGAGCAGATAGAATAGGGGCTCTTCACCTGCCCTTATAGACAAAGTACTCAGGGACGCAGGTCCAAGTAAAGCGTACCTGCGTCCCTGAACAGCCCATTGGAGATTTTATGAGCGAAAAGAAAAAAACAACAAAGTCCGAAGAAGACACGCAGTTGGCAGTCCAGAAAGTTTCGCAGGAAAAACAAAAGGCCCTTGAAATGGCCCTGCTGCAAATTGAAAAGCAGTTTGGCAAAGGCGCCATCATGAAAATGAGCGATGGCTCGCATGAGCCCATCCAGGCTATTTCAACCGGGGCATTGAGTCTTGATTTGGCCACGGGTATCGGCGGCGTGCCGCGCGGACGCGTGGTCGAAATTTACGGCCCGGAGTCGAGCGGCAAAACGACTTTGACGCTCAGCATCATTGCGCGTATTCAGGCCCAGAAAGGCGTCGCCGCATTTATTGACGCAGAACACGCGCTGGACCCGGCGTATGCCACGAAAATCGGCGTCAAAATGGAAGACCTTCTGATTTCACAGCCGGACTCCGGCGAGCAGGCTCTGCAGATTGCGGAGATGCTGGTGCGCTCCAATGCCGTGGATTTGATCATCATCGACTCGGTGGCGGCGCTCGTGCCCAAAGCCGAAATCGAAGGCGATATGGGCGATTCGCACATGGGCCTTCAGGCGCGTTTGATGTCCCAGGCGCTGCGCAAATTAACCGGCATCATCAGCCGTTCCAAGACCTGCCTGATTTTTATCAATCAGATCCGCGATAAGATCGGCGTGATGTTCGGTAATCCTGAAACCACTACCGGCGGCAAGGCGCTGAAGTTCTATGCGTCCATGCGCCTGGATATCCGCCGCATTGCCAGCCTGAAAAAGGGCGAGGAAGTCATCGGCAACCGCGTCAAAGTCAAAGTGGTCAAGAATAAATGTGCGGCCCCTTTCAAACAGGCCGAATTCGACATCCTGTTCAACGAAGGCATTTCACGCTCGTCGAGCATCATGGATTTGGGCATTGCCCATCAGGTGGTTGAAAAATCGGGATCGTGGCTCAGCTTTAACGGCGAGAAAATCGGACAAGGCCGTGATGCGGCGCTTGTGTATCTTAAAGAAAATCCCAAGATTTTGGAAACCATCGAACACCGGGTCCGTGAAAAGATAGCCTCAGGAGCAGCACTGGTCGGCACTCCTGAATAAACTCAGACAGGTTTAAAAGGGCGGCCGAATAGCGCCGCCCTTTTTTTTTCTATGCCGGAACTTTCCCCCGAAGAGAATGCCTTGAATGCGGCCTTGAAATTGCTCGAGGCCGGCGATAAAAGCCGCCGCGAACTGGCGGACCGCCTGCGCCAAAAGCGTTACAAAGAAGAGATTGTGCTTAAAGTGCTGGCGCGGCTGGAAGCGCGCGGTTTTGTGGATGACCGCGTATTTGCCGGACGCCTGGCGGAAAAACTGGGTTTTCGCGGCACGAGCCAGCGTAAAATGGCTTTTGATCTGCGGCGCCGGGGCGTACCGGCGGACATTATCGAAGAAGAAATGGGGCGTCTGGCTCCGGCCGAAGAAGACCGGCTGACGCAGGCGGGGTTGAAGCAGTGGAAACGCCACAGCCGCTTGGCTCCTGATTTGCGTTCTAAAAAAGTTTTTGGCTTCCTTGCAAGGCAAGGATTTGATTCAGAGCCGATCCGG
>JAHFHF010000031.1:23525-34027 GCA_023247055.1 Candidatus Omnitrophota bacterium
CGGATGAAATAAGAAAACTCTACCTGGATTTTTTTAAGGGTAAGAACCATACCGTAGTGGCAAGCGACTCGCTGGTGCCGCACAACGACCCGACCTTGCTTTTTACAGGCGCAGGGATGAATCAATTCAAGGAATATTTTCTCGGTTTGAAAAAAGACATCCGCCGTGCCGCAAGTTCGCAGAAATGCCTGCGCACCGGCGATCTGGATGAAGTTGGCCGCACGGCTTTTCATCATTCTTTTTTTGAAATGCTGGGTAATTTTTCTTTCGGCGATTACTTCAAAGAAGAAGCCATTGCCTGGGCGTGGGAATTGCTCACGGAAAAACTCAAAATTTCACCGCAGCGCCTGCGCGTCAGCGTGCATTTGTCGGACGACGAGGCGCATAAAATTTGGAAAGACAAAATCGGCATCCGGCCGGACTGGATTTATAAAAAGGGCGATAAGTCCAATTTTTGGCCGTCGAACGCGCCTAAAGACGGTCCCAACGGTCCCTGCGGGCCTTGCTCGGAAATCTATTACGACCAAAATGCCGCGCATCCCGACGGCGGCGACATTGAAGACACGGACGGGCGCTTTGCCGAAATTTGGAACCTGGTTTTTACGCAGTATGACCGCCAGGATGACGGGAAGCTGGTTCCGCTGGCCCAAAAAAACATCGACACAGGTATGGGGCTGGAACGGCTGGCCTGCGTGCTGCAAGGAAAGGCCACGAATTTTGAAATTGATCTTTTCAGCGGCATCCTGGCCGATTTGACCCAAATTCTGGGTGTGAAAAAAGACGCCGCAAATGCGCGCACGTTTTATATGGTGGCTGACCATCTGCGCGCCGTCGTTATGTCCATGGCGGATGGCGTGATTCCTTCGAATGAGGGGCGCGGCTATGTCATTCGCAAACTCGTGCGCCGTGCGGTCTGGCAGGCCGTGCGCCTGGCCGGCAGCGGCCGCAGCAAAGAACCGCTGCTTTATGGCCTCGTCCCTTCGGTGGTGCAAGCCATGAAAACAGGTTATCCGGAAATCCGTGAAGCTCAGGACAGTATTCAATCCGCTTTTCGCACGGAAGAAGAACGTTTTCTTGAAACCCTGGATACCGGATTGAGAATTCTTGAAAACCATCTCTCATCCGCGCGTGCTTCGCGGGCCAAAGAATTGCCGGGCAGCGTGGTGTTTGAACTCTATGATACCTATGGGTTTCCTGAAGAGTTGACGCGCATGATTGCCGAAGAAGCAGGCCTGGGCACGGATCGCACCGCGTTTGAAAAGTTAATGGCCGGCCAGCGCGAAAAAGCCAAAAAGGCCAGTCAGATCTCGGGCAGCATTTTCGTCAGTTCCGACCTGGAGAAAAAAGTGCTGGCCCTGCCGCCCACGCGTTTTCTGGGTTATGAAACGCTCGAAGCGGATGGCAAAATCCTCTTCGTCAGTTTGCAGGGCGCCGAAGGCGTGGCCGTGCTTGACCAAAGCCCTTTTTATGCGGAGTCCGGCGGCCAGACCGGAGATCGCGGCCTGCTGAGCGCGCCGGGATTTAAAGCGGAAGTTCTAGATACGCAAAAAAAAGACAAGGTTTTTCTGCACTCGGTGCGTGTTTTAGAAGGAACTTTGAAAGAAGGCTTGAACGTGCGCGCCAGTGTGGATGCTTCGCTGCGCCATGCGGCCATGCGCAATCACACAGCGACGCATCTTTTGCATGCGGCACTGCGCCAGATTTTGGGACCGGAAGTCCGGCAGCTCGGTTCGCTGGTGAGTCCCGAAAAATTGCGTTTTGATTATTCCTACGGCAAGCCTCTGTCCGAAGACCAGCTTCGCAAAATTGAAGAAAGCGTCAATGCTGAAATTTTGCGTAATTCGAGCGTAAGTAAGGAAGAAAAAGGCATTGAAGCCGCCAAGCAGGACGGCGCCATTGCTTTTTTTGGCGAAAAATACGGCGACAAAGTCCGCGTGGTCACCGTGCCGGGCTACAGCAAGGAACTTTGCGGCGGCACGCACTGCGATCATACGGGGCAAATCGGCGCTTTTATCATCACCAGCGATGCGTCGATTGCCAGCGGCACGCGCCGCATCGAAGGACTGACGGGCGAAGGCGCGCTGGCTTACATGCGGCAGACGCGCAGCTTGGTCGGAAATCTTTGCCAGGACCTTAAAGTGACGCCCGACCAATTGACGGAGCGCATTGAAAAACTGCGCAAAACCATTAAGCAGCTCGAAAAAGATGCGGCCAAAGGCGGGGCGTCCGGAGTCGATGCCAAACAGCTTCTTTCAGGCGCAAAGCAGGCTGGGGCGCTGCAATTTGTGGCATACCTGGGAAAGGCCGTGCCCATGACTCAGCTTTTGCCGGTCTCAGACGCGCTCAAGAGCGAAGGCAAAAAGACCGTTTATCTCCTGGCGGCGCAAAATGATGAAAAAGTGCAGATGATTTTGGGGATGAGCCGTGATTTGACGGGTACCCAACTTGATTTACGCGAATTGATGCGCGAACTCAGCCCTTTGACGGGCGTCCAAGGCGGCGGGCGCGGAGACCTGGTGCAAGGCGGCGGCGAAAACCGCGGCCAGTTTCAAAAAGACTGGGACGCGATCGAACATAAAGCCATTGATTATCTTGCAATCAAAAATGTGTAGTGGCCATTCATGAATTGCCACTACTTTTGGTCAAGCATGCGTAGGGGCGGGGTCGTAACCCGCCCGAATTAAAGAAACATGGGGCTGGTTTAAAACCGGACCCTAGCAAGATGAGGCCATAGCATGCAGGTCTGGAACTGGGACAAACAAACCCAGAAAAAAGTAAAACGCGATTTTGCGTTTCACTTTGACAAGGAAATTTTTAAAAAGGTCAACCGCATCCTGGCCGAGGTCCGCCAATTCGGCGATGTGGCCGTGCGGCGCTTTACGCGCCAGTTTGACGGCATTGACCTGCCGCTCAAACGCCTGCAGGTGGCCCAGAGCGATATTAATCGCGCCTTTGAGACGATCAACGTGGAATTTGTCCCGATCCTGCGGCAAATCACTGAGAACGTCAAAGAATACTACGAGCGCGAACTGAAGCAAAGTTTTGAAATCACGGGCAAAGACGGCGTGAAGCTGGCCAAGCGTTATCAGCCGTTGGAGCGCGTCGGGCTTTATATTCCCGGGGGCACGGCACCGCTGGTTTCCACAGTGTATATGACCGTGATTCCGGCCAAGGTGGCGGGCGTCAAAGAAATCGTGATTGCGACGCCGCCAAACCGTACGACCGGCGAAATCGATCCGCACATTCTGGCCGTGGCCAATCTTTTAGGCGTGAATGAAATTTATCGCATGGGCGGCGCGCAAGCCATCGGGGCCATGGCTTTCGGCACGCGCACCGTGCGCAAGGTGGACAAAATCGCGGGCCCTGGCAATGCGTATGTTGCCGAGGCCAAGCGTCAGGTTTATGGCTTTGCCGACATTGACATGGTGGCCGGACCGAGTGAAGTTGCGATCATTGCGGATGCTTCCGCGGACGCCGATTATGTAACCTGTGATCTTTTGGCCCAGGCGGAACATGCGGGCGGTATTCCTTATCTCATTACGAATTCCAAACGGCTCATCGAGGCGATTCGCAAACGCGTGGACAATGGGTTCATCATCCAAGTCAAAACCATGGCGGAAGCCTGCGACGTCGTCAATGATATCGCGCCGGAACATCTTGAAATTTTAACCGAAGATCCTGAAAAGCTCGTGGGATCGATTCAGCACGCGGGCGCGATTTTCCTGGGCCCTTACTCTCCAGCCGTAGTCGGGGATTACATTGCCGGCCCCAGCCACGTTCTGCCGACCGGCGGCACGGCCCGCTATTTTTCGCCGCTCAGCGCCTCATCGTTCGTCAAGAGTACACAGGTCATTTCCTACACGCGCGAAGCGCTGAAAAACAGCCGTGAGCACGTGCGCCAGCTGACCGAAATGGAAGGCCTTTATTTGCACCGGATTTCGCTGGAAGCACGGTTTGTCGACCGGGCGGCGCCGGCAGCGGAAACCGTTCTCAGTAAGCCCGAAGAAAAGGGGGAGAGTGATGAAGCGCAGTAAAGCACGCCAGGCGTCTGTGCGCCGTAAGACCGGTGAGACGGACATCAAAATCAATCTAAAAATCAACGGCGCGGGCCGTTCCAAGATTTCAACAGGCATGCCGTTTCTCGACCACATGTTGACACTGTTGTCCAAACACAGCCTGATCGATCTCGAAATCAAAGCCGTGGGCGACCTGCATGTGGATATTCACCACACGAACGAAGACGTGGGGATTACGCTGGGCCAGGCGCTGAACAAAGCCGTGGGCGATAAGGCCGGTATGCGCCGCTATGGTTTTTTCAGTATTCCCATGGATGAATCGCTTATCCGCGTGACGCTCGATTTTTCTGGCCGGCCCGAATTGTGCATCCACAAGGCCAAAGGGGTTACGTTCTCGCGTCTTGAGAATTATTCCTTTCACGATGCCATGGAAATGCTGCGGGCGCTTTCGCTGCATGCCGGCTTGACTCTGCATGTGGAAGTGCTTTCAGGCCGCGATTCCCACCACATCATTGAAGGTGTTTTTAAAGCACTGGCGCGCGCATTGGACATGGCCGTCCAGATTGATCCGCGCGTCAAAGGTGTTCCTTCAACGAAGGGGTCTCTTTGAAAAAACGGAGCGCGTGACAAGTGATGCGTGACGCAACGCATGGAATGCCCGCGCATAGCATTGCAAGGAGTCATTCATGATCGCGGTCGTGGATTATGGTATGGGGAATCTGCGGAGCGTTTCCAAAGCATTGGAGGCGCTCGGAGGATCTGTCTGTGTCACGGCGGACCCGTTCAAGATCAAACAGTGTTCAAAACTTGTCCTGCCGGGCGTTGGCGCTTTCGGCGATGCTTCCGCTGAGCTTCAGAAGCGCTGGTTGTGGGAATCGATCCGCACGCATCTCCGCATGGACAAACCCTTTTTGGGGATTTGCCTCGGGCTCCAGTTGCTGATGGAAGCCAGTGAAGAGAACCCAGGCGCCCAAGGCCTTGGCCTTTTTAAAGGCCGGGTCGTCCGCTTTCGTTCCAGGGGCGTGAAAATCCCGCACATGGGCTGGAATCAAGTGGCTTTTGATGCCAAACACCCGCTTTTTAAAGACGTGCCTCAGGACAGTTCGTTTTACTTCGTGCATTCTTATTATGCCGCGCCGCAAGAGACTTCGGCAGTTCTCGGGAAAACTTCGTACGGTCAGGAAACTTTTGCCGCTGTGATCGGTAAGGGCAATGTGTTTTCAACTCAATTCCACCCTGAGAAGAGCCAGGAAGCCGGCCTGCAGATTCTCAAAAATTTTTTGGAGGCCTAGCATGGAACTCTACCCCGCAATCGATTTGTATCAAGGAAAAGTCGTGCGGCTACGCGGCGGCAATTTTGCCGACGTTACGGTTTATTCGGACAAGCCGGAAAAAATCGCTCAGGAATGGAAGAAAGCCGGTGCAGCGTGGATTCATGTGGTGGATTTGGAAGGCGCCAAGGAGGGAAAACTCGTCCATAGCGAAGCGCTGCAGAAAATCCGGGCAGCCGTGGATTGCAAAATCCAATTCGGCGGCGGAGTCCGCAAGCTTGGAGACATTGCCGCGCTGGTCAAACTCGGCGTTGAACGGGTGGTTCTTGGAACCAAAGCCCTGGACCAGACTTTTTTAGCGGAGGCCCTGGACCGTTTTGGCTCGCGGATTGCGGTCAGCCTTGATGTCCAGGCCGGCAAGGTGCGGTTGGAAGGCTGGATGACGGAAAGCAACGTTTTGCTCGAAGAGGCCGTCAAGGTTCTGGAGTCGATGGTCGTCCGGACCATCATCGTGACGGATATTGCCACGGATGGAATGCTTGCGGGGCCCAATTTCAAGCAGTTAGAAAATGTTTTAACTCAGACCCGTTCCCGTGTTATTTTATCCGGAGGCGTGGGTTCGCTGGAAGACATTCGCAAGGCCGCGGCGATTCAGAACGCCAGTTTTGACGGCGTGATTGTCGGTAAGGCGCTCTACGAAAAAAAGTTTACGCTGGGCGAGGCATTGAAAATTGTTCGGAAATAACCCTCACCCCGGCCCTCTCCCAAAGGGAGAGGGAGAAGTAAAGAAAAAAAGAACTATCCGTTGGTAGGGACGGTCGCGACCGTCCCCTAAAAATTTGTAGGAACTCCAAGAATTTTAAGGAAGGATTGTTCATTTATGATCGAAGGCATCCAATATTGGGCTAAGGAAGTTTTTGCCAATCGCCAGAATTCATGGCCGGTCGCCGGCATTCTTTACTGCCTGGCAATTTTTTGCGTGCGCGATTTCTTTTTGAATCCGCTTTTTCTAAAAGTTCGCGACCTGGGTAAAAAAGAGCGCAAGGAGGTCAAAAAGGCCTACCTGAGCCGCGCGTTTGCAGGCTGGGGCTTTTTCGGAATTTCGCTGCTGCTTTTTCTCTTTACCTGGCGCCTGCCGTCGCTTTATCCCGTGACGCTGAAAATCGCCGGCCTTACCGTGGCGGGCGCTTTTTTTGCCGGGCTTTTCATTACCAGCCACTTACAGGCACTTGCCCATGCTTTGTTGGAAGCCCTGCTCAAGTTGACGCATGTACCCCCCTCGAACGACTCGCTCTAATGCTGGCCAAAAGAATCATTCCCTGTCTCGACGTGCGCGACGGCCGCGTGGTCAAAGGGGTTAAGTTTGTCGATATCCGCGATGCCGGCGATCCGGTCGAATGCGCCCGGGCTTATGATAAGGCAAGGGCGGACGAACTTGTTTTCCTCGATATAACCGCCTCCCACGAACGCCGCAAAATTTTGATCGAAATTGTGCAAAAAGTCGCCGAGTCGGTCTATATTCCGTTTACTGTCGGGGGCGGCATTCGCACCGTCCAAGATATCCGCGATCTGTTGAACGCGGGCTGCGACAAAGTTTCACTAAATACCAGCGCCGTTGAAAATCCCCAACTCATCCGGGAGGCCAGTGCCCGTTTCGGCAGCCAGTGCATTGTTCTGGCCATTGATGCCCGGCAGGGCAGCCCCGGTCAATGGCAGGTTTATACACACGGCGGCCGCACGGCGACAGGCCGCGATGCTATTGCCTGGGCGCTGGAAGCCCAGGGTCTCGGTGCGGGCGAAATTTTGTTGACCAGTATGGACAGGGATGGAACCAAGGACGGCTATGACCTTGAACTTTTACGCCGGATGTCGGATAGTGTCAGCGTTCCCGTGATTGCTTCGGGAGGGGCCGGAACCCTCGATCATTTTTACGAAGGTTTTGCCCAGGGGCATGTGGATGCGTGTCTGGCAGCTTCTGTTTTTCATTTCGGCGAACTCAAGATTTCCGAGATTAAAAAAGATTTGGCGGGACGGGGAATAACGGTGAGGTTTTAGCGTGCAGGGTTGAGAAAGAAATTCTTCCTCTCACCCCGGCCCTCTCCCGAAGGGAGAGGGAGAAAAACTAAAGCATTCACGACGCTGCCCAATAGGCTGCGCGTGAACAGTCTCGGCGTTAGACGCAGAGGCGGATTCACGACGCAGCCCATCAGGCTGCGCGTGAACAGTCTCGGCGTTAGACGCAGAGGCAGAGCCCAATTTTTGTAAGTTAATTTTGATGTTCTAAAGTAATTGGGCTCGTAGCTCAGTTGGTTAGAGCAGGGGACTCATAATCCCTTGGTCCCTGGTTCGAGTCCAGGCGGGCCCAATTACTTTAAAATATTAAAAATAACTCACAAAAACTGGACTCTGTCTCGGCGTTAGACGCCGAGACTGTTCGCGCCAGCCTATTGGGCTGCGTCATGGAACCATCCTTGTTCACCTAACTCTATATTACCACTGGGGTTATTTCTCATGGCACGGAACTTGATGTATGTTAGCCAGAGAAAGGATGTGGGTTATGAATGATTGGAAGCTGCTCTATTTGAAATTCAAAAAACACATGCCGACCGTAGAACTTCTTAAAGAGTATCCCCAGGACAGCCGGCGTATTGCCGAGGCCGCGCTTCTTGATATTGAAGAAAAACTGTGCGGGGAATTGATCAAAAGCCCGCGGTCCCTCAGACGGCTTAGAGAACTACGGGCCAAATACCGCAAAATCCAATGGCTGCCCGGCCTTGCACCCGCCAGATCGCACTCTCCGGCCTTCGGCATGCCTTTGTCTGATTTCTCGGATGCCCTGTATGATTTCTGCAACAGCTTTAAGAAGTCTCTACAGGTATTTCGGCCCTCAAATAAACTTGATAAGTCATTTAATAGAAAAGACTTAAGATGATCCGATGAGAGGGGTTTGCGCTTGGCATGGGGCTTGATATAATACCGTCAGGTCAGGAAAAACCTGACGGTATTTTGAGTAAAAATGGGAAGTTTAATAAAGGACTCTTATGAAAACAAAAGAGGCGCCTAGCAAGGAGTTGGGAAGGAAGAAAAAGGTTTTGATCGTTGACGATCATCCGCTGTACCGCGAGGGCCTGTCCCAGTTCATTAACCATGAAAACGACCTGGAGGTGGCCGGACATTGCGCCTCGGCCGATGAGGCGCTGCAGATGATTGACCGCATAAAACCGGACCTCGTTACCATCGACATTTCTCTCAAGGAAAGCAATGGCATGGATTTGATCAAATCGATCAACGCGAAAAACAAAACCCTGCCCATGCTGGCCCTGTCGATGTTCGATGAATCGCTGTATGCCGAGCGCGTCCTGCATGCCGGCGCGCGGGGCTATGTCATGAAGCAGGAAGCCGTGGCCAATGTTGTGGCCGCGATCCGCAAAGTGATGGACGGAAAAATTCATCTGAGCGAGGCCATGACCGAAAGGATGCTGCTCAAAAAAATCGAAGGTGTGCCTGAGAATGTGTCGTCCATTCAGACCTTGAGCGACCGCGAACTGGAAGTTTTTCAGCTGATCGGTGAAGGCATGCCGACGTCCAAGATCGCCAAGAGCCTGCACCTGAGCGTTAAAACGATTGAAACCTACCGCGCCAATATCAAGACTAAACTCAATCTTGAAAATAATATTGAATTGATTACCCACGCCGTGCAATGGATCCAGAACGGAAAAGACGCCTGACGTTTTAAGGGATTCCCCGATCTGCTTCACGCCGATCTCCTGATTTCAAAACACACTTTTGTCTTATGCCGCCCTTCCCGCAGCCGTGCTATAACCACCCTAAGAAGGGCAGTCCTGAATTAGGAACTCATGAGTCAGCACCGGATTTTAAGAGGCGGTCTGACCGCCGGGAGACGATAATGAAAAAATTGATACTTGCACTTATGGCCATGGCTATGCTGGCTTCCGTCGTGGGATGTGAAACATGGAAAGGTTTGGGCAGGGACATGGAAGAAGCTGGAGAAGAAATGCAGGAAAGCTAGGGTTATGACGAAAAAACTACAAACAACGGTACCGCCTTTTCAGCCGTCCCTGCCGGGGCGGCCGGGAGGCGATCCTCCGAGCATGCCGCCGGATCCGCCATCCGTCCCGATTCGGGACCCGGACCCTGCGGAACCTCATGAAAATCCTCCGGTGACGCCGCCGGCACCCGCGCCGCAGTCGCCTCATGAACCGCCGCCGGTTCTGCCGCCGCGAGGATAATACGGTGAGCGGCCTGCTGCAAAAAGAGAGAGTCCTGCAGCGGCAGTCCTTATGGCTCCAGACGCTGCCTCCCGCAGTTCCGTGGCCCCTGGCCGCACATAAAAAAACTGAAGTAGTCATCGTGGGAGCCGGGATCACCGGACTCACCGCCGCTTATCTTCTTTTGCTTTCAGGCCGCAGAGTCGTTGTGGTGGATTCCGGTCTTGCCGGCGGGGGCGATACGGGCCATACCAGCGCGCATTTGACGGCATGGGCAGACCCGGGCTATGGCGTAATCGAAAAAAAACACGGAAAGGCTGCGGCCCGGCTTGTTTTCCAATGCCACCTGGCGGCCATGGGTTTTATGGAAACCCTTATCAATAAAGAAAAAATAGCCTGCGATTTTTGCCGCGTGGACGGTTATTTGTGTCTGGGTGAAAATCAGGAACGCCACGTGCTTGAGCGCGAATGGAAAGCGCTGCAGGCCATCGGCGATACCAGCTGCAAGCAGGCCGCCTGGATTGAAAATTCAGCGGCGGGGCCTTTTCGCGGCCGGCCGGCTATTCGGCTTCCGTCGCAAGCGCGCTTTCACCCTCTGCGGTACCTTGACGGGCTGACCCAGGCTGTTTTGGCCTTGGGGGGAGAAATTTATACAGCCACACCAGTGTCCCGCATTGAGCATGACGGCGTGCGCACCGCATCAGGATTTTGCATTCAGGCCCAATACGGTGTTATTGCCACACATTCGCCCGTGGCCGGCACACTGATTTTTTTAAAGCAGGCGGCTTACCGGACCTACGTGACGGCCGCGCGTATTCCTAAAGGCAGCTTGCCGGATGCGCTTTACTGGGACACGGAAGATCCCTACCATTACGTGCGTCTGGAACCATTCAGTGAAACCGAAGATCTTGTGATTGCCGGCGGCTATGATCATAAAACCGGACAGAGCGATGAAGCGGCTTATGCGGCACGGTATGAACAGCTGG
>JAHFHF010000032.1:0-16820 GCA_023247055.1 Candidatus Omnitrophota bacterium
GTTCCACGGCAATACGGACCGAAGCTTCAGCCGTGCGTTTGCCGTTGCGCGTCTGGAGAATGTAGAGCTTTTTCTCCTGAATGGTAAACTCAATGTCCTGCATGTCTTTGTAGTGGTTTTCCAGCTTGGTGCGCACGGCTACAAGCTGTTTATAAATTTCCGGCCATTCCTTGCTCATACCGTCCAGCGGAAGCGGCGTGCGGATACCGGCCACCACGTCTTCGCCTTGGGCATTGATCAAAAATTCGCCGTAGAATTTGTTCTCGCCGGTAGACGGGTTGCGCGTAAAGCAAACGCCCGTTCCGGAAGTGTTGCCCATATTGCCGAACACCATGGCCTGAATGTTGACGGCCGTACCGAGAAGGCCGCTGATTTCATTCAGCTGGCGGTACTTGATGGCGCGCGGATTGTTCCATGACTGGAACACGGCATTGATGGATTTGAAAAGCTGCTGGTAGGGATCATCCGGAAATTCTTCGCCCGTTTGCTCAAGCACGGCCTTCTTATAGAGCCGCACGATTTCTTTGAGGTCATTGGGCGAAAGGTCGGTGTCCTGCTTGGCGCCGACCTGCTTTTTCTTGCTTTCAAGAATATGCTCGAACGTGTCATGGTCGACATTCATGACCACATCTCCGAACATCTGGATAAAACGGCGGTAAGCGTCCCACGCAAAGCGTTCGTTTTCGGTCTTGATGATCAGGCCCTGCACCACATCAGAATTCAGACCAAGGTTGAGGACGGTGTCCATCATACCCGGCATGGACGCGGCTGCACCGCTGCGCACCGAAACGAGCAGTGGATTGTTGCGGTTGCCAAAACCGAGACCAAGAGACTTTTCAAGTTTTTGCATATTTTCGCGGATCTGCGCTTCCAGAGAAGCGGGCCATTTCTTGCCGCTCTTATAGAAGAGATCACAGGTTTCTGTGGTAATCGTAAAACCCGGAGGCACGGGAATGCCGATATTGCACATTTCCGCCAGGTTGGCGCCTTTGCCGCCCAGCAGATTTTTCATCGTCGCGTCCCCTTCGGACTTGCCGGCCGAGAAGAAATAAACAAGTTTGCCCGCTTTGGATTTACCCGCAGATTTCAATTTTGATTTTTTTGACGCAGTTGCTTTCATGATCTTGCTCTCCTTTTTACAGTCGGATTTCGTGAATGAATGCGTGTTGAATTGTCGCGAATCAGTAACCTGTCATCCCCGAATGTTTTTGTCGGGGATCTAAAATTCACGAGATTCCCGCCTAAAGCATGCGGGAATGACACAGTGCCAACAGCGCTGCGCATGACCGTCTCGGCTTCCACGCAGAGGCGGGAATGACATAGCGCCATCAGCGCTGCGCATGACCGTCTCGGCTTCCACGCAGAGGCGGGAATGACATAGCGCCATCAGCGCTGTGCATGACCGTCTCGGCTTCCACGCAAAGGCGGGAGTGACACAGCGCTGGCGGGCAAGCTGGTTAAAACAGAGGCGGGATTATATCACTCCTGGCCTATCCTGGATAGTACTGACAAGTCGGCCAGACGGTCGGCATAAAGGCCGTAAATCTGGCGCATCAGGGCCTGGCGGTTGGTCCGGATGGCGCTATCTTCAACGTTGACCATGACTTGCTTAAAGAAGGCATTGAGGGGATCGTGGAAAATTTCGCCGTAAAGCCGGGTGGCTGCGGCATAATTTCGGGCTTCCAAGGCCTTTTCGACCGCCCCGGAATGACTCTGAAACAGGCTTCCCAACTCCTTTTCCGAGGCATCGGTAAACAGTTCGGCTTTAAAGGAAGTGTCTTTGGCCGCGCTCTTGGCAATATTGCCGGTACGTTCCATGACCTTGGCCGCTTTCCAGAACGTCCCGGGATCCTTGTCGTAAAGCGCGGTAAGCGCATCAAAACGGCTGAAAACTTCCGCCAAATCCGTCCAGCCCGCCTTCCAAATTGCGTCAAAAATCTCGGCCTGCCGCGTTCCGGAACTGAGGCCCAATTCAAAAGCCGTGCGGTCACGGAAAAATTTCTTTAAGGCCGCTGCGGTATCCGCCGGCTTGGCGGTGAGTTTATTGCCATATTCCTTGATATTTGCATCCAACATGATTTGCAGCGGAAAGTGAAAATCAAAAGCGCGCACCAGTTTAATTAAAATGCCACCGGCACGGCGCAGCGCAAACGGATCCTGACTGCCGCTCGGTTCAAGGCCCGTTCCAAAAGCGCCCACCAAAAGATCAAAACGGTCAAGGATGCCGTAAAGCGCGCCAAGCACCGAAAGCTGACCTTTGACCGTTTGCGCATTGTCCGCCAGATTTTTTGGAAGATACTGTTCTCCGATGGCCCGCGACACGATTTCTTTTTCGCCGGCAGCCAGCGTGTATTCACGGCCGCAGGTTCCCTGCAAGTCCGGAAATTCATAGACCAGATGTGTCATTAAATCGATTTTTGCCAAATGCGCGGTGCGTTTTAAATCAGCGCTCAATTCAAAATGGCCCGCTGCACGTGTCCAAGTTTCAGCCAAATTTTCAAGACGCCCTGTTTTGTCACGCAAGGAGCCTAGTTTACCTAAATAAACAAGCTGTTCCAAAAGGGGCAGTTTAGTTTCAAGCGGTTCTTTGATATCTGCGTCGTAAAAATAACGCGCGTCTTTCAGGCGTGACTCCAGAACATTCTGAAAATCCGAGCGCACTTTGGGCAGGCCTTTGCGCGAACCATTCAGCACAGCGACAAATTTTCCAACTGGATGATTGCGGTCATCGGTCAACGAGAAAATTTTCTGGTGCTTTTTCATGCAGGTTGAAAGCACTTCTGCGGGCAACTCGAGATAGCTTTTTGAAAACGCGCCTTCAAGCAGAAAAGGTTCTTCGACAAGCTGGGCCGTGATATGGACAAGGTCTTCGTCAATACGCGCTTGCTTAAAACGATCTTTGAGCCCCCGGCTGATGAAAGACACGCGGTCTTCCAGGTTGATCCAAACGTGGTGTTTTTTGAGCGTTTTGCGGTAAAGTTCCCAGTCGGCAGAAAGAATCGAAAAGGGTTTGGGTCCGAGAAACCGGTGGCCGTAACTGGTCTTGCCGGATTTAAGACCGGCGATCGTCATGGGCAGAATGCCGCGGTCCAGCAGGACCATGAGCCAGCGAATCGGCCGCGGGTAACGGAAGTTACTGGCTTCCCAGCGCATGTTTTTAGGGAATGATAGCGACGTCAAAATGCCGGTCAGAATCGCAGGCAGTACGGTTTTGACCGGCTTGCCTTTTTCCTGCATTTGAAGGGTAATAAATTTTCCACGCGGCGTGTCTTTGACAATAATGTCTTTTTCAGAAGCGTTTTTGCTCTTTAAAAATCCGGTCAACGCGGGCATGGGTTTGCCGGCGGGATCATACGCTTTTTCAACGGAGGGGCCGCTGAATTCCAAGGCTTGATCGGCCTGGCGCAATTCAAGGCCTTCGATCCAAAGCGCGATGCGGCGCGGCGTTGCTTCCGCACGCACAGCCTTAAAGGCAATGCGGCTTTTCGCCAACGCGTCCGTGGTCTTGGCCGCAAGTTCGCGGTAGACCACGTCCAGGCAGTCTGACGGGAGTTCTTCGATTCCCAGTTCTACTAATAAATTTGACATATTTTTTTAAGTCATGAGTCTTGAGTCGATAGTCTTGAGCAAAAACATTTCCCCCACCTTGATCCTCCCCCGAAAAGCACGGGGGAGGAAATAAGAATTGCACCCTTTTTCTCCCCCCGCGCTCTCCGGGGGGAGGTAGGAGGGGGGGAATTCAAACAATAAGTTAATGGTTTGCTTTTTCTTTATTTACTTAAGACTCACGACCCACGACTGACGACTTTATTCTTTCTTTTCAGTAAAGGAAATCCCAGCGATTCACGGACTTCCAAATACCCCTGTGCGCACGCACGCGCCAGCGCGCGCACTCGGCCGATATAACGGGGGCGTTCATTGACGCTCACCGCGCCGCGGGCATCCAGCAGATTAAATAAATGTGAGGTCTTAAGGCAGCAGTCATAGGCCGGCAAGACCAGTTTTTGTTCGATTAATTTCTTAGCCTCGGCTTCGTAATCTTCAAAATGCCGGCGCAGCATGTCGGGATTCGATGCTTCAAAATTGAATTTTGAAAATTCTTTCTCCCCTTGCAGGTGCACATCGCCATAAGTCACACCCGGCGTCCACTCCAGATCAAAGAGCGACTCTTTGCCCTGCAAAAACATGGCAATGCGTTCAAGCCCATAGGTAATTTCGCAGGAAACCATCTCCAGGTCGATCGAACCACACTGCTGAAAGTAGGTGAATTGAGTGATCTCAAGGCTGTCGAGCCAAACTTCCCAGCCCAGGCCCCAGGCACCAAGCGTCGGTGATTCCCAATCGTCTTCGACGAAGCGGATATCGTGACTAAGCGGGTCAATGCCTACAGCCTTCAGACTGTCCAGGTAAAGCTGCTGAGAGTCGGCTGGTGCGGGCTTCATAATGACTTGATATTGGTAATAATGCTGGGTGCGGTGCGGATTTTGCCCGTAGCGGCCGTCGGTGGGACGGCGCGAGGGTTCAACGTAGGCCGCATTCCAGGGCTCGGGCCCCAAGGCGCGCAGAAAGGTATGCGGCGAAAACGTGCCAGCGCCCACTTCAAGATCGTAAGGCTGCATGATCAGGCAGCCTTTGGCGCTCCAGTAGGCATTGAGCTTTTGGATTAACTCTTGGAAAGTCAAAGGTTTAGGTTTGGCCATGGAGTGCGTATTCTAGCAAAAGCGACTGTTTAATCAAGAAGGCAACAGCCTCCGCCATTCCCGCCTCTGCGTGGAAGCCGAGACGGTCATGCGCAGCGCTGTTGGCGCTGTGTCATTCCCGCCTCTGCGTGGAAGCCGAGACGGTCATGCGCAGCGCTGTTGGCGCTGTGTCATTCCCGCACGCTTTAGGCGGGAATCTAGCAAATCAGCGTTTTCTCAGACTCAACAACCAAAGCGCCGAGGCCAAAGCCGGCAGCGCGATTAAAGCCAGGCCTGCATCCAGGCTCATGGGTATAAGCGGCCGGACGAACAGGCCCAGAATTCCAGGAGAAGCCTCCTGCGCTGAGGCCTTAAAAAGATCTTCGGCACGTTCGCCCAGATAAAGAACGCCCAGCAGCGCATAAGCTGAAGCCCATGCCGCAATACTTGCCAGACGCGAAAGCCCTGCCTGTGATTTTAAAAGCAATGTCCCGGCCCCGGCGAAGAGGCTCAAGTATGCGAGTGCCATTGCAGCTGGAATTAAAATGCCGAGCGCAAACCCTGCCGCGGCTTTCCAATTCCACCGCGCTTGTTTTCGCAGGAAAATCTTCTTGAGCAAGTCCGTAAAACCCGTGTTGATATCCACATGAATCATGGGCTTTTTCTTGGGAGAAACAAACTTGCTTGCAGCGCCCGCAAAACTTTGCATGAGTTGCCAGGGGCTCCAGTTGCGGGCAGGAAATGCGGAAACTTGTATACTAAAGGCCGGTTGAAAAAACGTCCAAAAGACGGCGGCAAACAAGATCAAAATCAGCGGGCGGGACGAACTTTTTTGTTTGCGGCGGGCCATGGGCGCTTAACTGCCCATTTCTTCCTCAAACTCCTGGTCATTGACCAGGCGAGACTTGCGTTCTTCTTCTAAAATTCTCTGCTGAACGCGCTCGGCAATCCCTTCGGCATTGAATGTGATACGGACGCCAAGTTCAAGGCGCGATTTGTCCGGCATCGGTTTGGGTAAACCGGGCTGCGGGGGCCGGGAACTTTTTTCTTTGCGCTGATAAAGCCAAACCTGAGTGCCGTCTTTATTTTCCTGGATTTTACCCGGTTCGCCCAGCAAGGTTTGGACTTCCTGGCGCGTCATGCCGGCCTGAACTTTTTTAATCAGGCTGTCCGTCAGCGCCGGAGCGGCCGTTTTGGCAGCGTCCGCGGCCCATGATACGCTTGGAAGCAGGCACGCGTTCACCAAACCCAAAATTAAAAGAATGCGGAAAGTCTTCATGCGTTAGAAATCCTATAGCAAAAATCAGCGCCGGGCAAGTCCCGTTCGTGAAATTTTTTGCAGAAGAAAAAGCGTGACGCCGGTCAAAATCAATCCTCCAACAGTCAAAAAGGCCTGCTGCGGCACAAAGGCAATGAGAATAAGGCAGCTAACGGCCCCAAGCAGCGGGATGACGGCCGGTACATGAAAAGGCGGCAGCGGGGCTTTACGGCTTTTGATTTTGAGCAGCGACAAATTCGTGGCTACAAAAATGGAAAGCAGCAAAAGACTGCCGGACTGGGCCAGGACCACAAGTTTTCCCGTCAGCGCAAGGACGAGCGCCGCGCAAAAAACGAACAGGATGGCCCAATGCGGTGTCTGCCGGTCCGCATGCACCTTGCTGAAGATAGACGGAACAAGGCCCTCACGCGACATGCCGTAGAGAATGCGCGAACTCATAATAAAATTGAGCAGGGCCGTATTGCTGACTGCAAAAAAAGTAATCAGCGTGAACACCTCCGGCGGAAACCAGGAAAAACTTTTTTGCACGACCAAAAGCAGCGGCGCCGGCGATGCCGCCAACTCGCCCGCGGGCACAGCCGATACGGCGGCAAGGGCGGTCAGGATATAAATGACGGAGGTGATGCATAGCGAAGCCACGATGGCTTTGGGAATATTGCGCTCCGGCTCATGGGCTTCTTCCGAAACATTGACCATGTCTTCAAAACCGATAAACGCATAAAAAGCCAGAATCCCCCCTTGAAAAAGTGCGCCGGCCGCAGAGACGGACGGCAGCGGCGTAATTTCAAGATAGTTGGCGTTGCCAAAAAATCGCAGGCCGGCCACGATGACGATTAGGATACCGCTGACTTCCACGCAGGTGCAGAGGATGTTGGTCATGGAAGATTCTTGAATGCCGCGAAAATTAATAAAACCGAGCATTAGAAAAAAAAGAAGGATGATGACAGCCATCGGCACAGCGGGAAACAGCGCACGAAAATAACCGCCGAAGGCATGCGAAACCGTAGCCATGGACACCATGCCGGAAAACATCATCAAAAAACCAATCAGATACGAAAAAGAGCGCTTACGGAAGGCTTCGAGACAGAACGCTGCGGCCCCTGCGGCACGAGGCATGCGCGAACCGAGCTCGGCGTAGGAAAGGCCGGTGAGAAAAGCAACGATCAGTGCGATGATAAACGAAATCCAGCAGGCCGAGCCGACGATACCGGCGGTTTTGCCGACAAGCGCGTAAATGCCGGCGCCGAGAATGTCGCCCACGCCATAGAGTACGAGGGCTCCCAATCCCAAGGCACGTTTAAGCTGGCGCGGGTCCGCAAGAGGTGCCGGGCCGGGGCCGGGCCCGTTTGGATTTTGGCTCAATGGATCAGGCCATGCTCGCGCATGGCGTCTTTCTTAACTTCTCCTCCGAAGGGCAGCGGGAGGGTATCGCTATATTTGCGGGCTTCCGGAAAAGGGTAGCGCTCGACGGGCTTGATATCACGCAGGCGCCGCTCCCGGAACTTAACTTTTGCAGGCTTGTCCACAAAAGCATGGCTTCTACGCAGACTTGTTTTGGCTTTGAGTTTCTTTTTACGTTTAGGCATATTTTAAATGCAACTTTGAATTTGACACTTTTTTTCCCTCTCCTCTTTGGGGAGAAGGAATTTCAAAAAAGATTTTTCCCATTCATTCCTTTTTTTTAGAAGCCGCTTGAAGGACTTGGCCGAGCAAAGCGGCAAAAGGATCTTGGGGTTCAACCTGTGAAGCGGTTGTATCCGTCGCTGAGGCTGCACTGCCGGTCTCAGTTTCTTTTTTCTTTCCGCCCAAAGCATTGCTCAAAAGTTCTTGAGTTTTGGCGATAGCCAGCCGGCTGCCCACGTCTTGAATATCCGGAAAAATCTGGGGTTTCTGTGTCGTACCTTGGATAACGACGGGAATAGTGATCTGCCCTTTTTGATCAGCAAGATATTCCAGTTCACGGATGCTGCGCGTCAGCGCCAGAGAAAATTCGGGATCAATGGCCGCAGACACCCGCCCGTTTAAAGATCCGCTGAGCGCGGCCTGTGCGCGGCCCGTCAAACGAAAAGTGTCTGAAACCACGTCGATCGAATCAAGATATACAAAACCATCGGCAAGGCGCACCGGTAAATCAACAGGCGCCAACTGCGTATCACGCGCCTCCAGTTTTTTGCGGTATTCGTCGCTGAGCCGTTCCTGAAGCTTCTGGGAGATTGCGGGAATAAAAGAAAGTTTGCTCATGACTTCCCGCAGAATATTCAAATTCGTAATGACCCCGTCTTTAACCGCAACCTGTCCATCGCCTTTCAGCGTACGCATCCAGACATCCGCATCAGGACCGGCAAAAGAACCTTTGAGATTCGCAGAGAGAATTCCGGTGATTCCGGGATCGCCCGCATGGGCGGGCGGCGGTACGATTTTCTGCAAATCCGTGTCAGAAAGAGCAACTTGGAAAACGAAGTTGATCATCGGCGCTTGATTCCAATCCAGATTGCCAAAACCGGTCAACTGTCCTCCGCCCCAGTTTCCCGAGAGACTGGTTACTTTTAACCCTTGCGGTGTCACGACTGCGGCTAGAGCAGCCTCTTCCAACGGCGCCGTATCCGGAAAAGCCAAGCGTCCCTCGCTTAAAGTCACCTGGGCATTGAAAGCAGGTTTTGCTTCTTCGCTTAAGGTCACATTATCCAGGCTTATCCGGATTTTCCCAGCCATTTGCGGCACATCGCTTTGGTCTAATCCGGGAAAAATAGCGGCCAGTTTCTCCGCATCCAAATCCGAAAGGTCGGACTCTGCCGCGAAGTCCTGCAACAAAATTTCGTTTTTATTCAGCCGCAGATGAACTTTGCCGGAAACATCGAGATTCTGTTGGGTGCTGAAAGCCGAGGCCTTAAACTGAACGGGAAAAGGCCGCAACAGGGAGACATTCTGCAGATGCAGTTCGATTTGATCGATCTGATAATCCGTTACCTTTCCGCCGGTTTCATCATGAAACAAAAATTTACCGTCACGGATGCTCATATTCTGAATCAGCAACGCCAGGGCCGACTCCGCTCCCGAAGAAGTTTGAGAGGGCGCTGTGGCAGGTTTTGTCTGGCCCAGTTCAGCGGCGCCGAGCAAACGGCCGTCGGCCGTCCTTTCAACGCGGATTTCGGGACCTTCGACTACAATCGAACCCATCTGGATCGTACCACGCAAAAGCGGCATGACTTCAAGCGCCACAAAGGCCGAGCGGACAAAGACAGGCGCGGGGCCGCTGTCCGATTCACGGACTTTCAAAACCACATCGTGCACTTCAAGCGCCAGGCCGTTTTTCCACGCCAGTGAAATGCCGCCTAGTTTTACGGGAAAGCCTGTCAACTCAGCCGCTTTGGTTTCAATCAGCGGACGGTAGCGCTCGGCATTGAAAGTGGCAATAAAAGCGGCGAGTGCGCCGATGGCGAGGAGGAAAAGGATGAGGAAAGTGATTAGGATTTTTTTCATAAATTTTATGGTAGTGGCAATTCATGAATTGCCACTACGGTCATGATTTACCGCTGTCAGCGCTGACTTCCGCAAGCAAACTGCTAATGCCCTGCACCATTTCGGAAGGATTGGGAATTTCACTGCCCTCAGCCAGCAAAGCCTGGTTATAAAGAAGTTTGATCCAGGGCCCCAGCCGGGCATCGTCGGCTTTTTTTTCGTGAATCCGTTTAAGGTTCGCAATCACGGGGTGCGTGGGATTGATTTCGAAAGTCCGCTTCGAAACTTCGACCGTGCGCTTCATGGCTTTGAGGATGCGCTCCATATTAGCGTCCAGGCCCTCTTCATCGGCGACAAGGCAGGCCGGACTTTCCGACAAGCGCGAACTCACCCGCACTTCTTTGACTTCCTCCTCCTGAAGAACCGCGCGGATTTTGTCCGCCAGGCCGCGAAATTCGGACTGCTGCTTTTCAATTTCCTTCTTATCTTTGGCATCACCGAGATTGGAAAGATCGAGATCGCCCCGCGTAATGGATTGCAGTTTTTTATCTTTGTAGGGGCCGAGCGCGGAGATCATCCACTCGTCTACCACATCCGTCATATACAACACTTCAATGCCGTGAGTACGGAAGGTCTCCATATGCGGGCTGCGTTCACAAGCCGCCCGGTTCGCACCGGCAATGTAATAAATGTCTTTTTGGCCTTCTTTCATACGGCCTGCGTAATCGGCCAGCGAAACAGTCTCGCCTTCCGCTGTCTTGGAGGATGGAAAACGTAAAAGTTCGATCACACGGTCACGGTTTTCAAAGTCTGAGGCTACGCCTTCTTTTAAAGCAATACCAAATTCTTTCCAGAAAGCCGCGTATTTTTCAGGCTGGTTTTTTGCCAGATCTTCCAGAAGATCCAGCAGTTTCTTGGTCAGCTGCTTGCGCATTTTCGGAATGAGCGCGTTGTGTTGCAGCGTTTCACGCGATACATTCAACGGCAGGTCTTCGGAATCCACGACCCCCCGCACAAAGCGCAGGTAAAGCGGCAGGAGTTCTTTTAAGTCTTCGGTCACAAACATTTTTTTTACATGCAGCCGCAGGCCCGGACTTTCTTCGTGAAAAAGATTCACCGGGGCTTTTTGAGGAATGAAAAGCAGCAGGCGGAATTCAATGCCGCCTTCAATGGTGTGGTGCGTCCAGGCCAGAGGACCTTCGGTGTCGTGGCTGATGTATTTATAAAATTCTTCGTATTCCTCGTTTTTAATTTCCGTTTTGGGGCGGCGCCAAATCGCAGTGGTTTTATTGAGGACTTCTTCTTTTTCGCCTTCCAGATGAATGGGATGCGAAACATAGTCCGAATATTTTTGAACGATTTCGCGAATGCGCCAGTCTTCCAGAAATTCATCGGCTTCGTTTTTCAAGTGCAGAATCACATCCGTGCCGGCTTTTTCTTTTTCAGTTTCTTCCAGCGTATAACCGCCCTTACCTTCGGAAATCCACAGCATCGCCGGGCTGCCGGAGGCGCTCTTAGTCCAGACCTCGACTTTATCCGCCACCATAAAAGCGCTGTAAAAACCGACGCCGAACTGCCCGATAAGTTCGACGCCGGCTTTCTGATTTTCTTTGAGTTTCTCTAAAAATGCTTTTGAACCACTGGCCGCAATCGTTCCGATATTTTGAACCAATTCTTCGCGCGTCATGCCAATGCCGTTGTCGCGGATCGTCAGCATTTTGCGTTTTTTGTCGGGAATGATGCGGATGGCATAGCCCGCCGGATCGCCTAAAGCCGTTTGAGTCAGGGCCTCAAAACGGCGTTTATCAATGGCATCGGCCGCATTGGAAACCAGTTCGCGCAGGAAGACTTCGCGGTGGCTATAAAGCGAGTGGATAACAAGGTTTAGGACTTCGGCAACTTCGGCTTTAAATTCGATAGTTTCTTTGGGCATAAGTAATCAGCAATGAGTGAGGAGCAACGAGCAATGAGTAAAAAATCGAATTTTGACAGCAATACAAAAAACGCAATTAGGTAATTATACTAAAAAAAGGAATTAAAAACAGAATCTCGTGAGGGGTAATATTTTTAGGAAGGATTGACTCAACGCTCTCTTGCTCTTTACTTAGTTTCTCATCACTGTCGACTCATTGCTCATCACTCGTTGCTCATTGCTGTTTTTAAAGAAAGGCCCCCCTGCACCCTGGCCTTTGCCGGATTCCCGGCTCACCCGCGGTCCCTAAGAAGGGCCCCGGGGCCTGATGCCACACGGTGGAGGGTTCGCCTTTTTTTAAGCGGATCCTCACGGGATCGCGCTCACTCTATCAATGACTGTACACGAGGTTCTCGAAAATTGCAAAAGAGGTTCTACGATTTCCTCCCCCGTGCTTTTCGGGGGAGGATTAAGGTGGGGGAAGTAGCTGAACGCTCGTTATGCGCTCATCGCCGTGGCAATCGCATTCATGCGCTCAGCAAAAATGTCCGAAAGCAGCATCGACGGCGTCAACACCATTGCTTGGCCGCTCTGATAAGCGGGATCCAGTTCACGCGCAAGCTGGACAAATTCTTCTTCGCTCAGTTCACTTGCAGCTAGCAGGAGCTGCGTCAAACGGGCCTGGAAAAGAACGCCGTCCGCACGTTTGAGTTTTCGGATTTTAGCCGGGTCCACTAAAACGGTACGTGATTTCAATGCCGTGGGTTTTGTGACCGCAACCGCAAAACGGATTTGTTTTTGTTCAAGCTGGCTGGCCACAATTTCTTCTGATTCCGTCCAAAATTTTACGGCGCGGCTTACGTCCACGCCCAAGGCCGGGTTCTTGCGCCAGTTTTCCTGTGCAAAGAAAAGATTTTTAAGTTCACCGCTGCGGTTCCCGGCAATATGAATCAAAGGCGCGCGACGCCTCAAGGATGAATCAGCACCATCAGTGCTGTGTGCATCCTTATCCCGGCCGCCGCGCAGGGGCGAGAATGAATCACCCGCAGCGGCCTTGAGCGCATCGATGATCAGCTTCAAATAGTCGCGCTGAGCCTCCGGAGAAGCTTGAAGCAAAAGTTCAGCCGGCATCACAATCGAACTGCCCTGCCGGAAAAGCGCCGTATAAAATCGCAGTATCCACTCGTGTTCTGCCGCAGAAAGCTTGGCTTCCGGCTGTTTCAAAACTGCCGGGAAAATCAGAGACAAAATCTCAGGTGTTAAATCCGCTATCCGCACAATCCTTGCCGTCATCTGCCGCGCCACGGCAGCGACAATTTCAACCCGGTTCCTTTTCAACCCGGATATCAAGGAACCAGGTTGATGCTTCACTTTTTTCTGACCGCTTGCCGCTAAACGCGGAACGCTTCCACTTTTCCGTACTTCCGAGCGGTTTGAATCCGGCTTTCTTGGCAGACGTGACTTGATCAAATTCAAAAGTCTGGTGGGCAGACCAATCTGTTCCAGAATTTTAATCGCATTCGTCGTCAGAGCCGGGCCGGGCTGCAGCTTAAAGGGCCTCACACGGCGGCCGCTTTCATCAAGCCCTTCGGTCATGTGCATGTTAAAAACATTAGGAACAGGACCTTCAAGTTTTGTCACTTCGAGTTCATGGGTAGCAAGAATTCCGAGCACATGCGCTTTACTGGCCAGGTGCTCGATCACGCCCTGGATCGTGGCCAGTTTCTCCGCCGGATTTGTTCCGCGCAGCATTTCGTCGAAATAAAGAGCGATCGGCCGGTTGTCTTCCGCTAAATTGACCATGCCGAGAATCGTTTGCTCCGCTTCCATCCGGTAAAGCGATTGACCTTTGCCCAGGTCGTCTTTGGCGTGAATTCGTACCGCCAGGCGCGCCGGACTCATGCGTCCGTTTTTGCCACGAATCGGAGAGCCGATCTGGGCAAAGAGTTGATTGCTGGCCAGGGTCTTGATCAACGTGGATTTTCCGTCTTCATTGGGGCCCGTCAGAATCATAAACGAATGGCCGGAGTGCAAATCAACGGAGTTGGAAACCGACTCATCCAGCGGGATAAACGGATGGTGCACATCGCCTAAATCCACCTGATAGACCGGCGTTGGACTGTCCACCATTTCCGGAAAACCGTGGTAGCCCAGGTTATCAATCGCTTCCTGCGCCTGCGAATACAGTGTGTCCAGTTCCGCAATCGCACCCAGGATGGATTGCAGCGCAGCCCGGTTATTTTGATACAGTTTTTCAGCGCTTAACGCATCCCCACGCAGAAAAAGATGATGCAATTCCGGCGATTTTTCAGCATTCAAGGCGTCGCTGAAAATAGCGGCTATTTTTTTGAGTAGAACGGAATTCGAATCTCTCAAGAGGGGCTCGGCCGTCTGCACGAAAGAGCCAACATGGTTGAGACGTGCCTGGATATCATAGGCTTGCCAATAGGGAAGCATCGATCGATTTGAAAAGAACCTGATCGCCACGACCGTCATGCAGGCACTGATCGTGAATGGCCACCAAAGCCAGCCCAGGACGGTTAATAGAATCGGCACCACAAATCCAGCGGCATACGCCAGGCTGACAACCGGCACGAGCCAGTGCGCTTTGACAAAAGGCGGAACCAACTCGGCCGTTTCAAGCGATTTAGCCAAACCTTGATCCAAATGGTAAAGGGTTGAAAGCGCCTCACGCACCTCTTTACGTTTGTTTTCATGATGCATCAATTCATGAATAGCTTCCTGTCTTTGACGAATTTTTCCGGCATCCAGCAAAGGATGCGTCATCAGCCATTGAAATCGATCTTTGCCTATTTGGGTTCGTGTCCGGTTCATTTTTTCAAATAATGTGTTTTTGGAGTTCCAGCCGCCAAAAATCTCGAGATCTTCGATCGTTTTGGAATCAAGCGCCGCGTAATCGCCCTCGCTTTCAAAAAAACGCCCTCCTTTGGAAAGCGGCTGCTCTTTTCGTGACGGATTTAACGATGCGTTATCCTCCGCAGCGCGTTCGTCATCGTCACGAGAGCCATGGTAACGAGCTTCCACACTAGTTTTCCACTCATCCCGTTCCCCCGGCGTCAATTCCATCTCACTGCCAAGAATAGTTTCAATCCAGGACATGCGCCGGTAAAAACTATCGGCCAGGCTAGAAAAACGCAACCATGAAATCAAAATCAGAGCCGCAATGCCGCCATACAGTCCCACAATGCCAAAATGCCGTTCATAGTATTCAACCATAATCCAGGGAAAGTGGAAAAAGGAAGTTACGAACGCAGTAATAACCAAAGAGACGGCAATGCTGGCCCGTCCCGATTCACGTTCATGCTTCACTTTAAGCGCCTTGTATTCTTCAAGATGCTCTGAAAATTTCTGATGATGCTGGCGCGCCTGCTCCGTCAAATCAATGGCTAGGCTGCCTGAATCCTGAGGCGAGGCACTGCCGCTTCTGACTTCCGAACGCGAACTGCGAATTTCGAGAAAGCGCAGGCCCTGGCCGCTTAATTTGACTTCCCAGTCATAGGAAACTTTCTTCTTCCGCGTGCGCAGTGCTTTTTTAATAGGGGCTAGCAGATTTGTTTCAATGGTTCCCTCACTGCGATAAACGCTCATGGCAAAGAAACGGTATTCGGTTTTGCCGATAACCCGCAAACTACCCGTTTCGTTGGGATCACGGGCATAGCCGGCCGCTATCGCCAGGGCTTCTTCAACCGTGTCTGCAGTGCCCTTGGCGCCAAGCTGTAACTTTGGCTCTAGGAAGGGCAGCGGTTCTTCGGGAGCGAGTGGGGGTGCCACCGGAACTGCCGGGAGTTCAGAAACCAGCGGCACCCCGGAATGGGCGGAATAAAATTGATACCGGCTGAAATCCAGAGCCGTTTGCGAACCGATCGTAAGCGTTTCAGTGAATAATCCTTGCCGCGAAAAATAAAAATCGAGTCCGGCAAACTGAAAAACCAGTCCCGCGGTATAAAGAATTCCCAAAGGCGGTCCGGTTCGCGGCGTATTATTTTCATCCAGCGCAAAAATTAAAATTTCTTTGGGATGGTTTGGGTTTGGAATAAACAACAAACCATTTCTGAGAGACGCGTCTTGAAAACCTGAGACGACAAGGCCTGTATGGAAATCCGCGCGTTTGAACGGGAGAGTCACGGGCCCATCGCTTGACGGCGTCACGGAAGTAAGTTCATACGGATGCTGAAAAGCTGAAAAGTCACCCCGCTCGGATTCAGCGGCACTGAACGCGGTAAGCGTGCGCGTTTGATCGTCGGAAATAACACGGATACTGCCTTCCGTGTTTAGCTTGAAATGGTAGCCGGCAATTTCACTTTGGGGAGCGATTGAAGTCAGGGTTGCTATGCGCACTGCGGAAGGAATTTTTTCAATATCCGGCGCCTCCGGATCAATCGGCTGCACCTGGTAGACATGAACTCCCTCCGCAGTCCACTGAAGATAAAATTCAGGCCGCCAATGCAACAGATCACCCGCAGCCGCGGATTGAACCAGCATGCTTTCGCCGGTTTTTACAATCGGCATCAAAACCGCCGGCCTTTTATTCAGCACGGCCGCCTTAATATGCCGCGCCACACCGGCGCCGGAGCGCACCATTTTGCCCTCCACGCGGACTTCCGCCGGATAAGCATTGCGCCATTCTTCCGCGTTGATGGTGGCGCGGACTTCTGAACGAATTGACACAGCGTCCCGCGCAAGTTCCATAACCGCTGATTCTTCCGGCTCCGAAAGTTCTGTAAGCATCGTTTCGATCTCAGCAAACTCACTCAAACTTTGTTCTCTAGCGATAAACTCCTCATAAAAAGTACGGGCATCGTCCGAAACACTCGTGTATCCTTCTGCGGAAAATAATCTTTTCTCAATACGCTCTGCACGCGGACGATCTTCCTGCAACTTTGCGTGCTCGCGCTGAAAAAAGCCGCTCATCTGTTCAGCCATTTTTCGATCTGAAGCAGCATCGGTTTGATCAAAAAACTCCTGAAGCCTCTCGTTCATTGAGCGATTTGAAATGGCGCCGGAGGGGTATTCCATTGTTTTCAAATAAGTAGAAGCTAACCGGGTCACCCACTCCCCTATTTTCACGGCGTCTTGAATCCATTGAAATCCCATCTGTCGAAAATACCGGGAGCCAGGCGCTAAACTTGCATAAAAATCAGACGGTGCCGTTCCAAAATTAGCCCATCGACCGCCCACGATCTTGACTTGAGCTTGTTGAAAACTTCTAGCCAGGAGTTGTTTGACTTCCGACGCCGAAGCATCCACCAAATGAGAAAACCGCCATAGTTCTTCACGAATTTCGGCGGCAAGTTCAGGGGCGTGCAACCGCGTCAGCATCTCAAACTGGGGCCACATGGATCGCCCAAGTTTTGCGAGTAACGATTGCTGAAGCGCTTCGTGGCCCACAGGCTGTTTAGTAATCGCCTCTAATCTATCCCAGGTTCGGTCTGTATCCGACTCCATCAGCCGTTTGACTTTCAATTCACGC
>JAHFHF010000032.1:16830-33942 GCA_023247055.1 Candidatus Omnitrophota bacterium
TTGAAAACCGGAAAACAAAAGTGGAAGGTGCTGGCGTACAGATTTTTGCAAAGCCATTTCCTGGGCAATCGCTTCGCTGGCAGCTGCGCTGCTGCTTGCCGCAGTCCCTGACAATAGGCCGGCCATACCGCCAACAAGCGCCGCTTTCAAAAGATCGCGCCGGCTTAAATCAAACGGACTTGGCAATACAGTTCTCCCATTTTCAGGTGCCGCCCCATTGCGGTCTGCCGCACCGGATAAAAAACGCACCGCATCCAGGATCAGCCGGTCCCGCGCCGGCCGCAGAGGATCGGCAGGAGAAGCATATTCCGGCGGCAGCGCAGCGGAATCTTGCGGCAGACGCCGCAGGGTTTCAAGCATGGCGAAATACAGACCGGGCACCGCTGCCGTCTTTCTTTTCAGCCGGTCCAGAAAAAGCTGAACCATGTAAAGTTCACTCACCTTTTTTGCGCCGCCGCGGTCGTTTTGCAAAGCCTGCAAAATGGTTTCTTGCGCAGCCTGGTGAATCTGCTGCATATGCTCAACCCTTTTCCGGGCATCCGCTTCTTCACGCCGCAATGCGTTCAAATCTACTCGCACCTCAGAACGCGCTGAAAGCCATAGTCCGTCATGCGTCGAAAGTTCTTGTTTTCTGATGGCAAGAACAAGTTGGCCTGAATGGCCAAGGCTTTCGACCAACAGCGTTATTTCATCGCCCGACTCGGTATCATGAATGACGATTTGTTCACCTTTTTTGACCGGGATGTCCGCACGATAGCCGCCATCCACTTTTTGTTGCTGAAGTTGTTTTAGAACCTGTTCCGGATTCACCTGCCCCTCTTCAAGCATCAAGGGCTTTTTGCCCGCCGTCCAATCATCTTCGGTGTTAAAAAGAAGCGCGGCTTTGGTGAAAAAAGAGACAAACCCGTTGGCTGAAATTTCAACGGCAACGCGCCGGCCGGCCAATTTCAAATTCAAAACGCCGCGCTGCGTTTGATCAATCGTGAAGGTGAAATTTTCGCTAAGCACTTTGACCAACTCAGGTTGACGCCCTAAATCTGAGATGGCATCGTCCAAATACCGGACATAGCCGGCAAAAAGATTTCCTTGGACAGAAGCTCCCGCACGAAACCGCTGTTTGCGCACGGCGGAACTCAGGGCGCTTAAGGTATCCGCCCGGCCCGTGGTTTTTAGCACATCCACAGCATCTTTAATGCGTTGATCCAAAACTTTAAAGCGCGCCTGTATTGAACGCTTCCCCATACGGGCCCTAGTTGTCTCATAAACCTGCGCAGCGCGCGTGATCAGCCCGCCTTTTAAGCGTGCCAGTGCCATGGCCGGACTGGGCGCTTCAAGGGCAAATTCGGGCTCTTTTCTCTGGAATATCCTTATGAAATTGCCGAGAACAACCCTGCCAATCAACTTTTTAAGCGAGGCCTCAGACTCAATATCTGCCAGCACGGCCGGAATACCGTTGAGGTGAACAAAACCATCATAAGCGCCGTCTCTCCAGGTGACCCGCAATCCCGTGATTTCGTGGGAGCCATCATGCCGGCGTGTGTGCGTCAGAGACTTAATCAGAAGCGGTTCAAGTTCATTTTGTTTTAGAAAGGGAAAATGCCGCTGATTTGTTTCTGGCGCGGCTGTCGGATTCCTCAGGCTAAAAATTCGCCGGTGCGCTTCCACCGCATAGACCGTCATAGGCCTGCCGATCAGGTCCTTAAAATCACGCCGCTCTGCCGGCGAAAGTTCTGAAAAGGGAATAAAAAGACGCGCGGTTTTCCACCGGGCGGATAATCCGGACGGCTCATAGGCGGGATCATCATTGGGAAATACGACCTCCGTGATGAGCGCCTCAAACGGAGTCCCGGGTTTGGCTGCTGCAAGGCTTTCGACCTCTTGCATATGCTCGGGTTCCGAAATAAAAAAAACAGGCTGGATGCGGTTGTTACCAAAATGAGCGAAATGCGCCCTGAATTTTTTTTCAATCAGGGCTCGCGCTTGTTGAGTCTCCGTGACATGCAGGTAAATAGCGGACGGTCTGGCGCTGAAAGGAACAAAACTACGCAGACCTTTGTAATCCGCATAAAAACCCTGAATAACTTCTGCGGCACCAGTTCGCTTTTTGGTCACAACATCCGTAATCGTGATTTCAAGAGGCGTATTTAAAGGATCGACGAGCGCCGCCAGCTCCTGCCATGCCGGAGAAGAATGATATTCAAGGGCGTAGACGGGCATTTTTTCTGCACCGACTTGAACTTCATCCGCAATGCGGTAGGCGTCAAGCAAAAGGTTTTGCTCCTGAACATATTCTTCAAGCGGCTGAGGCAGAGTTTGTTCTGGAATAAAAACTTTTTGCTCCCCATCCAACCCGTAAAGGCCGCGGAGAGTCTGGGACGATACCCCGGTGATTTTGACCAGGCTTTTGAGCGGGAGCAACTCAGGCAGTTTTGTTTTTTCCTGCGAAAGCGTAACCACAGAACCTTCGCCGGAAATGACGTTTAGACCGCGCTGCTCAATATCCTGCTCAATCAACGCCAGTTTCACTTGGCCGTCATGCGAGACGTTTTCGACAAAAATAAAAAAATCATCCCCGCTGGCAATATCATGCACCACGAGTGTCTGTCCGGCCATCACCGGAAGTTGGTGTTGATAACGATGGTCAGCATAGCCTGCATCCGCGCGACTATGCAGCGGCGGGCTATGAATTCTGCCTCTTTTTGTGACAAAAGAAGAATCTTCCAGCCATTCTTTGAGCGTGGTAAACGCCAGACGCCGGCTGCTTTCAAACTTCAAATGGGTGGTCGCTGCAGCCAATTTTTGGGGCAAGGAGTCCACGGCCGTTATTTTGACAACAGCAGTCTTTTTTCCCAAAAGCAGCGAAAGGGAAACAGATCGTTCAGGGCGAAGAGTTACGGAACGGATATGCTGCTGCCGGCTTAGCCGATCAGGATCAGCTTCTGCCGAATGGATAGCTTCCGCGATTAAAGCCTTGTACTGCTGCAGAATTTCCTGCATCGCGCTGCCAACGCTTGTGATGTCACTGCCTATTTGGCGTTGAACTCGCCTTAAAAAACTAAGTTGGCCTTGGTTTTTCAAAACCTGAATGGCTTCGCGCACACGCCTATCTAAAACCGTGAAGAGGAATCCAGAGCCTTCGCCCTGATATGCCTGGGCGGCATTTCCCATCAAACCCGATGACAAGCGGGCCATGGCTAAACTTTTGCCCGCGGGCTTGTCAAAATTGAAAATAGGCCAGCCCATGGCCATCATCTGAAAACTGCCTAACCACTCCTGTCCGATCAGTTCTTTCAGCGACTTTTCCGTAGGTTCCGCCAGCATGACCGGAAAACCCCGCAGCCGTACCAGCCCCTCATAGGCCCCATCGCGCCAAGTCACTCTCAAGCCCCGGATTTCGATGCCATCTCCCTTCCGCACATGGGTCAAAGATTTCACGCGAAGCAGTTCCCGGTCACCGGGTTTCAGAACCGGAAAATTTTCCGCTATTGAGTCAGAGGCCGCAGAAGGTCTTAAACTGGCAAGTTTTCGGTTCGGTATACGAATCGCAGCCGCCGTGACTTTTTGGCCGATCAACGTGGAAAGATTCCGGCGCAAGCCGGCAGGCACCTCGGACCAAGGCACGAACCATTCATCCTCATCCCCTGAAATATTCAAACCATCGGGTTCAAAAGCAGCATCCTCATTGGGATAGACAATCTCCGTAATGACGGCTTCAAAGGCAGCACCCGTTTCTCCGGCGGTGATTGCCGAAAGCCGCTCACCCTCCATCTCATAGACGGGAAGTTGATCGCCCTTCGCTTCGATCACTTCAACTGTACGGTAGGCCTCTAACTCGCCCGGTGATTCGCCTAAATACTCTTCAAGCGGCAGCGTCAGAGCATCTTCGGGAATGAAGCCTTCCTCGTCTCCGTCGAGAATAAAAAGACCCCGGGGTTCTTGAGTGGAGACTCCCGTCATGGTAACCGTGCTCATCGACGGCGTGAAGTCCAGCGACCTCAGTTCGGAGCGGCGCAGTTCGGGCATCATTTTGACCATGGCATCCAGCAAGAGGCGGCCGTCGCCGCTCAATTTCATCCCGGCCCCCGCGGCATAATGAGTCATTTTCGCCAGATTGTCTGGCTGCAATCCCTGGGAGGCCTGTGTTAGAAAACCAGTGATGCCTCCATTTTTTTTGTCTGCAAAAAACGCTTGAAAGCGCGGGGCTTTCAAAAGAAACAGCGCAGCCTTAGACGCCGGCTCGGGCTTGTTTAGCCAAGCCTGAAGCTGTCGATCGTGCTCCTTTTGTAAAATCGCTTTTGCATCGTAAAGTTCTTTTAAGGTCTGCGTACGTTCTGCGGGCGGGAAATAAGCTTCGAGAGTTGCAACATCCGCGCTAATTTTTATAAGCGCGGCCTGTACTTTTGGCTTTTCCTCTTCGACGGCGGTCATTGCCGCCTCCCCGGTCTTGGCAGCAAAGGCACGGGCCAGCGCCTCGCGGCGCTCTTTCATTTTTGCATCCGAATTGTATTCCGTCTCAAAAGAACGGCTTGCTTCTAAAATTCGAATCACCTCTTGAAAACTAGCAGCATCCACCGTCTGGGTCAAAGTTTCGGCACTTTTAAACCAATTGGCTAAGGAAATAGCCGCTCGCAGATCCAAAACGGCTTGCGGCAGATCTTTAGCACGCGGGGAAAACTCGGTCAGGCCCAAAATCTGTCCGGCCGTATTTAAAAGCACGTCGTGGTTGGGAAGCAAAGCTGGCGGGGCAGTTTCAGACTGAATGCCTCTCAGGGCGCCTTGGATTTGCTGCAGGGCTTGCGCGCTCCAGCGGTCAAAAAGAGCATTTCTCGCATTTTGAATTTGCTCCCGCTGCGTGTCTGTCAACTTCGGATGGTCATAAAGTCCTTTTTTCTGAGTGAATGCGGCTTCCACCGCGGCGGAATTTTTAAGATCCAGACCGGTTAAAATCTTAATTTCAGTTTGAACTTGTTTTTCCAATGAAAAATTTGAATTATGATCGGTCACCCGCTTTTTGAGTTCCGCGATTTTTTCCCGCACGGACGCCAGAGTCTCGCCTAAAAAAGTCAAGGCAGGTTCGGTCAATAACCGCTCCATTGTTTCAATTTCGGACCACCGGTGTTCAGAAACAGGCGCTGCGAGATGCTGCACCTCGGCTCTGAATAAACGCAATAACAGGGCCTCTCTTTCCAAAAGAATTTCTGCAGCCTTGGTTTGAAGTCTGATTCTGCTAGCCTGGTCAAGCTCGGTTTCTGTTTTGATTAATTGAGCGGCTTCGCGAACGGCCTGGGAAATTGCCTCCATATTGTCCGGCTCGGCTCTACGCAGTTTCTGCATGGCGGCATTGACTTTTTTATCTAAAACAACCTTAGGATCTGCGTTTTCGAGATGCTCCTGCCAGGCATCACGAAAATCGATATAGCGCAGTCCGTTTTCCTGAGTCATCTGCCGGTTATCCCGTACATACATCGCCGTTTTAAGATCGGTAACCCAGTTCTGCAGAAAATCATTGACGGCCTGCATTTCCGGGCCAAATTCTTTTGGATGCTGCTGAATACGCGGCCATAATTTATTGATAATTTCAGTGCGGGCCGCTGCAAAATTCTCCACAGCCTGTTTAAGAACGAGCCGAGGGCCTTTCAACTGCTCTTCGAGCAGCCGGCTGCCGGCAGCGCGAAGCTCTTTTTCTAATTCTGCCCACAGCGTTTCGATTTGAGCGGGGATTGCCGCCCAAAGACGATCGAAGAAGATCGCATGCGGCGGCGGGTTATTTTCAAACCGGGTCCGCACGGAATGCCATAACTGCTCATGATCTTCGCGCATTCGCTTTTGCGTATGATTGAACACCTGCACAAGACCCTCAACCGTAAATCCGTGCGACCTGTCCGTGAGTTCCTGTTTCAGATACTGAGCAGCTCGTTCGTTCACTGGCAGCTCGCTTTTAATCCGCTCCAGGGATTCAATATTCTGCAGCATCTGCACAGCCTCATTTCCTGCTGTGGTGAATTGCGGCTCGAGGGTTTTCAGGGTTTGCCGCAGGGCTTCTTCTGAATCCGCCTGGATTTTCAATTTGAACGCATTGCGCGCGTTTTCAAGCCAAGCCGCTGCTTGCACAGCCGCATCTTTGGCATACTGAATCTCACGCGCATATTGTTCCAGGTCCATTTGAAGCTTTGCTTTTTCATTTGCTGTTTTCTGTGCAATGAGGGCCAGAGCATCGGCATTGAGTTTAAAACGCAGGCGCATCTCTGCCGCGTCAGGTTTTGTCTTTTGATCAAAACTGGCGAGCATTTCCTCCATCGGAAAATCCTGGTCAGGATTTTCAACCATCGCAGCCTTAACTTTTTTGAGTAGGGCCGCAGAAATTTCGGCTATTTTTTTCTCCAAGCGCTGGATTTCGCGAGGAGCTTCAACGATATAATTTTGCTCTTCATCCACTCGCGCTTGATGCAGCCGTTCTTGAATCGAAGCCCGGATACCCTGCGCAACAGATTCGGATTGCCGCATGAATTCCGCCCGTTCCTCGACGGTCAGATTCAGTTTGTCTGCAGTTGTATTTCTTGTTTCCAGCGCCGTCGATGCATCCTGCTCAAAGGCAGCCAGAACTTTCTCCACATTTTCAGCCGTATTTTTTTGCCCTGCGCGGATTTGATGAGTTCTGAGCCTGGCGGCAAACGAATCTAAAGCCGTCTGCAGCGGCTTTTTTTTCGGCTTGGGTTTTTCTGCCGGTTTGTCCGGCCGAGGTGCTGCTTGCGTAGCGGGCGCAGAAGCCGGTTGGCGGCGAGCATCCCTTCTGGCTCTGGCCGCGGCACGGTCCCTTTGTGCCGCAATCGCTTTTTGCTCATCTTTAAGACGTTGTTGTTCTTCTTGTTCGCGCATCTGCCGCTGTTCCTGCCAAATTGGAATGCTGGCCAAAATACGCAGTACCACAAAAATCCCCAGGGTTAGAATTCCCCAAGAATAGAACTGGACCGCCCCCCAGAGATTTCTGTCAAAAATAAAATAGTGCGTGATACCGTAGGCAAAGCCGGCTGAAAGCGTTAGCAAAAGGATATACAAGGTCAAAAGTGAAATGGACTGTGGTTCAGGTTCTTTTTTCTTTGAACTGCCCTGCGTTGCATCACCGCGCACTTCGGAGCGTGAACGGTGCCGCTTTGTTTCAAACTGAACCGGCTGCCCGGCAGGAAATGTTATACGCAGGGAACTCTCATCATCCGGAAAATCAATATCCAATTGGCGCGGAATTTGCCCCGGAGACGTCCCGATCGAGTGACGCGAGAGGCTTGAGAGAACCCAATGGGTAATTTCAGGGCCAGCCTTTAAAGCCTCTGCATACCAATGGCGTAAAAAGCCATCATTCTCGATTAATTCCAGCTTGGCTAGCTTGTAAATAGTCTCGAAATCGAAAATACCCTCTGCTCGCAACCGGGTTGCAAAAAACTCAGCCTGCGATGGCACATCCGGACGGCTAAAAATCTTTTTTACTGCCGCAAGATCGGGCCAAATATCAAGGTGAAAACTTTTGTAACCGGGTATTTCAGCGCGCGCCTTATGATCCTGGCCAAAAGGCAGCGGACTCATCACCGGCGGGACAGAAAGGATCAAATCAGCATGCTCCAAAAGCCATTTCAAATAAATAAAATTTGTCCGGTGTGTAAAAGAATGCCCATGATCCATGGGGTATTTATCAATCACAATAATTTTTCCGGCGTGCGTCTGATTCAGGTGAAAATCCCGGTAATCGGCCGGGACAAAATGTAATTCGATTTCAGGCGAAATCTCTCGTCGAAGCCAATCCGTGTAGATTTTGATCTCGTCCTTTGAATAGGCTTTATCGATCAAATAAATTTCCTTCAGTGCTGGAAAATTCCGGGCTGTCAAAGCCACAAAGGAACCTTGATTTTCAGGCATAGGCCGCACATCCAGCCTTCCCACAAAAGGAAAAACAATCGTCAAGTACTCCGCCGCATCAATGCCCCGCTGTTTTAATACTTCCCCCAATGTTTTTGCCGTCCTCAATTCCGCCCGAGCTCCGGCTTTTATCCCGGATCCTTTGGAACCTGGATAAAATGCTAAATCAGTAAGATTATTATGTGAATATTTTATATTGACAGAACCTCCATTTCCTGCTAACCTGCCGTCACTTTGATTTTTCGAAAGGAAAACGATGCTCAACGAAAATAATTTTACACCTAATGAAGTCGGAACCATTTTGAAAGCTCTGATTAAAAAAATCGATTTTCTTATCGAAATTTTACTGCCCCTAAAAAAGAAGGGCTCGTAAATGGACAAGAACGGAAATTTTACATCCGGCCAAGTTGCTGCCCTGATCGAAGACCTCAAATCAGAGTTTCGTTTAGTCACCGAAGTCCTCGCTCCTCTGCCTGAACGTCTTTCCAGAGTCGAAACGCGCCTTGAAAAAGTTGAGTTTCGATTAACTTGCGTTGAAGATGCGGTTCGTGTGGCAATTCCTTCGCTTGATAAACGTGTCTCTGCTCTGGAAGCCAAGGTGGGTTGAACAAATCGACTGCTTTTTACCCGCAGCCAGGCCATTTCTACATCATCCCTGCGTCCGGCGCGCATTTCCGAACGGCCTGCGAAAGATCGGATGCTGGTTTTGACGGCTTCAAACGGGCTGCTCTCCGGCAGATTCAGCTTTGAGGCCATAAATTTGAGCGTGCCGGAATCAGGCTCCTTAAGTTCAAAAATTTCCAGCAGGCCTTGGGCGGCGGCTTCACGCACGGCTGGGCTGTCTGTATGCGTCAAAAAAGACAAAATAATCGCGGGAATCGTTGAATAGGTTTCAAGATTCGTTTTTTCCAGTTTGATCATGGCCCGAATCGCTTCCAGCCGGATAGGCTCAAACTGAAATTCGCCATAGGCCAGCGTCAAGGCGGCTGACAACTGATACTGCATTCCCGGCGTGATCATCACAACTAGTTCTGTTAGTTGCGCAGCCGCATCCGCTTGCAGAAGTTCCTTTTCCAACTTGTTCCCTAATTGCGCAATAAATTCAGCAACACGGCGAACATTCTTTTCGCCGCCGAAAGCTTTCTGACGCAAGGTTTCATCCTCTTCCAGTAGTTTCCGAAATGCCTGCCAGCGAAGAGTAGCCCTTTGCAGTTTCGCAAGAGCCGGCGAAAGATCCATGGGCTCACCGAGACCTTGAACCTCCTGATTCCAAATCTCTTGAGCTTCTTTTTGTTTTACGAACTGATCAATCCCCCGCTCAACTTCACGCAAAGACTCTACATAGGCAGAACTTTCCGGATAATGATGCGGATGCCCCGTCACAATCTGAATAATTTGCCCCACGCGGGTTTTGACCGCAGGCCAATCCTCCCGCCCGATCGCGGTAATGGCTGTACCGGCATGCTCGCTGACCGTGTCTGAAAATGACCGGGTGCGCTCAAGTTTTTGCATCATTTCCTCCGGCGTCAAGCGCACTTCTGAGCGGCCGCGGGCCGCTTCTGTGAAATCGCGCATCGCCTGCTCCAATTCTAAGATGGCATCGTGGACTTGATAGGCCAATTTTTCTTTTTCGGACCTGCCCTCTTCGCTCAGACTCGCAGCACGAAAAAAAAGATTTTCGTATGCCTCAGCGACTTTGCGAAGTTTCTTCTCAATCTGGAGTCTGCGCCGGATGCCAAAAGGCCCCCTATAGGAACTCAGAAAATGCCAGAATCGATCGATGTTTTTTAAAAGTCTTGTTTTCTGGACCGCGAAATAACCCCGATCGGCTTCGATGCGTGTAAAAAGCTGCTTGATTAATTCGGTATCTATCCCCCAGCGGTCTTTTTGCCCTGTGCTCGTCAGTTGCAGCAGATCTGCCGTAGTTTTTATGATTCTCTGAAGTTCTAAAGAAAGTTCCGCTTCCTGCTTTTTTAATCGCTGATAGGGGCGGGTCGTAGGATTGAGCCTGTAATTTTCCCAAGCAAACCCTGCGGAAAAAAATCCTAAAAAAATCAAGGTTCCCCAATTGCCGGCATTTTGAGGGCCCAAAGCATTCGCAAGAGCACCGCCAATGATGATTCCCATCAATGCCAGGATTCCGAGAACCGCAAAAGCCCATGGCATCCGGCGTCTGTACTCCAAGTTAAGGGCATCCATTTTAGCCTGCACTTCACCGCGTTCTTCCCGCTGGGCATCAAAATACTCCCCAATTTTCGGCAGCGTTAATTTCGCAAAGGCAGAAACGTCTATCCGGCTGGAGCGCAGCTTCGTTTGTCTCACTTCAGAACGAGACTCTGTGTTTTTGGGGCGGGTGGCCCAACGTTTTTTCTTGCCGTCTCCGGGCCGCGGCAGTGTTACGGAAGGCGCATGCGCGGAGCGGATCTCAAGCAAACGCACTTCTGCAGCTGTTGTGATCTCCCATAAGTAAGGAGCTTCCGCATTCTCTTGAAGCATTTTTTGGAGTTTTGGAATAAGTTCAGATTCGACTCCGCCCACCCGGTCGCGGTAATGCGTGGCCCCTAAAAAGCGAAAAGGCACACCCGTTTTTTGGACCACATACAGGCCGTCCAAAAGCCCGGCTTCGCGCACATAACGGCGCACCAACGTCAAGGCTTCCGAAATTGAATTCAAAGTTCCCTTGTCGCTGACTTCCCATGCGGACGTGGAACGTACCTCCGCACGCGCTTTCGATCGACGGCCCGGATAAAAAAACCGAACTCGCGGTTTGCCTTGATAGACAAACACCTGCTCGCTTCCGTGCCACTTTGCGGCACCCAATCCCGATCCTTGCGGCAATGGAACCAGCGTATCAAAATCCGGATCATCAAAACGCCATGCATGGGTAAAGTCAACGATTTCATCCTTGGGTACGAAACCCCGCAGAATGAAAATCTGTTTTTGCAGACGGATTTGTTCTTCGAAAATTTTGAGGAATTCAACCGCATCTTTGCCGAATGCTTCCGTCAGGGCGGTTGTAAAGTCCGCTTCATTGATCAGCCATTGTAAGATTGCACCGACAAAAAGCCGGTCTTCCAGGCGGCTAAACTGGCGCAAATGCTTAATCTCCTCGACGGAAAGCGGCCCTCTTTGACGCCATTGAAGCAAAACCAGAATTTTTGAGGCCCATTGAAAAGCTTGGGGCGATAAAAGTGCCGTAAGGCGGCCCACACGAAAAACCGCATAGAGATTCCGCGTTTTCGGTTCTTCCAGTATGATTCCTTTTTGCTGTGAAGTTCCTAAGTCGCTTAAAAGTTCTCCAAGCCGTTCATCGTTATGCTTGAGCCGTAGCGCCAAAGCAATGCCTTCGTCAGTAACAAAATGGTTTTTAGCATTGCGAAACAAATACGCGCGAATCTCCGCCAGATAAGCAGCATCGTTGCGTCCTTCCAAAGTATCAAGCGCATCCGTTTCTGCAGTTCTAAGTTCAGAGCGAGGGAAAAGCGGCTTGATCTTGGCAAGAAGCGCCACGCTGTCGGTTATGGCGGACTGGGTCCGTAGAGGGTGGTCCGCCTCAAGGCTGACGAGCGCAGCTTCAAAAATCCCGGCTTCGTGCTTCACGAGTGCTGGGGACTTTCCTTGGATCTGTTGTAGCAAGGTGCGAAGCGCTTTGGTGGTTTGTTTTTGAGCACCTTTTTGACGATCGCCGGCTGCATTTGGAATACCGCGTCCGGTAATGGTCAAAGCCTCCCGCGCCGCATCGTCCCATGTAAACGCCGGCGGTGACGGCTCTTTCTGAACCGGAACACCTGAAGGTTCTGGTGGTAATTCACGCAGGCCCTCTGGAATATCGTTGGTCAGAATGGATCTAGGCCCGAGATCCTTCGCTCCGCTCAGGATGACAGGCTCTAAAGAATTTCCGGCAAGAGACTCACGTTGGGAAGTCGATTCCAAAACGGGCAGAGCTGTTTCAATAACCGCTGGTTCTACCATGGGACGCAGGCTTTCACGCTGCGTATTCCAAACTTCAAATTCCGCATCCGGTAAAACCTTTCTCATCACCGCAGTGACCGCGGCGTCAACCGTTGTTACGACAGAATGGCTGCGGGTAGTGTGCTCGGGCGGGAGTGCTTCTAATTTTGCGACAAATGTATCTGCGGCTGTACGAATCCGGTTAGCATCCAGCCGCGGGGCACTGATCGCTTCCACAAAGTCCTTGATGGCTTCCCGTAAACGGTTTTGCACATTGGTATAACCCGTTACGTTCGCAAAATTCCCAAGTCTGGAATGATGCAGAGCGGCTGCTTCCACCCGCAGGTCAAGACCAAACGGCCTCATGGGCTGTGCAGAAGAAGCGGCTGGCGTCGTTCGCTGGGAAGAATCGGTTTGCGCGAGTGCTGTTGGGGCCGCGGGCTGCGCCACCACAGGCCGGCGGCTTTCACGCTGCGCGCTCCAATCCAAAAATTCAGCCTCATTCAAAATCTTTTGTATGACTTGCGTCACAATCTCATCCACCCGCTTGATGTAAGCATTCTTTCTAAACGGATGATCCGGCGGCAAAGCCTCTAACTGTTCAATGAATTCATCTATGGCAGGCCGCAGATAATCGATACGGCCCCATTTAACGGCGGTGATAAATTTCGTCATGGTATCCCGCAAATCTTTCTGCGCTTTTTTATTCCAACCGTCGACAGGCTGGGGCATAGCATAACCGTCGTTGAGAGTTTTTAACGCAGCCACTTCAGCCGCGACATCAACCTTTTTCTCTTGCAGAATGATTTCATCAAGCGAGGGCGCCTTGGAATTCGCTGGAGCAAACCCTAAGCGGCGTAATTCCTTGAAAGAATTTTCAAGCATGGGCCCACCGTACATCACTTGCACCGGGTTTCTGCCCGCCTGTTTTAACGCGATCAAAAACTTTTTGATGCGAAGCGCGCGTTCCGTCCAATCCGCAACGGTCGTTACTTCTTTTTGCTTAATGGCCGCTTCAAAAGCACGCAGCATCCTGAGTCCAATATTTCCCTCGATACTGTCTTGCATCAACCGAGCGGCTAATCGCAGCCCGTGGACGGCAGCCTCTGTCGCAAAATGACTTCTCTCAAAAATGTCGATGGCCTCGTCCAGCCTTTCAGCGCGCTCAAGATAATCGAACATTTGCCCATGATCGCCGGCCTTCATGGCTTGGATTTGCATCCGGATGGCGTTTTCTTCTTTGATCCTGCGCACCCGGTTATCTCCAGGAGAAATTTCCAGAATAGAGTTCGCCGCTTGCGCGAGTTCATCGCTCCATTGCTGTTTGGCTTCCAGTTCGTCTAGCTTTGCCTTAGCCTGGGCATAATCGGCTTGTTTGCCGGCTTCAACTTTTGTGATCTCATGCCGATCGAGCATTTTTCGATTCAAGGGTTCGAATTTCAGAATTTTTTCTTCGATTAAAAGTTCGTGCAAATAATTTCTTGTCTCGACGGTCTCAAGCGCCGCTAAGGCCAGTTTCCATTCACGCAGGGCTCCGGAACGGTCGCTGACCGGCGGTTTGGAAAAAATATCGCCGGAAATTTCATGAATAATCGCCCTTGTGCCGGGAGACAGTAAATTCATCAGGTCATGGTCATGCAAAATCCCCACGACGTTCAGGATTTCATCCGCAAAAACTGCGGATTGCCCGGCCGCCAGCTTGCGGTAATGCGAAAAAATCCCCACAATCGATGGGATGAGAAGATCCTGCGAAAGGCCGGGGTCTTTGGAGCCGTCTTCACCAAATAAGGCCGCAAACAAATCCAGCATATGTTTGATCAAGCCGCCGACATCCTCCAATTGAGACGCGTCCAGCGCCAGGCCCAGCCAGTTTTGAACCTGGGCCGTGTATTGATCGATCAAGGCCAGGGCTGAAGCGGGTTCCGCTGAAGCCGAGTCCACTTCATTCGGCCAGGATGTGCGGTCAACCGGGTCATAAACGAGTTCAGCGTCAGCCGTATCTTCTTCTTTCAATTCAGCCGGAGCCAAAAGTTCGCTGGAATACCGGGCGGCTGCGTCTCCGTTTATGCTGTCCACCAAATTAAAAATGGAATTACCTTGAGAATCGACTGACACCTTAGCCGGGTCGGCCCAGATTGCCAGAGGCTCCAAAACATTGACCGGTTTGTAGCCATACAATGAGACCGCTTGCAGCAACGCTGCCGTCAAGGTTTTGTCCGCATCATCTGCAAACTTTGTTCCTTTAAAGCCTTGGTCTGTTTCTTTCCATTGATGCACCTCAGTCATGCGTCTGCCTTCGAGGTCAATCCCTGCAACATACACCGCAGAATAAATAACGGAGTTTGCTTCCTTCACCGGCCCGGCTTCAATCCAGAAATATTCCATAGAGGGATAACGTTTTTGCAAATCACGAATCGACCACTCGAGGCTGCTGCCAAAACGCCGTAAATTTTCGGGAAATGTTTTTCTTTGGCTTCTCTCGTTGCGCCAATTGTAAAACCAGGGCCTGTGGATCAAAACCGGCGCAGGCCGCTGTTTATCCCGGTCCGTCACTGCACGAAAACGCGTCCAATCCAGCATGACTTTTAAAGCATTGGCCATAGGCGTTCGTTTGCCCAAAGAAGCTGCCGCTTTAGGCTCAACCTCAGAGATGACCTTAGGCATCTCATAGCGTTTTACAAGGCTGACTTGCTGAAGAATGCTTTCCATGGTGCGAAGCTGATTATTCTTGAAGCCCAGCAGCGAACCGATTTGAATCAAATCAAACCGGCCACGCCCGCGATGGCGGTTGATAAACGCGAGAAATTCCCGTTCAAGGGCATACCCGCGCAGAAAGTCCGCGTAACTGACAGCCTGATTTTCGATGACAGGCTTGCCTTCAGGCGTGCGTGTTTTCAGGGCGGTGACAAGCGCCTCTTTCAGAGCAGCAAAATTACTCCAATCCTGGCCGCGCAGTCGTGCCAGCACATCGTCGCGGCTCACGCCTAAAGTTGCTGCCAGATTTTCCCGCGCCGGCTCATAAGAATCAGGGTTTATACCAAGAGAAACACTCAAATGCCGGAAGGCGCTCTCGGTAATTTCAAAAGATTGGGCCGCCAGTTTTTGAATGCCGTTGTAATAGTCCAGCCGCTGTTTAATTTTTTGTTGGGCTACTTCGCTGATTTTGAGCTGAGCAAACACAAAATCAAATCCCTTGCTTTTTAAATACGCAACAACTTTTGTTTTAGCCGCATCTTTTTCAAATTTTTTATCCAGGTGGCTGAAAAAAAGTTTAAAACTCCAGTCCACTTCCGCACGATTGAGAATCTCGATAAAATCGGAAGGCACCATTTCCAGAGCCGCTAAAGCATTCATCGCAACATCGGGCCGCGCCGTGGTTTTACCTGCCGCCGATTTTACGGTTTTTCCCTTCGACCATGTGCCGTTGTACTTAGCCTCAATCTCACTGAGTCCTTCACGAAAAGCGCGCAGACTCGTGGCGCCGGACTTTGAGTTCCAACCAAATGCAATACCCGTGTTATTGTCAACGAAGCCGGTTTTTCGGCCTTTAATTCCGTCTTGATCCTCAAAATCAGCTTTGAGGTTAAGTCCCCAAAAAGTGCGCGCATACGAATAGGTTTTGGCCGCAAGTTCTTCGATCAACGGTGCTAATTGGTCTTTGAGCGTGGTCACGGTCCATGCGCGTTTTTGGCTATCCTTCTCGTCCAGGAGCCATTGAAGAATACTCAAGCGAATTTGTTCCGTAGTTACATCCGATTTCGCAGAGAATTTTTCACTTAACCAGGCAAGGATATGCGGTTTGCCATCCGCCGGCTTGCCTTCAATTTGAATCTGATGCAAACGGCCGTCCTTAATGGCCTCGGCAATCACAAGAAGCAAATTACCGGGCGTATCTTCTTCATTAATCAATTCAGCCCCTTCCACTTGGTCTAGCAATTCTCGGAGAACCGTATAGGAGTTTCTCATCGGATTGTCGCTGGTTCCAAGACGCGCGGCTGCTTCCTTGAACCTGCGCCGCTCGGCCCGGAAAATCTCGACGATCTTGTTTAGGTATTCCCGCCCAACATCAAGCGCAATGGCAAAACCGGCTTCTCCCCCAACCCCTCCGGCCATGTCTGCAATACCATTGAAATACGGAATGCTGGCCTTGGGATACATAACTTTCAATTTCTCGCGCAATTTTTTCATCTGCCATTTAATTTTTTCATCGTCTTTCGTGTTCGGAATCCCTTTATCATTTAAGAGATCGAGCACTTTGGTTTTAGTCAGGCCGGGAAGAGCGTCCAAAAGCTTACCGGGCACGTAAATTGCTTTTTCTTTTGGTTTTTTAGCTGCAGGCTTTTCTCTTTCGGCTTCGACGAGCGGTTCCGCCTCGGCTGCCGGCGGCTCAACAGTTATTTCCTCATTCGCTGTTTCAGGCTCCGGCTTCCCATAGGACTTCGGTAACTCGGCGTCGGGTTGAAGCTCATGGACCAATTCGAGGATGTCGCTTTCAACGCTGCCCAGAACGCTAACACTCCTTTGATCCATGGCAAACATTTTCGGGTAAACCTTGACCAATCTTTGAACAATGCCGGAACCCGGCATCACTTCATTCGCAAGTTCAATCAGCTTACTGACCTGCTGATTAAAAATAGCTTTTTCAAGGCTGCCGGCCTTGCGATGCGCGGCCATCACAAACACAGCCTGCCGCTGCAAAGTCTCTAAATCGGTCCGCAATTCTGAACGTAATAAGTTGGAAGTTGGAAGTTGGACTCCTTCGGCGGTGCTCAGGAGCGATGCCTCGGGCGTCAACCGAGCGCCCGTAGGCAACGGGTTGGAAGATTTTAAGGCCAAGCGTTTTAAACGAACCTGGGCTTTTTGAAACAGGAGAGCGGTCTTGGGTGATACCTTTTTTAAAAATTTTTCAGCGGCAGGCGCGTCATGATTGAGCAGTGCTTTCTCCGCTTTTTGATAGTTTTCTTCAGAGCGAATACGCTGCTGCCATACCGAAGAAAGGTCCAGCCGGTAGCCATATTTTTGTTTTAATATTTCCTCTTTCTTTTTCAGCGAGACCGACGTTTCCTGAACCTGGGGGCCATCCCAATTAAAAACATAAGCATTAACCGCGGTTTGGCCGTCCGGGTTAAAAACAACAATCATGACCCGCCGCTCTTTTTTGAACCGGTAGACTTCAACGGGGCTTCCCGCCGGGTGTATTGCAGGAACCCTGTACTCGTGACCCGGCAGTTGGATATTTCCTTTTTTTGTAAC
>JAHFHF010000103.1 GCA_023247055.1 Candidatus Omnitrophota bacterium
GACGGCAGATCCGATTTGGGCAGCCGGACTTTATACTGCTCGACATAATCGCGCACCATCAACGTGAACAGCGGTGAACGCGCAATCTGCCGCGGCTCGCCCGGATAGTTATCACAAACTTCCACATAGGCGAAAACAAGATCGCGGCTGTCTAGCGGGTAATTTTCGAGCGCCAAAACAGCTTCTAACGTCAGTTCCCGCTGCCCCCGTGCCTCAGGCGGCAGCCATTCCACACGCTTCGTCTGGCCTTTGTACTGTAGAACCAGCGTCACCGACGCAAGACCGTAGTCATCATTGGCGGAGATTTTGAACGGTACTTCTTCCGTAGGAAAAACATAATTTTGCATTTGGGGTTCCAGCACTTCGACATAGGGCGGTAAATCCGGAATCGTCTGGATCCAGACGGGATCAAGACCGCCCAGCATTTCACCGGCGGTATCCTGGATGGCTGGCGAGAACACACGGCTTTCACGGGCGTCAAAAAGTCCTTCCAGTTCGGTGTCCGAGATCCGTGCTAATGCAATGGCTTTTTGACCTTTCTCGAGCAGCCATCCGGGCTGGACCGGCCGCGGAAACTGAAAGCGCACTCTCACCCGGCTGTCTTCGGGCACCGTAAGTTTGTCAAACCATCCCTGCCGGCGCTGCAGGGGCGTACGGGCATAAGCCGGCGGCTGAATCTCCCAAATAATGGCTTCGGCGGCGAGTTTTGCGGAAATATGAATTTCAAAAGTTCCGGATTGCACGCTATCCGCTTTGACAAAATAGGCCATGGTTTTGCGGACGGCCGTTAAGGTAAATTCGTAGCGCCCGTCCCCATTTTTTGTCATCGGGACAAAGTTCCAGGCCATACTTCCTTCTTCACGCATATAAAGCTCAACCTTTTGCGCCACACCGCCGCGAATTTCCGCCTGAATGGCCAGATTGGCATTCAAAGAAACTTCGCAGGACCCCGGCGTAACCTGGATTTCTAGATGCGCCAGTTTTTCACCGTTCTGAGAACCCGGACTCGGGCTGGCCGGCGCCGTGACCGCGATAAGCCGGTAAGCGGTTCCAAAAAAAGCCGGCTGCAGCACGGCATGGGCTCCCGCCGTTCCACTGAGAAGCGCCAGTAAACCCAGCGGCAGCAGCAAATGCCGTAACCCGCTCATCCGGCGCCATTCCATCCGGCCAAGTTCGCTGCCCACCTCGCTTTGCAAGCCCGAGGCGAAAACACGAAATAAAAACTCATTTCCGGCGCTGGATTTTTGCGCCATTTCCACGGCCGTGGCAAGCCGGTCACCCCACTCGGGAAAGTTTTTCTCTAACGTGCGTACCAGCCAGGCCATATTGTTCCAGCGGCGCAGGAAAATCCAAAAAGCCGCCGCAAACGGTAACAAAAAGAGCACCGCGGCAATGCGTCCGGGACTCAATTGCATAAAAATATTTTGCGGCCGGCAATAAGCATGAATCAACAAGGCATAAAGGCCCAAACCTGCGGCGGCAAGCGCATAAACAGCCGCTGCGGTTCCCTGGCAAAACACAACCTGCCTCGATTTACGTTTCAATTGAGGCAGCAGTTCGTTTTTCATGACAACACCGGCGCCGCCGTGCGATAAAGGCGCGCGGCCACGAGCGACTCAAGCAGCAGGCAGGCTAGAACCCCTGAAAAACAAAACGGATGGAAATAATTTTTACGTACGGCCGCCGGTTCTCCAGCCGGGGTTTTCACAACGGTATCCGGGCGCAAATCTCTAAGCGCCGCCCGTTTGGGCGGATTTGATTCACGCTGCGGCACCCGGATGACAATCTGATTCAACCGGGCGCCGTCCTGCCATTCATAACGACCGGCATTTTGGGTTTGTTGCAGCAAAAATTTTCCCGAATGGTCCGGATACAGAAAACTTTCGTTCCCATCCGGCAGCTTGACTTGCAGGCGCTTTAAACCGGCTGCAGCGGATGTGAAAATTTCTACCGGCATACCGGCTTCAGCATAAAGACTTAAAGGATTTCGCATGCGGCCTGCGTACTTTAGGAACTCCAGCAATAAAGGCACGAACAAAGGATCGCGCGGCAAGTCACTCCAATCCGGAGTCAGCCCCACAGTCCAGATAAAAAGACGGCCTGTTCCAACCGTACGCTCGACCAGTCCCGGCCAGCGGCCGTTGATCCATAAAAGAACTTTGGCCCCGCCTTGGGTCTCGTCCAAATATGGCCGGAAACGGTGAATCTTGATATTTTCAAGGCTGCCCTGACGTCCATAATCAAATGCCTGGAAAAGCGGCTCCGCATAATCGACCGGCCCCCAATGAAAATTCCGGCTTTCTCCTGGAATTTCCGGATCTTGCATTCTGCCGCCAAAAAACTGGGTGGTCAGGCTAAAAGCTGTGCTGTCTTGAGCGGTTTGACCGGCGGCCGCGGGCAAAAAGATAACAGTCCCGCCGTTTTTCATGAAATAGCGAAGCTGCGTCAGTAATCGCCCCGGCAAGGACACTTCATCCGTGACAAACACAAAATTATAGCCGGCCAAATCCTGCTGGCCCGCAGCCTCTGGCGATTTGCGAATAAATTGAATCCCGTTTTTAGCTTCAGAGCCTGTGTCGGAACTTAATAAAGCCTGCACTAAATAAAAATCGGGACTTTGAAAGGCATAGGCCGGTTCTTGGGCCCGAATCAAGAGAACTTGCAGCGGCTCCTGAACCTGAACGGTTTCCTTCCAGTCATCATCGGAAGGCAAGCCGTCTCCGCTCGATTGCACACGGAGCCGGACGGGCCCTGCCTTGGAAAAAACACACTGGAAATCGACGACACCCTCAGGCGTCCGGACCAGATCTATTTTGCGGCTGTCCATTTTTTCTCCATCCGCCCACAAAGTGATTTCCGTTCCCGAAGAGCCCGCGCTGCCATAAAAAATTGAAATGGTTTCTTCGCGGCCGGCAACCAGCGGCCGCGGCGGCAGGAGCATCTTTTTCAGGTAAAAATTACGGAAATGGGCGGGACGGACGGACAGCCACTGAACTTGATCGAGCCTTGCTGCGGATTCATGCGGCATGTAAAAATCAGAGACAACAAAACAACGCTTTGCACTGGACTGAAAACCACAGGCCGATTTAAGGCTCTGCGCGAGGGTTGCAAAATTCGCCGCCGCGTCGGAAGGCGCAAGCGCATCCAGACGTTCAAAAAAACGGCGGCGCGAACGCTCATGCTGCATCACCGGCTGAACGGAATGATCAAAAGTAAAAAGCGAGTACGATGCCCGTCCGGCCTGCGACGCCTGGTTGTGAATTTTCTGCAGGGCTTTGGCCCAGGAGTTTGTACCGCCTTCGGCATATTTCATGCTGGCCGACGTATCGAGAAAAAATACCTGGTTTTCTCTGTCCCGGTCGGCCCAAAACGGCTGATGGGAATGACGAAACGGCCGTGTAAATGCCGCGGCCAGAAAAATCAATCCCAGGACGCGCAACGCCAGCAGGAGCAGCCGCTTCCATTCGAGGCGCTGGCGCGCCGCAAGCGTAACCGCTTTGAGAAAATAGACCGAACTAAAAAAAACCTTTTCGCGCGCCGCAGCACGCGTTAAAAGCAGCAAGAACGGCACGGCCACGGCGCTGAGGCCCGCCAAAAACCAGGGTGCGCTCAGATAGAATCCCATTATCGGCCAACCCTTTCCCGCAGCGAAAGAAAAGCATGCAGGCTTTGTTCAAGCGATTCGGAGGTCGTGACCTGCCGGTAGGTCATTTGCAGGCGGCCCGCGATTTGTTTCATCCGTGCCAGATAGGCGCCTAGGGCCTTGGCATAATCCTGCCGGAACGATGCAGGATCCAGCAGAATTCGTTCTTCGGTTTCCATGTCTTCAAAATAACTCAAACGGTCAAAAGGAAAGTCGATTTCATCAGGCGTCAAAACATGAAAAACCATCAGCTCATGACCGCCCGCTAAAAGCAATTTAAAGGCGCGCTCGATTTCTTCAGGCTCCCCGAGAAAATCCGAGAAATAAAGCACAAGCCCGCGGTGTTTCATGCGTGCAGCCGCAATCGCTGCCGATTTTTCAAAAGAAGTCGCGCGGCCGCTGGCCTGATGAACGTGAAATTCTTTCAAAATGCGGTGGAGTTGCAGCCGCGAGACGCGCGGAGGAATCACCGTCTTGAGTACCCCATCGAACAGCATGAGGCCGACGGCATCGTGCTGTTCGGTCAGAAGATGCGCCAAGGCGGCCGCCAGGTAACTGGCATACTGCCATTTCGAGACCGCACCGCGGCTTCCGCGGTAGTTCATCGAGCGGCTGGCATCCATCAAGATCCAGGCTTCGAGATTGGTGTCTTCTTCGAACTGCTTGACGTATAAATGGTCGGTTTTGGCAAAAAGTTTCCAGTCAATCCGCTTCAGCGGATCGCCGGCGTCATAAGGGCGATGACGATTGTACTCAAGGGAATAGGCTTGGCGCGGTCCGCGGTGCAGGCCGAAAAAAAAACCGTCTACCACCAGCTGCGCAAGCAGCGCATAGTTCGACACAAGTGCCAGGGCCTGCGGTTGTAAAATTTTATGGGCATCGGCGGATGAACTCATCGTTGACTTGACCTGCCTTAAAATTTATTTTTTCCACGCGGATCAGGAACTTGGGCAAGCAGGCGGCGGATTACTTCCTGGGGACGCACGTCTTCGGCTTGCGCCGTAAAGTTCAGCTTAATACGGTGCCGGAGTACAGACGAGGCCACGGCGCGAATGTCATCCGAAGCCGCACAAAACCGGCCTTTGAGCAGCGCTCGCGCTTTAGCCGCCAAAATCAGATTGAGCGTGGCCCGCGGCCCCGCTCCGGTTTGGACCCATGAGGTGATAAAATCGAACGGATGGTCCGGCCGCGGACGCGAACTGACGGCTAAATCCACCGCATACTTCAGCACCGGCTCCGAAATCAATACGGCGCGCACCATGGCCTGCAATCCCAGCATGTCGTCCCGGGTCATCACCGATTGGACCTCGGTCGAACCGCCGCGTGTATAACGGCGGGCGATTTCCATTTCGTCGTCATAGGCCGGATAATCGATAAACACATTGAACATAAAGCGGTCCAGCTGCGCCTCCGGCAGCGGGTAAACCCCTTCCTGGTCCATCGGGTTTTGCGTCGCGAGCACAAAAAAAGGCTGCTCCAGCGTATGGGTTTTTCCGCCGATTGAAACCTCGCGGTCTTGCATGGCCTGCAGCAAGGCAGCCTGCGTTTTGGGCGAAGTGCGGTTAATTTCATCGGCGAGTAAGAAATGGCAAAAAACCGGCCCCTTTAAAAACCGCAGCCGGCGTTCACCGGTCGTTGGGTCCGACTCTAAAATCTCAGTCCCCAGAATGTCTGAAGGCATGAGATCCGGCGTAAATTGAACATGCTGAAAACTCAGACTCATCAGGCGTGAAAGGGTTTTAAAGATCAGGGTCTTACCCAGCCCCGGCACTCCTTCAAGCAGCACATGGCCTTTGGAAAGCATGGCAATCAAGATCAGATCAATGACTTCGTCCTGCCCGACAATCACTTTGCTTATCTCCGCGCGCAGCCGCTCATAAAACTTGCGGATTTTACTCAAAATAACTTTGCCGGCTTTTTCTTCCGAAAAATTTTCTTCGGACACTCCCTCTTTGGCAATCAACGCCAAATCCGCGCTCCACAACGATTCATGGCTGCTCATACGTGATTTCCTCCTACCCATGGAATTACAAAATGCAGACGGCCGGCTTCAGCAACGTCCTCAACCCAGCGCTTTTTTCGTTTGGAACTTTTCATCTTCCCGTTTTTTTCAAGAAAAACCGCAGAGACCCGGCCGTCACCATCCGCCTCGAGCACAGGAATCTCCGTCGCAAGCAGGTGGTTGCGCTTATACCAGCGTTCGACACGACGCGACGTCATTAAAAAAACTTCGGCCAAGGAAACATTCGCCGGGCCCGCCTCTAGATCGCGGGCCTGACGCTCGGCCGCCTTGGTGAACATGGCCGGAAAAATTTTAAGAAACTGGGCTGGGATAAAATCAAATTCGCGCCGGGCATTGCCTGCCAGGACGATTTGTCCTTTGCCGCTGAACCGTTTTGCCCAAACATGCGCCTGCGGCACGGCTGCTACGAGGATCCGCTGCCGGGCATGGATTTTTTCAATCAGCGGCATCAGTTCAGCATAACTCCGATCTTGGCCGGGCAGATGCAGCATGGCTTGCTCATCACGTCCATTAGCATGGCCGGCCACAAAAATAAAAAGATTGCCATAGGTTTTTTTTGAAATTTTCGCCAACTCTGTTTGTAAAGTTTGGCCGTCACCCTTTAAAACCCTCTGCTGCTCCGGGCCAAAACCGTTGGCTTCCAGCACGCGGCCAAGATCAGCGCGAGCATCCTCAAAGTCATGCTGGAATTGAGGCGTGCCGGGACTGCCAAAAATAAAAATCGCCAGATTTTTCTTTTGCGGATCGGCATATGCATGGCCGCTCTCGGAGGCCAACAGCAGTCCCAGCAGCGTCATCAGACCAATCCAAAAAAAATTCTTTGTGAACACACAGCCTCCAAATTTGGCGATACCCGAAGCAGGCAATTCTTGTTCTGACAGTGATTTTCTCCTTACATTAATCTTAAAAATAAAGATAAAATCTGACTTTCTAAACCTATAAACAAAGCGGGCTGATAAACCGTACCTGATGATGTCCGGGCTGTCAAAAGACCGGACTAAAGAGGGATGATGGTGCCGTTTAATGTACGGGCGAGCGCGAATAAACCATATTGGATTTGAAACCAGCGGCTGGAATTCTTGCAGGTATTCTAATGCTATCCGAAGTTATAAATTAAACATCAATTCGTTTTCCCGAGTTCAATAGTGAATCGCATCATCCCTGTAGTGGCAATTCATGAATTGCCATTACAGGGAAAAGGGTTCGGTGCTGGGCCGGAGGGGCCCGGCACCGGAGTCATAAAATGGCCATTTCCTGTGAATTCTGATCATTTTTCTTTCTTTTCTTTTTTTACCTTGGCGGCTTCTTGTTTCTTAAAAAGTCCAGGCGGCATTTTTTCGCCGTCCCAGCCTTTCTTTTCGCCCTGCGTCCAACCCTTGGGTGAACCGTCTTCCCAGCCCTTCTTCTGGCCCATCGCTGCACCGCCAGGCATCCCACCGTCGCCGCCATCTTTTTTAGCCAATACACTCGTTGAAGGCAGCATTAACGAAACTGCGATTAATAGCACTAAACCTGATGTTGTTTTCATAAACGCCCTCCTCAATGGAT
>JAHFHF010000033.1:0-15885 GCA_023247055.1 Candidatus Omnitrophota bacterium
GCATGGAGAAGAGAGCCTGGTGTTTGTCTTTACGGGAGGGTTTCATGCGGCGGGGCTGTCGCACCGGATGCGAGAAGCGGAAATGGACTATGTGCAGTTACGGCCGGAGATTGAACAGATGGGGAGTGCGGATGAGACGCGGTACCGTGGAGCGATGAAATGGAGTGACGAATCGGCCTTGGTGGCGCGAACGGCCTTGTCGTTTAATCCCGGAGCTGCGGTCAAAGAAATGGCGCCATTGTCCGGAATAAGCGGCGAGAGATTACGAGAGGCATTTGAGGCTGAACTGGCTGAAGTGACTGAGCCGCAGATGAGGGAATTGGGAATGGGAGATGTGGAGGGAAGGCTGGCGGGAATGAGGGTGGAGTTTGAGAAAGCGATGAGAGAGGGGAAAGAGGAAAGGGAAAAGATGGAAGGTGGAAGAAAAAAAGAAATAAAATCCTCTTTGTCATTGCGAGGCGGCGAACAGGTTGATGCCGAAGCAATCCCGGATTTGCTTTCGAGATTGCTTCGTCGTTCGCTAAAAAGCAGCGAAACTCCTCGCAATGACAAAGCGGCTCAATCGATCATCATTCCTTCTCTTTCTGCTTTTTCTTCCAACTCGTTGCTTACGGGCGCTTTGCTGGCGCCCGATGCATCGCCTCTGCGTGCCGCCGCAGAGGGCCAACTTCGAACTTCCAACTCTTCTCTCTCTCCTTCCACCTTCCACCTTCGACCTTCCACCTCTTCTCTCTCTTCTTTCAACCCCACTCCTTTCCTCTCCCATTTGTCATTGCGAGGCAGTGAACAAACTAAAGCCGAAGCAATCTCGCGGGTTTTTCTTCCAACTTCTAACTCTGCTCGCTTTCCTTCCACCTTCCACCTTCGACCTTCGACCTCTCCTTCCTCCCGCTCCGAAGTCCGCTCACCCATTGACGTTCCCTCCAACTACGCTCCTCAAGATCCCGAAAAAGTCATCGGCTATTGGCACGTGCGTTACGAAGACAAAGATGCGCCGCAAACAGGGACCCCCAAAGACGTGCGCAACTGGACGCGTTTCTTTTTTGAGCGTGACAGCGCAATTTTAACGCTTTCGATCATCAATGATTTCTCTGACCGTGAAAAGCCGTGGTCGGTCGTTGAAATCCGCCGTTCACCCAAAGAGGGTTTTGATCCGGACAATGTCGATGGGGGCGAGGTTATCGCCAAGGCCAAATTTAAAGGACTTGTTTTTGAAAAGCTTGCTCTCGAGCAAAACCCGATGCAGCTGCTCGTGCCTTCAACGCAGGCGCTGACGGCGGTCTTAAAGAAAGGCGGGATCTTGCCCGAAGATTTTGAAGGCACGCAGTGGCAGGGCGATCTGGCTGTTGTCTACCCCCTCGAGGAGGATGCGGAAGGCGACCGTGACAGTGCTCTGCGCGCAACACCCGTCCTGCCGGTCAAATTTACTTTCAGCGCCAATGATACCGTTTCTGCTCCTGACTACCCCCCGAATACAACGGATCCCGGCTCCGGCGCTGCGGTATTGCTGAATAGATTTCTTGCGCCGGCCGGGTCCCATGATCTGATGCCGCTGGTTGAAATGGCGGCGAAAAGAGATCTCGATATCAATATGGCGCGGCAAGTGTTTCACGAGACTAGTTTTGCCGCCGGAGTTCATTTTGATACCAAGGGCGCACGCAGGGATGTCATTCTTGTGTCCCAGGATAACCCTCCGCTCGATGTGTTTCGCATCGAACCGCGGCGTTCCGGCCTTCGCATTATCCAGCCGACCCCGGAATTGAGCCCGGATTGGGACATTTTTTTTACGACGGCTGAGGGTGTGATCGAATTGAATTTCGCCGGAACCAGTGCCGACGACATGTCTATCGGAAAACTTGCGGGCGCTTATTTCGGTAAGACCGCGAATCTTGCCGCGCTTTCTTTCGTTGGTGCCGGCGCGGGCAATCCGATGACCGTTTATATGACCATTAAAAACTGGGGCGGATATAAAGAGGAGATTTTCGAGCAGTTTCTAAGCGGATCGATCAAGACAACCGCGCACGTGAAAGATGAAATGATCGAATACGTCAAGGGCGAAGGCGTCATTCTCACATTTAAAAATATCCGCTTCGTCATCCAGTTTGTCCAAGAAACCCCAGCCAGCCAAGACAAAGAAGTTGAGCCTGTGCTGACGACTTTGGTTCAGTTGACGGATCTTGAAGCCATGAAGGCTTATTTCGAAGCGCGGGAAGATTATTCGCCCGGAACTCCGGAAATGCGCGAGTTCACAGATGAGGAAGCCTTAAGAAACCTGCCCATGTGGCCCACGATGTCGGAAAAACAGCCGGAGTATGCTTATGTGAAATATCAAGTTACCCCTCTCATCAAGCCTGGAATCCGTGTGACGGCTAATTTTGGGCAACCGGACCAGGTTAAAATGGAATTTGCCTTCCAGGTGAAACGTATCCAAGTGCCGCCCAAATCTCTTCGATTAAAACTTATCGTCGATCAACAAAAAGCCGTATTTTTTGGATCTGACAGTTTGTTTATGCAAACACCGAAAGACAATTTTGACTTTCTTGAACTGCAGAATAAAAAAACCGGCGCATCTCATTTTATTTTTCGTTTTAATGAAATCCCTGATTTCATTTCGATCAATTTGAAAGCGGCGGGTTGGGAAGGTCTGAGTAATCTGCCGCTTGTCGATAAAAACGGCATCGAAACCGGCGATACGCTATCACTCATCACGAAAAAGGAGGAAAGGGAAGATGGGAAAGAGTTGGAAGTTGGAAGTGAGAAGTTGGAAGAGAAAAAAGAGCTCGCCGCACTCACGGACAACCCGATCATCGAAAGAAACGGACGGCCGATTGAAGACCTGATGCGCGAGACTTTTGCGGCGTCGAAAGATTGGGAAGCTGTGGGTAAGAGAATCAAATTAAAAAATGCTCCATCCGACGATACGAATGTGGGCAGGCAATATGCTCTCAAATTTCCAAATGCGCTGACTTTAATATTTGAAATCGAAATGATGGGCGTCGAACTTTCTGTGTTTGAAGATGATACCGTAGGGTGGGGCGGCGGCCATACCCATAGCCCGGAGCGCAAGTATTCGAGATGGAATGCTTTTGAAAAAGATGTACAAGCTGCGCGGCTGAGGCGGACGGCTGAAAATCATCAAATTCTCGAACTGTATTTTGATCCGGCTCGATTTGCAAAATACGCGGCGACTTTTTTAAGGAAAGAAGAACTGCCGCTTCCGCTTTCAATCATTCCAAACCAAGCCGTTATCTTGCGCGGTTTTTACGGCGACGAAATCCGCCTGATGTTTACCCGCGAGTTATCACCGGAGCCATCCGTCAATCCGGAACTGCCCGTTGTGGCATTGACCGGCCCTGGCACGATCACCCCCGCGCCATTGCCCAATACGCTCTATGCTTTTGTATGGGACCAGCAGACGCAAAAGTATTGGATCAAGGGCACGGATGGCACCTCGATTGAAATCGCAGTTCCGGAAGGCGTAGAAATATTCCGCTCACAAATTTATTTGGATGAAAAAGGCGTTCCCAAAGTTCTTTCCGCCGGATTTTTTAAGGGTGAAAAAATCTTTAATACGGCCGGAATATTTGAAAATGGTATTTTGGTCACGGACCCTAAAACCCTATATGAACGTAATGGCTCCACGGATGTGCAAGTGGTTCAAGATACAGAAGGCGCATGGCATTGGTTTGCTGTCGTAAGAGAACTAAAAAGCAAACAATGGGTCATTTATCAGGATGGAGAGATTTTTCAACGGCTTCCAGCAAATGTTCAATCCCCCGTACTGTATATCGCGCCGCAAATTGAAAACGGGCTGAACCATGATGTCTTTTTTACCGCTAGCGACACCGCTACAGGTAAATATTTATTAGTGCGGGGGCACAACATTGCCAGCCCGGTGAGCCGGGGCATGGACAGCATTTCACAAGTCAGTGTCCACCGTCTGCCGGGCCTTGAAGCGGTGGTGACCTATGTTGCCGGCGACACGACGCCGTTCACGGATGAGTCCTACGCCATCCGGATCAATCAAAAATCCGTGGGCAGTACCTTCTTTGTCGAGCCGCTGATCGCGCCGGTTTTGGGCGCGGACGGCAAGCTGCATATTTACTCTGCCCAGTATCAATATGTCGAAGGCTCCGATGACAAGGCCTGGTTTTTATATCGTGATAAAGAAAAGTTGTTTGAGGCCCGGGCCAGGGTGCTGCAGATCGCCGCCATCACCGATTCAAAGGGGAAAGAACATTTTTATTTTATCGAAGAACAAGATTCTGTCCTGCATGTCTTTAAAGACAATGAAGATGCGGAAAGCCGTATGGTCCAGTTTCCAGGCAAGTATGATCCGACGCGGCCTTCAACACTCAAACCTTTTCTTGACGCAAATGGCGAGGCCCATCTGGAGCTTAAGTATCAAGAGTCCTCAGGTATGAGCGTCCTAACGATTGACCGGGACCTTGCCGCAAATTTTGCTTCCAGGCAGATCCAGCCGCTTGAAATTTTACAAACTCCAGAGACAGAGCCTCTGCCGTACTTCTTACGAACCCTGCCGTCGGGTTATCGCCAGATATCCTGGGCCGTGGTTTACGATAAAGTAATCGACAATCTCGATTTCGGCTTGGACGGGCCTTACGAAACCCTGGCCGCAAAAGGTTTTTATCAACAAGCCGTGGCTGCAGCCCCCCTCCCAGCCTCCCCCGGAGAGCACGGGGGAGGAGAAAAAAACGCAGCGACTGCCCAAGCGGCGTTGATGTCTGAACCCGGTAAGTATGATGTGCCGCCCGATGCCGTTGAAATCACGCGCATTCTGCCAAAACTTAAAAAAGGTAAAGTGACCAGGGATTTTCTGGATGACTTGCTTTTCGATACGGCTTTTCATGGAAAAATCTTCAAAAGAAAAGACAATCTTGAGTCTCCCAACGCTGAAGTCGGGGTGAGTGTCGGCGCCTTTGGACAGCAAGGTCTCGTGTTCAAAAGAAAAACGGCCGTGTTTAACGGGGCGGACATTGAATTGGATATTCATGCGGACACGGGAATCGCTTTTGAAAACCAGGGGCAAATGTTTTTAATTGAACCGCCAATCAAAAGTCTGCATGTGCGCCGGCCCGAGTTCAAAGATCCTACCGAAATATTTATCACACTGGAGGAATGGCCGGAAAAATTGAACGAGGTCATTGCTGAATTAAGCCGCAGCCCCGAATGGAGCGAACGGTATTCAGCCGAGCCGGGACTTGGTCTGATGTTCGATCTTCCTGAAATCAAGATTGTTTTCCGCGTGGAGAATGCGCCGCGCCAGTCTGCGCCCCCGGTCGCGCCTGCCTCTGCTGCGCTTCTGACTGAAACGGAAGACCGGCTTTATGAATGGGATGAGATCCGTCAAGCGCTGCTGGCGTTATCTCCGTCATTTGTTGAAGAAGAAGTAATGGGCAGCAATAGCCCGGTTCTTCATGACAAGGATAATCTATTTGTTTGGGGATCTCAGAGCCGAATTATTTTTACGGGGAAAGGGCCGTCCGATCCCGACCAACCTCAAAGCGGCCTTTTGATTTCGCCAGTCGATTCGACCGGCCTTTTGGACCGCCGCGAACTGAATCCGCACCGCCGGTCTATGACCATGGACTTATCCGGTTATCAGGGGATGGGGATGACCCTGAAGGATGGTGTGCCCAAATATACATTTTACTTTGAGCGGGGGATATGGAGTTGGTGGAATTTTCCGTGGTTGCCTGAGCCGCCGGAAGATTTTTTAAACGGAACTTTTAAAAACGGGCACCGTTTTGAGATTGTTATCACAAATAAAGCCGAACTTGCCGCCCAATTAACGGGCGATCCGGCTTCCCCTGAGGATCTGCCAAAACCCGGTCAATGGCGCACTGTTTCATTGAGTGCGGAAGAGCTGAGAGAATCTGGTTTTAAATTTTTGGATAAACTCCGAAAGTTAAAGCCCAGCGGTACCCTCCGGTCGCTGGGAGATGCTCTGACGATGTGGCAAGAAGGCGGCCGTGCGATTTCATCGGATATAAGTATGCGCGGCAGGCACAGTGTAGAGCCGGATGCGGATCCAAACCAATTTCAGTTTGATTTGGGCAAGAGCGGCGGAGAAATTTTATTTGCCCTGGAACAAAATAGCGGTCTCGGTAACGGAAAACAAGGCGTTTATGTCAGCACGAAAAAAATTGGCGATGATGAGTCAGACCGTTTGTCCGAAGACTCCCAGGGCATTTGGGGTCTGCGCATGGCGGGGCCCAATTACTTGCAGGTTTTGGCCAAAGAAGCGATTGCCAAAAAAGTCATTGAACGCTTCGGTCAAAGCTGGTTTTTAGTTCCGCCGTCGGCGGATTGGGCTGAAGCCGCCAATTTTTACGTGGAGTTTGTTGCCGTTGCAGACCCCCTCCCAGCCTCCTCCGTCCTTCCTGAAGTGCCGGCGGACCGCGTGTTTCCTCCCCCGCAGAGCGGGGGAGGCCAGGTGGGGGGGTATTTATCTTCACCGGCGATACGCACCATTGCCGGCATCAAGGCATGGTTTAAAAAGACGGGTTTTCAGGAAACGGAAGATGATAGTGGCGACATCTCAACGGAGCACCCAGAGTATGGCTTTAGAGGACTCTGGTGGAAGAAGACACCAGACACGATTAATTTTCAAGGCGATGTTAAGGCGCAGCCGGGCACGACGCAGCCAAAATTAAAGCACCACTTTTCACTGCAAATTCGTGAGAAAGAAAATCTGGCTTATTTGATGGCTTGGCATTATGTGGGGGATATGAAAGCAACCTTGCATGGATTTAAGGGGTTGATTCCGGAAGGTGAGGGTAAGGACAGTGTACTGACATTTTATTTTGACCGCATAGAGATTACCGAAGATCACAGCATAGACCAGCCCGGCATGTTTTTTGAAGGCGAGTTCACCGGCGGCGGCCGCTACCGCATTGTGGCCGGCAATGAAGCCGAGATTCGCGCGAAGCTCGGCTTGCCTCCTGGAGCGGCCGGTTTAGAACCGGCCACTACGGACACTCCGGCAACCGCCCCATCTGGTTCCGATTTTGTAGTGGCGGTCCCCGGACGCCAGCCATTAGATGGCGCCGGGGCAGTCTCTGCGATAGACGCAGAGGCGGGTTCTAAACCCGCTCGAACGGGGTTGCTCGTGGGGAACCAAGCCGCGGATCTGACGCCGTGGGTGAACCGCCGGCACAATGAGCCTGGGGTAGAGCAAGCATTAGAAGCCTGGGGTGCGGGCCTTCAGGGATTAAAAATCGTACAGAGGCCGGACAGAGAAAGAATTTATTTTGACCTGTCTGAAACTCGAACTGGGGCTCAGATCGCGAGATTTCAAATTGAAGGCAATTCTGATCCTGCAACAAGAGTTTTGCGGTTGCTGGATATGAAGTTAAGCGCGGAATTAAAGCTGGAATTTGACAATGACGTTGGGCAGTCAGATTCTGATGGAGTTCAATTCCATATTTATGACAACCTTAAGGGCTTAATCTATGCCCGTTTTTATCTTGATCGGGAGCGCTTGGAGTCTCTGCGCTATCAGCCGTCTTTTAGGGAAGGTGTTCCGGCCGAAATTCAATTGAAGATGAAAGACATACCCGGCGGAAAAATCAAAGATTGGCTGCGCGAGATTGAAGTCCTGCTGCAGACTGTTCTTAATGTGGCGCAGGATGCGCCGCCGTTTCTAAATAAAACGTCCGATGGCTGGCAGCTTTCAGCCCCTGATCTTCGCATTGTGATCGTCACCGAGGGGACAGACACCAAAAACCAAAACGTGCAGCCGCCAGACACGTCACTCCTTGAAAGTGCTGGCGCAGTACCTGCTCAACAGAAGCAGGTAGGTGAAAAATTGCCGACAGCATCGGAAGAGGCCGGTTTGTCCACCCCAGGCGGAGAACCGGCCACTACGGACACTCCGGCAACCTCCCCATTCAATTCCGATTTTGTAGTGGCTGGTTCCAAACCAGCCCGTACGGGATTGCTTTTGGGAAATCAGGCCGCAGATATTAATTTTGCAGACATGCTGCGGAATATGAATGAGGCTTTTCATGGGCCTACGCCCAGCGTGCCTAAGGCTATGGCCATTTTAGAGATAGACCCAGAGGGACCTTTTGAAATTGATCAGCGTGAATCTAAACTTGATTTCAGATTTTTGAACCGTACAACCCAGGAAGAACTGGCCGGGTTGTATTCTGCTGGGGCGTACGATTCGGCTAGATACGACACGGCTTTTTTGGGGCCTAAATTCGGTTTTGACGTAAAAACCGGGAAATACGGATTGTGGCTGATCTATAAATCGGACCAATCGCGCGACAAGCAAATCCAATGGATGTATGAAAGAGGACCGCAACCTCAAGGTTATTTGCCTTTCGGGCCTTTGGACAATTTAATCTCAGTCCAAATTATTCCTTCCGATCAAAATCTGCCTTCGAGAAAAGACGAATTCATTTTTTCGTTCACCGAGATTACTCCCGTGATGGAAGAAGCTTTGCAAACACTACTTACACGCTACCGGGACGAATTAGGAATTAACGGAAGCATGTCGTGGGATCCGGCCGCGCGCGAATTTAAAATGGACGATGGGAAAAATCTTCTTATTGTCAAAGCCGTTGGCGAAAAATTGCCGGCAGCATCGGAAGAGGCCGGTTTGTCCACCCCAGGCGGATCCGCCGTAGGCGGAGAACCGGCAACTACGGATATTTCAGCAAGGGCGCCGCCAGCAGTGCCTTCGCCGTCACAAAACAAAACCGCATTAGCCTCTTCGGCCGTGCTTGTCGAAAATGGAAACACACTGGACATTACCGGTTTAATCCAAAGGACCCAAAATTTTACAGCTGAAGATGCGGCCGAAGTGACCCGGGAGATTCAAGAAGCGCTTAAGACAATTTTGCCGGAAGAAGAAAAAGGCGAGCCTCTGTTTTTTAGGACAAGCCCGGTCAATTCTCCGGCCGGATGGTTAGCCGCTGTTACCGCGAGTGCGCATGCGGGAGCAGGTCAACCGATGTTTATTTTACACACACGTCTTGGCAGCGCGGAAGCCGTGAGTTTGACCCTTCCGGGCCTTGGAGGCATGAGTCCGATCGAGGAAGAGATGGCCAGAAGAAATTTTCCGGATGAACAAAGAGACCTTCGTGAGATTTCACTGGCCCGGGAAAATATTTTATCACTGCAATTGTCTTACAATACCGAAGAATTACAGCGAGAAGTCTCAGTCGTGGTCTCAGACTGGACTCCCGTGGCTTTACGGCTATTTGCCAATCGCGCCGAAAATCTTGGCGGAATAGCAGAATTTGATGAGAGAAATAATTTCTTTCAGGCCGTTTTTCCCAAGTTTGTGCTAACCATTCAAAAGGGGCGCGTTGAAACGGCGCCTGCCGGATTATCGCCTGAATTGCCGCCTTCACCTTTAGAAAAAGCGCGGCAGCTGCAGGCGGAACTTAATGAGATTTCACCGAAACTTGAATCTTATTTAGCGATGGCCCCGGCCGATGCGAGAGAAAACGAAAGGCAAAAAAATCTAGCGGATCGCGTGGCCGCCATTGTGGATGAATTACGGCAGATGGCCGGAGAAGATGCTTTCGAATGGGGCGATGATGGTACCGCTATTCGGCCTGGCGATATTCTTTATTTTCCGAAGGGCGCAAGACCCTTCTCTGAAGAAATCGATGAGCTGGTTTGGGCACATCGTTTTACTCATCCCGATATAGAGTTCTATGATTTGAAAAAGAAACTGTTATTTGTGGTTCAACTTACCAGCGAGGGTGATTTTTGGCATCCTTCTGGCCGTTTGTCTTTTGACCGGATCTTTAAGCGTTTGCAGGCAGACGCTGGGAAACAGCCGGCAACAGAACTCCCGGTGCCTGGCACCACCCCGACACCGGCAGTAACGCCTTCGGGGTTGTCTGATCCATGGGCGGCGCCCAAAGAGGCCGTTGACCGGACGGCGCTGATTACAAAAATAGCGGACCTGACGCTTACGGAAGATGATTTAAGGGCGCTTGCCCGGCAGGCGGATTATGACTTTGCCCCTGAGCTGCCGAGTTCGGTTGCATCGAAATATCAACTTCAGTCGGTCAAGCCAGCCGCAGATTCCCTGCAAATTAGAGTTTACCGCTATTTTGATCCGGATGCGTCCGAGCCTAAAGGCAAAAGCCCGTCGCGTCAAATCGACGCCGGGTTTTACTTCGGGTCGATGCCCCAAGTGGACGAGCCGGGGTTCATGTTTTCACTGAATTTTTCACATTCTGCAAGGCATGCTGACGGATCGGTAGAAGCCGACGAGGCTTTGACGCTGCAAACTTACTGGCTTAATCCCAATGCACCCAATCGGGAATTGCAGATGAATGCCGAAATCGTTCATTTGGGAAAATTTGAAAATATGATTGCGTTCAAAATGATTGACCCCGCGGAAGATAAAAGGCCTGAAATTTATCTGATCCTGGATCGTGAGGCCGCTGAAACCCAAAGCGAAATGCAAAGGTTTTTATCGCGCGGGTTCCAGGCCATTTACGGCATGACCGATGAGCAGGTGCGCTATGACGAAGGCCGCGGATTCATGATTGACCACCCGCGTTTAAAACTTGTCATCATTTTTCAAAATGCTTTCAGCCCGGCAGGGACAGGTCCAAACGAAGTGGACCTGTCCCTGGCTCCTTCCAGCCCGGCACCGGTGAAAGTGGGCATGACGGCCAAGGTAAAGGCCGCAGATATTAATTTTGCAGACATGCTGCGGAATATGGACCAGGCCTTTCATGAACCTTTGCTTAGCCTGCCTGAGACCATGGCCATTTTAGGGATAGACCCGGATGGGCCTTTTGAAATTGATCAGCGTGCATCTGAACTTGATTTCAGATTTTTGAACCGTACGACCCATCAAGAATTAGCGGGACTCTATGCAAGCGGCTCGCACGGTTCGGCTGAACGGCACACGGGCTCTTTCGGACCCGAACTCGGTTTTGAAATGGTGAGCGGAGGGCTTAACCGATTAAGTCTGCTTTATCAATCGTATGCAGCAGTAGATCGACAGATTCGATGGCTGTATGAACCAAAAGGGACCGGCGGCTACGACTATTTACCGTTTGGCCCCTTGGAGAATCTGGTTTCCATTCAAATCATTCCCTCGGATCAGCATTCAAGCTCAGGTAAAAATGAGTACCTTTTCGTATTCAAAGACATAACGCCCGGCATGGAAGAAGCGTTGCAAAAAATACTCTGGCGCTATCGCGACCAGTTAAAAATCAAAGGTCAAGTCACTTGGAATTCCGCTTCGCGTGAATTTAAAATGGAAGACCCCAAAACCCTTTTTATCGTTAAAACCATGAGTGAAAAATTACCGGCCGCTCAAGATGTGATGCCCGCTGGGCTCTCGCCCGAACAGCCGCTTTTAGAAAAAGCGCAGCAACTGCGGGCGGAGCTGAGTGAGATTTTGCCGAAGCTTGAATCTTACTTTGTTATAACGCCAGACGCGAGAGAGAAGAAAAGGGAGAAAAGTCTTGCGGATCGCGTGGCTGCCATTGTGAATGAGTTGCGAGGAATGGCCGGAGAAGATGCTTTTAAATGGGGAGATAACGTCAGCGATCTTAAACTGGGCGACATCCTTTATTTTCCGAAAGGCATAACTTTCGCGGGCAAAACAGATCAGCTCTTTTGGCTGCGCCGCATGCCTTTCCCAGAAATCGAACTCTATGATTTTAAAGAACAAGAGCGTTTTTCTCATCGGCCTAGCAGTGAAGGCGATTTTTCTCACTCCTTCGGCCGTTTGGCCTTTGAACGCATCTTTGAACATTTAGCAGAAGGTGCCAGGCACCCTGCTGGGAGCCAGGCACCTTCTACGTTTTCTGCGGCCGCGGCGCTTGCGAGCCCGAAAACGATTCCGCAAGCCATGATTGATTATTTGCAGAGCCGGCCAGGGGAGTGGGCTCAATCAGACAAATCTTCGGCAGAGTGGTTGAAGCTTAAAAAAATAAACGATCCTGAGACTTCTATCACGGCCAGTCTCGAAGACGAAATCCGCAGATCCCTTTTTATTCAAGCGCCCGGATTAGCGCTGCATCTATTTCAGGGCTTGAGTCATAGCTCACCGTTTGAGCTTACCGGTCATAGGCCGTTTGTGCAGAGCTCAAGCGGGTTTGTTCAGAGTCAAGAGCAGCAGTGGACGATCGAAGCCGGAGACATCCGGAGCTTTGTGTTCGAGCAAACCGCCGCTGGAAAAATCTTAGTTCACCTTCATTTTTTGCGCTCAAAATTTGAAGATTACCTAGAATATTTTAATAACTACAAACGGCGCTGGAATGATGTTGTTGCATTTATCGATCGCATGACGGAATTAGGCGATCATGTAATTATTTTCAAATCAACCGACGGCGGCCAGGTGCGTCTTGAATTTGACGCCGAAGAACTCCCGGTGCCTGGCACCACCCCGGCACCGGCAGTAAAGAACACAGGGACAGGTCCAAACGAAGTGGCCCTGTCCCTGGCTCTGGGCCCGAGCGTCCGGGCTTATGGCGAAATTTTGCAGGCTTTTGTTGCAGCCGGATACGCGCTGACTCCATCTACCGGTCCGAACTGGAAGCAAGCCGACGTGGGTGCCTTGTTCCGGCTTCATTCGATAACGCAAAGGCCTGTTTTTGTCGAGTGGAACTTTCAAGATGTAAACGAAACAAAGCTGGACCTGCGTGCCCAGACGGAAAATCCGGACATCCGGCTGAATATGACTTTTTTCCAAAATAGCGGCCTCGGAAAAAACTCCGATGCCCCGTATGATTTTTTTCCGGCCAGGACCCAGCTTGGTGTTTTTGTCGAATATCCTAACGACACCTCTGTTTTGAGCCTGCGGCTGGATGGTTTCAAAGGCATGAGCACGGTATCTTTGGGCCAGGGCCGGTCCCGATTTGTTTTTGACTTCCGGTTTGGCACCCTAATGAAAGATTTAGCCGAACGGGCGCTGGAAATACCGGAAGCATTGCGGAGTAAAGCGCTTGAAGCCCTTTTTGCCGGAACTTTTGCGAATGGCGATGAATATGAGATTCGCGTCGAAAACAATGACGAACTGCGCACAGCCCCCCTCCCAGCCTCCCCCGGAGAGCACGGGGGAGGAGAAAAGACAGCCTCCCTCCGCCAAAAAGAAGGCGGACAAGCCGGAGAGCACGGGGGAGGAGAAAAGAGTTCAGCGACTGCTCCGGCGCAGCTTGATGAACCTCGTCCGGAGACTGTCCCTATGGCTACAGCCCCCCTCCCAACCTCCCCCGAAAAGCACGGGGGAGGAGAAGTGCGGTCAGCGGCGCTAGTTAAGTTCACGCAGCGCTTGATCGGCGAAGTCAAGCGGGCGGGCTGGAAAAGTGATTCCGCGGGTGTGCTGCGCGATCCGCAGTATGGCGCAGATTATTCCTTAACACTCTCCGCCGACGGCCATGATGTGATTTTGCGAGTGCCGGGTTTGTCATTCATCATTTCAGAAACCCTGAAGGAGTCCTTTGAAAACCCGGCGTACTATCCTTCGGAAGGAGGACAGTTAGAATCGCTGTCTTGGATCATTTCCGCGAACCATCTGCTGAAGGTGAGTATTGCCAGAACCATTTCGGGAAAACAAAGATTTATTTTTGAAGTCGAACCCGGAATTCTGGATTACTTCAAGAGCCGGCTCAGGCAGAGGGCGCGCATGAGTGCGGATGCGGAAGCGTTTATCCGGGAAAGCGTTGTTGACTTCAACGAAGAGATTGTGCTTAGAACCACCGACGCCAATTTAGTGCGGTTTAAAGAAAAAACACCTGAAGCTTCAGGCTCCCCGGCTGCGACACAGGCCGGTCTTTCAAACCGGTTGAACCTGCTTAAGACTTGGCCGGAAATCCAAGCGCGGCTGGTGGAACAGGAAGGCTTCGATGCGCAAAATATTTTTTCGGACGGGGTGACCTTCGTCAAGGATGAGGCTTTGTACATACTGCCGGACGAGAGAAAAGGCCAGTTTACGGTGCTGAACGGCTCGCCTAAAAAAGACGACGAACAGACGCTGAATTTATCCGTTTCAACCCGGAATGGCGCAGGAATCCTGTCTCGAATCAATACGACTGCCGATCGGACGGCCATCAAGCTTTTCCTGCGCGGGTTTCAGGGCCTGGAGATTGACCGTTCGGATGCCAAGCGTCCGGTTTACCGGTTTCATTTTGAGCGCGGCTTGTGGTCTATCGTCAACTATCCGGCTGTTCCGGTGGAAATGTCCGCTTTTCTGCGGGGTGAGTTTACCAATGGTTACCGCTATGAAGTGGTGATTCAGAACGAAGTGGCACTGCAGTCCCAATTAGCCAACCCGGAAAATTTAAAAGACAATTTGCGCGCCGAGGGCCTGTGGCGCACGATTTCTCTGAGTCCGGAAGAAATTACGGATTCCAACATTGCTACGGTTGCCGCCATCGCGCAGCTCTCGCAAGGTGTCTATCAACCAAGCGGCGGTGAAGAAATGGCTCTGAAGCTGAAAGGGCAATCCGGGAATCCCTACATTGATTTTGAGATTAAACACCGTTTGATCCCGGTCACCTACGAATCCAGAGACCCCAACGAATTTCGTTTTTCAATCGGGGGAGACATTCACTTTTTCCAGAATACAGCACCTGTGAAACTGGGCAGCGGCGCCATGTTATATAGCACTTATGAAGACCTTTCAAGTTTGCCCGACGGCATTCTCGGTTTTCGTATGGCCGGGCCCGGTTATCTTCAGGTGCTTGCCCGCGAAGAAGTGGTGCGTAAGTTTGTTGCATGGCAGGGGCGCCCTTGGATTCGCGTTGCCCGCAACTGGCAGCCAGGGGAAATCGATGTGATTATTGAATTGGTCAGTGTCTCTACAGACCCCCTCCCAGCCTCCCCCGGAGAGCGCGGGGGAGGAGAAGAGAATCAGGGGCAGTCCTCCGCCGCTGAAGCGCCAGTGGGCAAGCTGCTTCCTTCAGGGACAGGTCCAAACGAAGTGGACCTGTCCCTGGCTCGTTCCAGCCAAGCGCCGGCAATGCTGCAACTGACCAAGGATGAATTTGATATCTCGCAGGCCAAAGACATGACGGGGGCCTTGCTGCTGTTTGAAAAACAGATTTTGCGTGAATCCGACGTTCTGCCTTTTGTCGAGGGAACGGACCTTACCCGAATTTCAAGCCAGCAAGGTACAGGGCAGACCGTTGTGGCTCAGAGTGAGTCCGGCAATGAGTATTTGATTTTTCATCGAAACGGTGCGCAAGAAAACAGTGCGCGCTTATTTATTAAACGGGAAGACCGTTTTAGAGATCAAGACGGTGCCGGCAATCTTATCGAACTTAAGTTGAATTTTAATATCTTCAACATTACCGGTATTGACAAGGCTGGCAAAAGCCATTTCTTTTTAACCGCCAGTGAAACGGATCGTGGGACGCAGAAAGCCACGGCTCAATTGCAGGCATTCCTCTTGTCGGATAAGACGCTGATCAGCGGTTTTCATGTGCAGGCCGGGCCCGGCGATGCACAGCATACTTATTTTTTCACGCTTGAAAAATTGGCTGGCAAAGATTTAGCCCGCTTACAAACAGCGCCGGCAGATCCGTTTTGGGATAAAGCAGCCCGGCATGGCGTGTCGGCCCGTTTTGTCGAAGGCAAAGGATTGATTATTGATTTCCGCGGCACGCGGCTTGTCTTTCGCCTTGACCCCGCCTCTGCGCCTATCACCGAGACCGCCCAAGCGCGGCTTGATGAGCCGCGTCTTGAGACTGCCGCTGCGTCTATCGCAGCGACTGCTCAAGCGCGATCTGATGGATCTCGTCTTGAGACTGCCGCTGCGTCTATCGCAGCGACTGCTCAAGCGCGATCTGATGGATCTCGTCTTGAGACTGCCGCTGCGTCTATCGCAGCGACTGCTCAAGCGCGATCTGATGGATCTCGTCTTGAGACTGC
>JAHFHF010000033.1:15895-33446 GCA_023247055.1 Candidatus Omnitrophota bacterium
CCGCTGCGTCTATCGCAGCGACTGCTCAAGCGCGATCTGATGGATCTCGTCTTGAGACTGCCGCTGCGTCTATCGCAGCGACTGCTCAAGCGCGATCTGATGGATCTCGTCTTGAGACTGCAGATTCCCATTCCTCTGGACCTGTCCCTGTAGTGGCAATTCATGAATTGCCACTACAGGGAAATAAATCGTACCCTGGAGATGTCTCTGATGCCCACCCTATAGCTAACGCCGGTCTTGTGGCAAACGAAAATCCGCATGAAATTGATTTAACGCCGGTTTTTGAGGCCAAGAGTCCCGAAGCAGCCAATGCTTTGGCGCGTGTTTTGTTTGCCCAGTCCCCGGCTTTAAGAGATGCGCTGAAGTTGGAGCGGCATCACAATAAAAAGCCGCTTCGTTCATTACAGGGAGATGTGGGTTCATCGCCATGGACCGGTACACTGGATACCCTTACTTTTTTCAAAACCATGGAAAAGTTGCAAGCGGGAGAGTGGACACCCTGGTCTTTCCAGTTGGGCAGCGCTAATCCGAAGCGTATGGAAGCCGATGTCCGCAAAATCACTTTGATTCCTGAATCTCCGGCCGGCAGTCCCAAGGAAATCCGGTTTCGCGTCCAGCGCATTTCTTTAGATTTGGCCGGCATTTTTGCCAATGCCTTTAAGCTGATTCTTTTTAATCCGGCGCGGCTTGAAATCGGCCCGCAGCGCATTTTGCTGGATGGCGGTCCGTGGCGGTTTGTCATTGAAGGCGTGCAGGCCAATCCAGATATTCGGTCCCAGACACTTTGGAGCCCGCGCGCAGGCGATTCGCCGGATAAGGAAAAACTAAATAAATGGCTGGGAACCATGACGCTTTTGAATGCCAACACGCTTACCTGGGGCTTAATCACGTATGAGCGGGTTTTGAATCAGGAATTATCCGATGAGTTCATGCAAGATATTGCGGAAGATTTTATAAAAAAAGCCGATCCGCCTCCGCCGCGTGAACGGGACTTAGGCGCCATCCTTCGCAACGTCAAAGCAGCCCGCCCGTTCCGCTTGCCGCAGGGACAGACGGTTGGAACATCTCCGCAGCCTGCGCCGGTAATCCGCCAAACAGGAGGGACGAATAAACAAGCAGGCGCCAAGTCCGTTTCTTCCGATGGTGGGGCTGGTTCGCAGCCGGCCCTCCTACAAGCCGCTTTGGTCAAACGCGTAAATCTCAAAGAAACTAAAAATCATTGGGTCGATCAGTTGGCCGATGCGTCTGCGGATTGGATTGAAAATACGAATCTGAGAAGCGATAGTTTTTCCGCTTACAACATCAACAAGGGTCAGAACAAAGATAGTTATGAAATTTCCGAAGACCGAAATGCTGACGGTAAGGTCGAAAAAGTCGCGTTCCATTTTCCAGGACTCTCGCCCATGCTTCGAGAGGGAGAGACTAATGTTCTCTATATCGAGACCAGTGATTCAAGCTACCCTGCGTTTCCGCTGCAAGATGTCGAGGCCATCCAGTTACGGCGCTTGCGTCCCGACCGGTTTTATCAGAGTCTGATTCTGTTTTTTTCGGCGGAACTTTACCAAAGCTATGCCACTCAATTGCAGCAAGAAGTCCCGGGGATCTTGGATGGAACCCAGGAGCGTGCCCGGCACATTGTTAAGATTCCGCCCGGTCAAAACTGGATTGAAATTCCCGGGCGGCTGGACCGCCAAGACAATGTTATTCTCGTTTTTGGAGACCGGCCGTCCAGTTCGCTTGAAGACGGCAGTTTTAACCGCAGTCCGGAAAAAATCACGGCTGCTTTCCGTGCGCGCGCGCAAAGAGATCCGGCTAATGCCGTTGAGCGGTTCATTTTCCCAATGCTGCTTCAACTTTTAGAGCCCAATCTTCCGGACGAGTCGCGCGCGCGATTGCTCAAGCGTGAGGCGGTCGATGCGTTTGTCTTTACTGTCAGTGTGCAGGAAGAGGGCACGGATGCATTGTGGCGCAATTTCATCGCAGACATGAATCTCCTGGCAGAAAATATCCAGGGTATACCTGCGGATGTGAAAACATTTCTGGCAAGAGTCAGCCGCAGTTTGAATAAACAGCCGGAACCTGATGCGTCAGCAGCTGCCCAAGCGCAGTCTGATGAACCGCGTCTTGGGGCTGTAGATTCCCGCCAAAAACCTGCGGGAATGACAGAGGAAAAAAATTCGGAAATGATAGAAAGTTCCCCCGCGTCATTTCCGAATGCCGTGCCCATGTCATCCTCGGATGTTGCACCGTCATCCCCGGATACTGTTTCCATGTTATCCGCGAATGCCACCCCCATGTCATTCCCGCAGGTTTCTGGCGGGAATCCGCAAGCCAAAAAACCAACCGCTGTGCTGACCGGCAAACTGTTTACGACGGTGCACGGAGTTCGGGATGGGTTCTTTTTTAAAAGCAGTTTTATTCCTCACTCCACGGTGCGTTCGATGGCGTATGCGAAAAGGCTTGATGTTGGATTTTATTCGGGCTGGACTGTAGAACATCAGGATACAGGAGGGGTTTACGGAAGTGTGAAGCAGTCGCCGAAATCGCGTGCTCGCGTTGAGACGGATTTTAAAATGGAAATGAATGACCCCGAACGGATCGGCCATCTGATTATTTCTCACACGCAAGGGGCGATGCGGGCTGATTTCGATGGCTATGAAGGGGTTTCCATTGAAGGGGAGGGGCCTGCTGTCGTTTTAACTTTTTATTTTAAAACGATGACGATGGATCCGAACATTTTGGCCGAGTCGAATGACCCGAGTTCGATGCTTAGGGACCCCGAACAGGCGGCTCTGCTTTTCGCGGGCGAGTTTGAACGCGGCGGACGCTATATCATCCGTGCGGGTAATGAAAATGAAATTCGCGCGCAGTTAGGATTGCCGGAGAGGGGAGAGGTGGAAGGTGGAAGGTGGAAGGTGGAAGGAGATCAAGGGCAGAAGAGTAAAGCAGCGCTGACAGACAGGGACTATGACGATCTTCCGGAATTGGTCCAGTTCATGGCCATGCGCGCTGAGCTGAAAGATCTTGCCAATCAGCTTGGCGTTTTTCTGCGCGCCACTCCGGAGGACCGGTATACAGGCCGCGCGCCCGGGATACCGGAAAATTTCCGGCCGATTGTGGACCGCATGACCACCCTTGTGGACCGGATGACTGCTTGGGCAGGCGAGAGCGCATTTGTTGCGTATAAGCCGGCCGTTCGAAGGGCCCTCGTCAATGGAGCCATTCTGATTCTAGCGAATGATCCTCAGGCAGCCACTGCGTCTAACGCAGCGACTGCTCAAGCGCAGCCTGATGAGCCGCGTCTTGAGACTGCCACTGCGTCTAACGCAGCGACTGCTCAAGCGCAGCCTGATGAGCCGCGTCTTGAGACTGCCTATCAACTGGTTTATGGCGAAGATGCGGACAACTACTTTTTTTATAATTTGAAAACGGGGCAATCGCAGAAGCTCAGCCGCCCCTGGATCAATACGGCCGATGTTGAAAACAAACGGCTGACTCAGGTGAATATTGCTCAGGTTTTTGAAAGGCCGGGATATGCGTCGAATTTTCCCGAAGGGCCGCAGACGATCCAGCAAATCGATAAGTGGCTGATTGAAATGGATGGAACTTTGAAGCCAGAGCGCAAATTAACCTATGACGATGTGCAAAATATTTTGCGCCGGTTGAATACAGAACAGGGTATTGCCGGAGTGCGTTACCGTAAGTTGATGGATTCCGCGGTGCTGGCAAACCGGATGAATTCGCTTTGGGATGCCATCGTGGATGAGCGGCGCAGTGAGGTGAGAGGGAAGAGAGGTGGAAGGTGGAAGGTGGAAGGTAGAAGGAAACGCAAAAATGAAAAATTAGAAAGCAGTGGTCTGTTTGCGGTTATAGCTGCTTTTGTCGGAGCAGGGGCTGGAGACGTCCAATCGACCGCTTCTTCTTTCTTTTCTCCTTCCACCTTCCACCTTCCACCTTCGACCTCTCCTTCCTTCCGTTCCGAAGTCCGCTCACCCGTCTCAATTCCTTCCAACTATGAACCCCAAGATCCCGAAACGCTGATCGGCTATTGGCACGTTCGCTATAAAGACAGAAACGCAGAAGCCTCGAGGGCCGGCAAAGACGTGCGCAACTGGACGCGTTTCTTTTTTTTAAAAACGGACACTGCGCAGGACGGTTTAGAACCGTCCCCTGCGATTCATGAAAGCATTTACACGCTTTCGATCATCAATGATTTTTCTAACCATGAAAAACCGTGGTCGGTTGTGGAGATCCGCCGCTCGGCCAAAGAGGGTTTTGATCCGGACGCTATCGATGGAGGCGATGTCATCGCTAAAGCTGAATTTAGCGGACTTGTTTTTGAAAAACTTGATTTCGCAGAAAATCCGATGCTGCTGCTCGTGCCTTCAACCCAGGCGCTGACGGCCGTCTTAAAGACGGGCGGGATCTTGCCAGAGAATTTTGACGGCACGGAATGGCAGGGTGATCTGGCGATCGTCTATCCGCTCTCCGCCGATCCAAATGATGACCTTCCGACACCGGTTCTGCCAATCAAATTTACCTTTGCAGAGGCTTCTTTAGATGTAGGGGCCAGTCGTGACCGGCCCTTACCTGTCCCCACCGAGACGATCGCCTCGGCGCCGAGTGTCGTTTCCCTGGTTGATGCTGATTTTGGCATTCCGCCGGATGCCGTGCGTTTGACCGATTTGTTTGCAATGTCGAAAGCCGTTAGGTTCGATGCTCAAACGGTGCAACGTCTGTTCGCCGGGACCGCTTATTCGCTTGCGAATCCAAGTGGACAAGCGAAGCTGGGTTCCGTCACGCTGGGCTCCGAAAAAAAAGACAAGGATGGATTTTCACTTCAAGTGATCGAGGGTGATCTCGATCAAACATTTAAAGGGGATATGGCTAATCTCTATTTCAGTTTGCCTTTGGGACCCATACCCGGATTGAGCAACCAGATTCTTAAGCTAGAACTGATGGGCTGGAAATTAGGAGTTGGCGCAGGAGGGGATCTAAAAGCAGATTTGCGTCTATGGCGAAGCGAAAAGCTGGAACTTGGTAATCTTGAATTTTTGTCTGATCCTTACGATGCGGACACCGCCACCTATCCGCGCGAAGGGCGATCGGATGTCAGTGATCTGCATATCGTGGCGCCCGCAAGATCGGATCGCCGGGAGTTCTACTGGACCCTCAAGAACGTCAGCCCGGAAGAAATTCGTGACCGCTGGCTGCCCTTTGTAAAACAAGTCAACGAAGCCGCCGCAGATTTTGCGCCGGAATTGGCGCGCTTTGTCGAAGGCAAAGGCCTGCTGATTCAATACGGCGATTCCAAAGTCGTCCTGCGTTTTGAAACCGCGGCTGCGGAAAAAGACTCTTCATCAATCTCAGACGTCCCGGTTTTTACGACTTATCCTGAAATTATGACTATGTTTGTCAGTGCGGGTTACCGCATGGAAGACGGCAATGCTCCTGCAGAAGCAGCCTATGTTTCTGCAGGAACACTCGAAAAAACAGTTGATTCAGGCACAATGCATATTCTATGGAACGGGCCCCAAAGTTTAGCCCCCGATGCTGCCGGCATAATGATTGGATCAAGTTTTGCAGTTGAAGAGGCGGGTGCCGGCCTCCGACAAACGCTCAATTTACACTTAATCTTCAGCGATATGACGCCTAACGGCAAAAGAGCGACGTTAACAACCGTTAATCCATTTTTTTCTCTTGGCGATTCGATAAAAGCCAGCGCCAAGCTGCAAGCCAGAGGCTTTCAAGGAGTCAAGGCGGTCCCTCTTGAAAATAACCGCTTCCGGTTTGAATATGAGTTTTTAAAAGGAGAATTGGAAAAAGAATCGACTGATCCGTCTTTTGATTCATTAAGGCCCAAAGTCCTTCAGGCGCTTTTTACAGGCACATATGCTAATGGCGATGAATATGTCATTCATTACGGCAACGAAGCTGAACTTCGAACGGAATTGGGATTAGCGCCATCTTCGCAGGTCCTCCCCCTCCCAGCCTCCCCCGAAGAGCACGGGGGAGGAGAAGACAGTTTTATAAAGACCGCATTGACCCGCGATGTCCGGCAGCAGCTTGAAGCCTATAAAGTGGATATGGACTCAATGCTGGATAAGCTGCATACCAGTTTGATGGAACAGAAAGAATGGGCGCTGGAGGGGATGCACGACGACGGGGCAATGCAGGCCGACAAAGAGACGAGTCGAGGTATCCAAGATTTGATTACGGCCGTAACCAACCTTGTCGGGGTGGATGTTTATGAAGCTGTGGACCAATCAGAATTATTGGAAGCACGGGATATTGCCGTCATTACGGGCGTAAACGCCGGCAATAGGACACTGCAAGGCATGGTCATTGAAAAAGGGGGGGAGGGGCTCCAGTTTTTTGATTTTTATCGCCAAACGCTTGAAAACCTTAGTTATTCACCGGTTTCAGAAATAGTACGCACGCGCAAACGTTTTTCATGGAACAAGGTTTTTGAGGCCGCGCAAAAGGTAGTGGACGGTCGCGACCGTCCACTACGGTCTGGGACGCTCGTCCCCGGAAAAACCGAAGCCGATCTGTTGCCCTGGGTGACGCAAGGCTACGACAAACCTGATTTTCTCAGCAATTTTGACTCGTGGGCCGCCGGTCTTGAGGGGATGTTCGTGCATGTGACGGCGCTTGCTGACGACGGTCAGGAAGGCTCGCTCTATCTCGGAGAGAAAACAGACAATCCTGCTGCTCTGCCGGCCGAGCACAAAATCGGATCTTTCTTGCTTCAGCCTGGCTCCAACAGCGGTGTTTGGGGCAGCATGCCCGGCGCGCTGCTCTTTTTGCAGCTGCCCTTAGCGGAAGGCCTTGAATTTTATTTTGACAATACGGATTCTGCTTCAGAGGAAGTCTGGTTTCACACGCGTGAGTCCACAGGAGAGAAAGAGCATCGCTTTAAACTTGCGCGCGATCAAATTACGGGGCTTAAACTCGAAGCGCCGAAAGAAGAAAAACCAACGCTCTCGATTACCGTGAAAGATTTCCCCGCAACCGTCATTGAAGAATGGCTGAATAAAATCGGTGCCCAAGCGTATTGGGCGCGAAACTTAGCGAATATATCAGCGAACCCAGAAGCTGTTCTTTTAACGCCCTACTCCTTTATTCGTAAAATCAACGGTGGCTTTGAACTCGACGCCCAAAAACTGCGCATTGTCGTCACCCTCGAAGAAGTCAGGGACAGGTCCACTTCTTCTGGACCTGTCCCTGACGCGCCTCGTGCAGGAATGACAGGGAATCTAACTCCCGCCGATGAACTCGTCGAATTCATCCTGCGATCCGGCGAAAAGATCGATAGCCTGGATAAATTTGTTGCGTATCTGAAGCGGTTTGAAGAAGAAGCTAAGCCTGAAAAGGGCCCCCGTCTTGGCCCTGACCATATCTATGCCGCTTTGAATAAAGTTTTTCTCTGGGATACGGGCGATGCCACTGCTATGCGCAATGACCAGCTAAAGTATATCCTGAAAAAAATCGGACGTTGGGATTACGACTTGGTCAAGGCTTTGTTTAAGCATGAGCCAGAGTACGTTGAGCCCTATCTGCCCGAAGCTGCTTTTAAACGTGCGCTTGAAAAAATACCCAGAGACATGAGCGGCAAAAAAATGGACGGCGTTGATTTGAATGAAAACGACGTCGCTTTTTTGGCTCTGGAATATCTCCAAATGCCTGAAGAAATAATCCGCTCAGGTATAAGCTTGTCAGGTATAAGCTTGCCCCGCAATGCACTTTCAGACCGGCTCGAACTTGCACGCCAATTTGCGTGCGACTTCATGGCCGCAACAGCCCCCGGACACCGGCCATCAGACGGTGCCGGGGCAGTCACTGCGATAGACGCAGGGGCAGCCCCCGGACACCGGCCATCAGACGGTGCCGGGGCAGTCACTGCGATAGACGCAGGGGCAGCGGTACCGGCCGCTCAATTAACGGACACAACGGATATTCAAATCACTGCCAACCAGGCCCAGCGCGGCCAGCAGCTTGAGCGCTTTAAAAAAATTGTGGCCAAGGCGCTGCCCATTCTAAAAAGACCAATCGTCAATTCCAGCAAGGATGCCATTGATGTCGATTTAAGTGGGGGAAGTAAGGGCGATTTTCCAAATAAGGACGGGTTTACCAATGGCGATCGAAACCTTGCAGCGACTTTCTTGCAGAGTCTTGGTTACATACTGCTAGACGGTCAGAAAAGGCTTCTCCCTCCATCCCGGCTAATTTCTGAAAATACCACGCGTGAAGGTTTCGCAGAAGATTTTTTACAAGCGCTTGAAGAAACTCATCGTCAGTTGGGAAATGATCCCGGCTTTTTGACGCAGGCCAAACTTTTGCCGCTGACCACCTTGTTGAGTCCTTATAACAAAAATTTTTGGTGGAAAAATTATCTTGCGCTTGTGGTGACGGAAGTGCTTGGCCTTGAGGCGCCCAGCCGCTTGCTGGACCGAATTCTCTTTTGGCCGGAAATTGTGCAAGAGCTGGGCAGCGATCAAGCGAAGCAGGGCCTCTCCAGTATCATTCAAATTGAAGATGCGCCTGTCGGTGATGCCGCCCGCAAAATGATGACGGCGCTGCCGGGGTGGACGAATCGTAAATATTATTTTCCCACGGGCGAGTTGAAAGAAGAGTTTGAGTTTTTTCTGACATTGCCTGACGACTTGCGGACGACAATCTATGCGAATCTGAAAAAACCTGTGCTTAGTCCGATTGATTTGGACATACCTGCGGAGAATGTTTTGGCGATGGAAATTGCCGGGTCGGGTGAGTTGGACAGTGAACGTTATGAATATCATACGTTTCGCGTTTGGCTGCCCGCTGTCAAATTTCAAGTTTACGCAGAGGAGTTACGCAAAATAACTACACCCTTAGATGATTATTCAAAATCCACTCTATCAGACGCATTTGTTCAAACCGACCCTACGGCGAAGCGAATCACGCTTAAGGCCATGGAGGGCGACCGCAAGGACCGCATTGAGCTCCTTTTTGTAGACCCCGTAGAAATTCCTGGGATTGTGAAGGAACGAAAATCGGCATCTGGCTCTATATCCACCCCGGTAACGCAGCTACAATCCAGTCTCTCTTCTGTAGACCCGTCTTCTGACGGAAACCTTTCAACCGAAGATTCCGATCGGCTCATCGGATTTGCCCAAGTCAATTTAGCCATGCAATTAGATATTGATACCCAGACGCGTTTAAGACTCGACGGAGATCTTGCCAAAGAAAAAATTCTTATCTTTGAAGAGTATGATGAATTGGTCCCCTCCGATAGACGTATCAATTGGTGGGAACGAGACAGGTTTGTTTTACCCATAAAAGAGTTGAGCGATATCGCAACCTGGGGTTATCTGCCTGACGAAAACAAAGTCTTGATACTGTCCAAAGATAATTCTGCAGCCAGCGGTGAGTTTGTCTCCACAGCAACCCAACGCAAAATCGCCTGGGAAATTATTCCCGAGAGTGAGGCGTTTAAGCGCTATCCGCAGCTTCGCGGAGTGATAAAGCTTAAATCCGTTTCCGATAACCCTGGTTCTACGTCCGCCGGAGCAGATGCTGCCGCGATATTGACGCAGCCCGGGACGTTGACAAGCCGGCTTCTGGCGCAAGTCAAAAAAATGGGCTGGAAAAAATCGAATTTTAGTAACGAGGATGATGAAGGCTGGGGAGTACCTGGGCGAGAAGCGGAGTATAGCCTTTGGCATTTCAAGGACGGGTCTGTTTTGCTCGAGGTGCCGGGGTTGTCGTTGATCATCACGGCAGCCGGTGACGTTTCCTTCGACAAGTCAGCCTATTATGGTGAGACCGGAGAGTCGAAAGAGTTTATTGCTTGGCCTGTTTTGGCAGAACTCTTACTGGATTTTGAGGTCCGTGAAACGAATGAGGGCAAACCCGTATTTATTTTTTATACCACGCAGGAAAAATTAAACTATTTTAAATCCCAAATCGCTAACCGGACTCCGCCGCACGCCACAGCAGAAAACCTGATTAAGCGAACGCTCGCCCCCGATAGGAGCAAGGAAATCTTATTCACAACCACCGATGGTAATGAACTGTGGTTTAAGGTGAAAGATCCGCCGCCGTCCAAAAAATCCGGGACGTCTAGCGCAGCGACTGCCCAAGCGCAGCCTGTTGGGCCGCGTCTTGGACCTGTCCCTGCGGAACCTGAAACTGTACTCACTGCGGAGAAAGAGACCAGAGAGCCGATTACCGTTAAGGGGCTTGTGAGGCAGTTGAGAGAAGTCCCAGGTGTAGAAAAACGCAATTTGGATTATTTTCTTGATGAAGAAAAAATTGCTTTGCAAGGATCCCCCTTGATGAAAGACCTTACGCAGGCGGTCTTTTTTCTTGAATTTGCACAAAATAGTAATGGCCAGAATCCCATGCTTGAAATTCATGCCGATAAATATCCCAGTCAATCACCGGCCGCGATTTACTTTCAACAGTTCCTCATAAGAAAAAGAGGAAGTTTTCAACCAAATTGGCAGGGTGGTGAAGATGAAGATTTTCAAGATTCACTGACTGATTTTGATATTTCGCCTGAAAATGGCGGCATTCTTTATCACCTTCGTTTTTCAAAAATTCCAAAACATGTGCGCCAGACCATGTCCGCCCTTGGTATCCGGGCCGGTAAAAAAGCCCAGTTGTATAAGGATCACGGCAAAGAACTTGCAAATCAGTATTTGCTGATTGAAGAAGAAAAAAGCAAACCCAAAGCAAAGCCGCCGGCAGCGCCCATACAGCCGCAGCCGGCGGAAGCGGATCAAGCCCCCCTCCCAGCCTCCCCCGGAGAGCACGGGGGAGGAGAAGACCGCTTGTTTCCTCCTGTAGCGGGTTCTAAACCCGCCGCGGCACTGACGGATGGCCCTGTGGTTTTGAAGACGGTGCAGGAATTGCAAGATTATCTGGAACGCCGCGCGTTAAGTAAAGGTGATATTTATCCCATTGTAAGTACAGGAGATAAGCGTGTTTGGTCAGATCAGAAATCTAGTACGCTGCATATCACAAGAAAAAAAGAAGGTGAAGCGTTTGATACGGCGACATTTTTCCTTACTACGGATTTGGAAAAATACCATATGACTTTGGGAGTCAAAATTCACAACGGTCAAGATATTCAGTTTGGATTACAGCAGCAGGCCTGGCGTGATCCGGCCGGCAATGAGCTTCAAAATCTTGGGGGGAGGATTATCCCTTGGTATGAGTTTCATGGCCTTGAAGTGGCCGGCCTCTTTGAACCTTTTGGACTGAAGATCTTTTTGGATCCCACTTCGGTCAATGCGCGTGAATTAAAGCAAATTTTGCTGTCGTGGAATGGGGTGAATCCGGATACGACGTGGCGGGTGCTGCCGGGCGAGCCTGTGCGCGGCAAGGCGGAAATTATCTTGGGTGAGCCGGCGCTGGAAAAGCCAGGGACAGGTCCAGCAACTCTTGACGGACCTGTCCCTGTTCGCGGGGCTATTTCCGGAATGGCTAATTTGGGTTCAGGCCGGGTTTTTATGGATGTCAGCCGTGTTTTGGATGACATGGCTCCCAATTCATGGGCCATCAACGAAATCAAAAAAACATTCTCCGCAATTCCAGAACCTGATTTGAAAATAGCCCCGGAATTATTCGGAAATCCGGCAACGATCTGGGTATCCATCGCAGATCAATCTTTGATGGAAAGTGAATTCTATATCCCGGATCGGAATGCCGGCATCCGGAAGACTCGGTTAACACAAGAGATCGGAGGAGAGCTTGAAAATTATACTTGGGGCTCATTTGCCCGGGAATACGGAGATACGGAAAGGAAGGGCTTGCTTTTCAGGCTTGAGCAAGGCGACGACACGTGGAATTTTTTCGTGGGCGATCCGGCCAATGTGAAGCTTGAATTATCAGCCGAATCACGGGCAGACCCCGGTTTGCGGCGTCTGTTGGCGGCGACTTTCCAAACGATTAACGACACCTTAATCACCGAACTCGTGATGGCTGTGACTCTTACGAAAACCAGATTCGCGGCCGAAGTTTTTATCCAGAATAACCAGCTCATTTTCCGCAGCGCTAAGACGGACTTTATTTTTCGCAGCGACGCGCCCGATTTTATCCAAAAAATCACCAGCCATCCCGATCTTCCGGACGGCATTTCTTCTGATCCGGCCCCCGAGCAGCAAGTAGAGAAAACGCAGACGGTGCCTGGCACCTTTGAAGCGGTGCCTGGCACCGAAAAGATAAATGCAGCGCTTCTCGCCTGGATTCCTTTGGATGAGAAAACTCCTTTTGAGGATTTCGAAGGTGTGGATTTATTTAGAGATCCTCGGGCAAACGAGCATCACCCTACAATTTGGGATGCCATGGTTCGTTTTCGTGAAAAACCGGTGGCACGCAGCCCTAACAAAGCCTATGCGACGCTGAGGGTAAAGGTGACAGCCAGTGGTCCCGGAATCATCCTCGGCGGAGATAATCGCCAAAAAAATTCTGGCACAGGCCTTCACTACATCGCTGTGGGTAAGTTGAACGTTGGCAAGACAACAATCCAGAGTGGTTCTGTGGGCAGCCGTGAAGATTATCTTTATATTGACCCAAGTATTGTTCTCGCGAAGACCATTAACACCACGACCAAAGCCATCCGTTTTCAGATGGTGCCAGAAGCGTATGCGGGACTTCGCACCGATTACGAAAACATCAAACAGATTCGTTCCGAGCTGCAAGTGGAATTAGGCAATGCCCAAAATCCAATCATTTCAATCCAGGCCGGTTCTTTTAAAGTAATCTATGATTTCCGGCCGTCGGCCCAATCCCAATCGGATACTGGAGAGCGTACTGAGATTGCTTCGTCCGCAAACGAGCGGCGGGCTCGCAATGACGAATCCGATGATGATCCGCGTCCGGGGCCTGGTCCCTCGGAGAAACTGACCGATGGCCACAAACCCCTGCCGAATACGCTCTATGCCTTTGTGCAAGAGGCTTCGGGCCAGTTTTGGATCAAGGGCACGGACGGCACGAGTATGGCCATTGATTTACCGCCCAATGTCAAAGTTTTTCGCAAAACACAGCCGCAGGTTTTTATGGGTTCAGACGGACGGCCGCATGCGGTTTTTGTCGGGCAAGCGACCGAGAGGACAAACGATTCTTACGCGGTCTACGTGGACGGCCGGAAAACCGGAGTGTCTGGCTTTGATTTTGACTGGTACGGCGAACTTAAAACGGCGCATGACGACAAAGGCATCGGGCATTGGTACCTGCCCATTCAAAACAAAAACGATCGAAGCTGGACGGTCTATAAAGATGGACAACCCTTGAGAGTCTTCGAGCAAGTTTTTCAGAATATTGAGGTTTATTCGGTCGAGGGTGCCGCCGCAAACCTGGAAAATGTTTTCTTTAGGATCGACAACCTCCAAAAAAACAGTGTCGAGTTCTATCGAGGGGGCGAGCAAGAAAAAAAGTTATTTTCTGGCAGACGCATTGAAGGAGCGCATACAGCTGTTTTGCCGGGGGGAGATGTAGTCTTGATAGCGGCCGTTAGTCCGGCAGAAGGTTTTGGAGAAGATCCTTGGAAGATTTATATCAATGATCAACCGTTGACTCCCTTTACGGGGTATCCCCCAAAACTTAAATCATTGATCGGTGCTGACGCTAAGCTGCATGTTTATTCCATGCAATGGACTCAAGATGAGCAAGCCTGGGGAATTTACCGGGATGGCGCGTTGGTAAAACCCTTGGAAGGTATTCCGGATGCATTTGCGGTCGAAATCGACCGCAAGGGCGTGGAACACGTTTTTTTCAGTATCGAAGATGCAGGCCAGCACCGGGTTTACAAAAATGAGCAGAGCAGCCAGGGCATGATCCTGCGGTATTCCGGCGATTTAGGGCAACTCACGCCTTATCTTGATACTCAAGGCGAAGTACACTTGATGACCACCTATCGTGGAAGCGGAGGGCAGCACTCCATTTATCGCGATTCGACGCAGGATTTTTCAGATCAAATCATAAAACCGGAAGGCGTGATGCGCGATGCCGCCGGCGGCCGGATCCTTTACTATCGAAATCAAAATAAGAATTCGCGCGATGAAGTCTGGGCCGGCACAGAACGTATGGCCTTTGGCTTGCAGGATTATGAAACACTGGCCCTGCTCGGTGTTTCCCGCAGTACCGTGCCGAAAGCAGAAGAGTCGAAACCAGTGAGGCCGAAGACCGGGACTGAGATCCTTCGCTCCGCTCAGGATGACAGGGCAGGACCGATGTCCGCTGTGATGACTGGAAAACTGCTGACCACGGCGCAAGGGGTTTGGAACTGGTTTCTTAAGAATAAGTTTTTTCCCGAAAAGTCGGGCTTGATAACGTATGCTAGAAAGGCCAGTGTTGGATTTTCTGCGTCTTGGGACAAAAACTTTAGCAATACGGTTGGAGTTTACGGCCGGGTGAGACAAAGTCCAAAATCGCGGGCCTGGGTTGAGACAAGTTTCCAAATGGAAATCAATGATACCGAACGGACCGGCAAAGTGATTCTTTCTCATAGGTATGGTTTTGTGAAGGCGGATTTGAGCGGCTATGAAGGGATGTCCATCGAAGACGAGGATGCGCCGATTCTGACTTTTTATTTTAAGGGCATGACCTTAGAGCCTGGCGAACTTGAAAAAATGGATGAACCTAATGAGTTGATCAGTGATCCTGAACAGGCCGCTCTGCTTTTCGAAGGCGAGTTTGAAGGCATCGGCCGCTACCGCATTGTCGTGGCCAATGAAAATGAGATTCGCGAAAAACTGAAGCTGCCTCTTGTGCCGGCAGTTCCAGCAGTGTCGGCCGGGGATCCCCCCCTCTTAATCTCCCCCCGAAAAGCACGGGGGGAGAAAACAAATGTCAAGCCCGCCACAGGGAGCAAGCCAGCTAAGCCTTCCCCAGCGAGCAAGCCCACGCCGACAGGTAAACCTGATCCAGCTTCTCCTTCCACCTTCGACCTTCGACCTTCCACCTCTAAAGTTCCTGCGCAGCTTGTCACGGGACCCAGCGCGGATCTGATGGCTTTTTTTGAAGTCGATGTTGGCGGCGACGATGCGAGCAAAAAAATAAAAGCTGTCTTCAAGAAAATCCCTGATACCTGGGCGATGACTGAAACTAATTGGGCGGAAGTGAAACTTAAAGACGGACGTTTGATTGCCAGGCAGTACCGTGATAAAGAAAACGGTTTTTATCTGCGCAGTCTGGGTTCTTTTGATACCCGGAAAGTCGATTTTATTGGGACTCGGGAACCCGATGAAGTTGGGTTCCACTATGACAAGCTGGCTTATGGCATGGATCGTGTCATGCCTTATTTTGTGTTCGAAAACACCCACTTTCTCATGGGGCCGCCGGAGAATTTGAAATCAGCCGTGGTGGTGCTGGGTGAAAAAAATAAATTGGAATATAGAATTCATTTTGAAAAAATAACGCCGGAAATGCTTGAGGGGCTGGAGATTTTCGCGCGGTCAGTTTTGCTTCAGAACCAAACGCCTCATTTTAAGAATGGCGCATTTTACATTCCTGCGCCGGACAACACGATCTTCATGATTTCGGCCGAAAAACCCTTTGAGCCTAAGTTAGCGGCCGTTGAACCCCAGGGACCTATTCAGCCGTCGAGTTTTCTGACGGACATTCAAGGCCAATTCCCGCGCAAGGGCTGGAGAAAAACCAGAGGTGGCGATTATGAATTAAATGGGCGGGATGAACAGACTGAGGCCGGTATTTTTTTTGATGCGGCTGGGGGAAAAGTAATTATTTCAATCCCTGATATCCGTTTAGAGATAAACAAGCGCGGGCCTGGCGGTTTTGAAAGCACAGGTGGAGGGACGCTTCGCTGGATAGTGCCGCCTAAAGATTTGCGCGGTATTTCGTTTGAACGTACCGGAAAAGCGCAAAATCTTGTAGTGAATTTGTATCTGAACCCGGCGCTTTACCCGCAGTACCGCATTGCCGCTCTACCGGGCGGGCGCAGCGAGCGATGGCATGAAGACTACAATGAGTACCTTATGGACGAAAAAACCCAGGTTTTGGACGGAGAAATCCGGCTCTTTGCTGAGAACGGCGATCAAATTCGTCTGATCTTTGGTGTACCAACTGAAAAAATAGCTACTGCCCCACAATTCCGTCTGCCCCGCGATGAAAATAACCCGCTTGAAACAGTTATGAACGCCTACGGTTTTTTAAGCGAATTGGCTGATCCGAATCTCGATCCTAAACGAATGAAACAGCTGCTTGATGAGGATTTTGTGACAAGACTTTGGAACGAGGGAACTAGCTTTTCGAATACGACGATGATGCCCGATGGCGCGCAGATTAATCTTGTACTCAGAATGGCAGAAAATTTTCTTAATAGTGCGGATAAGCAGAAACTGCCCCTGCCTCTGGGTATTGCAGAACTTCTCAGCGTTTTTTCCTCAGAGGGGCTTATGTTTTTAAAAGCCATGAAAAAGAGCGGATTGATCAATAGGCTTGAACCCGCAATTCAAGCGGCCCGCGAAAATGCCAGAACCGCCGCGGATTCCGGCGCTAACAATCCGCCTGGAAATTCCTCTGAATTTGTCGCAGCGCTTGATGGCGGGATTATAACGGCCCGGCTTCTGATCAGCCGTTTGATTGCGTTTGAAGAACAAACCGGGGTTGTTTTGACGCAAGATCAAATCCGTGAAATTGTCAATCTTCTAAGGCCCGGAGCAAGAGTCCAGCTCAATCCATGGCCTGCAAATGTTTCAGAAATGGACGCTTTGATTCAGCGGATTGAAACTGCTGTGGCCGGGCTGCGTAGTGAGGTGAGAAGGGAAAAGAGAGTTGGAAGTTGGACGTTAGAAGTTGGAAGTAAAAAGGGTAAAGGGGAAAGAGAAAAGGTGGAAGGTAGAAGGTCGAAGGTGGAAGGAGAAGGAGAAAACAAGGGCAGGTTTATGTTTGCATCGGGTTTTGTAGGGGCCGGTTCTAAACCGGCCCGGACAACGCAGGAGGCCCTACGGTCTTCCCTTTTGTCATTGTCCGCCATAAAGCGCCGGATGGATTCGTCCTCTGGCGAACGAGACAGCGTCCAGGCCCGTTCGGATTCGGCCTCTTCTTTGTCATTGCGAGGCAGTGACCCTAGTGAGGCCGAAGCAATCTCAGAACGGGCTCTCTCCGAACTCGATTTCGCCATGCAACAAAAGTTTCTAAGCGCGGAAATTCTGGATGCGCGCGAGCCATTCGTAGCTGCGATTGTCAAAGCGATGCGCACACCCCCTCCTAGCCTCCCCCGGAAGGCAGGGGAGGAACAAGAGCGGGCCGGGCTCATCAAGGCCATGCAAGAGCAGGGTGCTGCCGTAGAAAATTGGAACGGCGAAATTGAAGTGGTGCGTAACCCTGTCAGACATCCGAATGACAATATGCTGGTGCATTTGGAAGTGGAGGATATTCTATATCAGGTGGAAGGAGAGAATAGGTGGAAGGTGGAAGGTCGAAGGTCGAAGGAAAGCGGTAAAGTGGCTTCTTCTGCTTCCGCTCTCTCTCTTTCGCATCGCCTTCCTTCCACCTTCCACCTTCCACCTTCGACCTTATCTTTCTCCGAATTTTCCTTCCG
>JAHFHF010000034.1 GCA_023247055.1 Candidatus Omnitrophota bacterium
TCTCGAAAATATCAAAAGAGGTATTGAATTGATGGCCGGTTTCTATGAACAGCGAGACTGGGCCCAGGCCGTGGCTGTGGTTGAAGAGCATTTGAGCGATGTGCGTTCAAAACCCGCGGCGCAAACTGCGGGGCTTGCAGCCTTTGAAGCCTGGCGTGCCCTGATTGAAGATACACTGGTCTTGGATCTTCAACTAAGGCAGCGGTCTGAGGTGCGCATGGAGGTGGGTTTGCTACGCTCACAAATCCAATTCGAACTTGCACATTTGGATTCTTTGATGCAGCGTCGGCCCTGGCGGTTGTTTCAGGCCGACGGCCTGGGAGTGCCTGTCGAGGGCCAAGTACGGGCTATGTTTGACTGGAGTTTAGAACTTATCCGGACTGAAGCGCAGCGCAGAACCGAAGCCGAGGCACTGCGCACGGTTGCGGATGCGGCGCAGCGGCTGGGTCTCCTTTTGGAAGTGCTCAACGGCTTATCCAGCGGTACTCTGCAGCGCCAGACCAAAATCGAGAAGGAGGATGAAGCTGCCGATTGGTATATGGTTTCACGCGGTCATGAGCAGTATAAAGTCCAGGTATTAAAGCGTGAAATCCCTAAAACCGGAAAGCAAGCCCGGTTTGCCGTCAATATCATTTCAGCCAACTGGCAAGATGTGGATAAAATTCACATTGACTGGGATCGGGAGCAGGCATGGTTAGACTTGCCTGACTCGATGCGGACCCTTTCCCGCGATGCCTGGCATCACTCTCTGCCTTCCATCAAGACCCTGGAGCAATTTGCGGCTTTGACGGACCGGCTTTTCAAAAATGTTTCGCAGCAAACGGATTCTCGCTCCGAGATGCGTGCGGTAGACACGATGGCAATGCAATATCGACTGTTACAGGACTTTCCAGCCGATGAAAAAGAGTGGCTCAAGGATCAAATCATGGGGCTCTATCGAGAAGTTTTTGGGCCGGCTCTTGGCATCACCCCAAGTGACGATTTTGAAGATTATCGCAGAAGCGGCCTGAGTGTTGTGGCTTATACCGGTGAAGGTCCCGCAAAAACTCTGCAAGGTTTTGTCCTGGTTAGAAATTCAGATTCCATCGATATCATGGCCGTGCGCCAGGCTGCCCGCCGGCGCGGCACAGCCACCCAGCTTTTAAAACAAGCGGCTTTGGGAGCTCAAGCCAAACAATTGCCGTCGCTCCGTCTGCAAGTCTTTGAGCATAACTCCGCGGCGCTGCAGCTTTATCAGACCCTCGGTTTTTCCGAGACCGGACGAAAGAAAGGCCTTGCTTCCAATGGGGAAGCAGGCGTTCTTGTGAGTCTGAGCGCTCAACCGCAGGGGGTAATAGTGCGGGCTGACGAAGCGGAGGCGCAGCGCGCAGCGGCACAGCGCCAAGCATTGATCGATTTACTGCATCTGTTAAACCGGAATTGGTGGCTGATTGAAGATGCTTTGGCTCATGATAAGCATTTTTTGCGGTTTCAAGGCGACAGTCCTGATGAAGATGCGGTGAGGGCCTGGGATGATCAGAAGTTTTCGACGCGTAAAGAGGCGGTGGCGGCCATGATCAGCCACCGGCTCGCGGCAGGCAAACACTATGGCCTGCGGATCAATTTTCCTGAGGATGAAGAAGCACTTTTCCGTCTTCTGGCCAAGCTGGATATGACAATCGATACTTCGCAGCCGGAGTTGTGGGATCAAACCACGGACCGTGAAGTGCAGCGCCTGCGATCGGCCTTGCCCAAAGCGCAGCAACTTGCGCGCGAAGGTTATGACGTACGCACCATTTCTTCGCCGGAAACAACGCTTCACAGCGTGACCGGTGAATACATTTATGCTCAGGCGGACGGACTCTCCCGCTGGCCGCGTCAATGGATCAAGTCCACAGGACATTGGCTTGCGCACCAAGGCGGTGTAAGCCTGCCTTTAGAGATTTATGAGCTTGTCTTCAATGTGCTTGAATACGGCTATGCCGGCGCCTTGGGTTTAAAAATCGTGCAGCGGCCGCACGGCCTTGTCTTGGAAGCCGCGGTGTGGGATGCGGGTCCCGGCATTGACAATCCCCAGGCTTTGCTGGAACGCGGCGGCCAGCCTGGCGCAGATCCGGGAGCAGGTTTCCGGCATCTCAATGCGTTTCCAGGCGAGGTTATTCTTGAAGCGCTCGGACAAAAATGGATCAAGAGCGGTGCGCATCAATCTTTTAGGCTTCGGGGCGAAAGTCTGGTCACGGCCGGCCAGGGCACGAAAATCACTCTGCGCCTGCCCGTGCGTTCTGAGATGCGTGAGAAAGTTGGAAGTTTGAAGTTAGACGTTGGAAGTAAAAAGCAAGATATCTTCCGGCCAGAAGTGTTTGACGCTTTAATGCCTCCCACTTCTTACTTCCAAGTCCAGAAAGGCTTGGCGAAAGCGAATGTCCGCTCTGAAATACGCGCAGAGAAATCCGAATCCGAGCCGGAAGAATTACCGGCAGTCCTGCAGTGGGCTTTTAACAATATGGACCGGGGGGGCTCCGTCCCGGGATGGGGAATGGGGCTGATGGTTTTCTTTTTTGTTATGACCTTTGGCGGACTTGAGCGATGGCCTGTATGGCTGGCCTTGTCAGGCGTTTTAGGTTTTCTATTCGGCGCCGCCATGAAAACTTTCTTTCAAAGCCAACTTTTTCTGGATAAAGAAGATGCCGTAGACCAAGTTACGATTCTGCAAGTCGCTGAAAACGAATATGAAATTCCGGTTGCGGTCGCTAAGAATGACCATGGTTTAATGATCGCTAAACGCGCGCCTCTGGCAGCCATTCTTGCCAAAACGCTTCAAGCTTTAGATATTGCCCCGGATCAAGTGACCCGCATTGATTTTGCAAATTCCTCAGGCCGGCGGCAAAACATTTATGAACGTTTAGAGTACGACAGTCTTTCGCTCTATGAATCTCCCGAAATTTTTCAATTTTCGCACGCCACCCTTGACGAGCATTGGCCGCCTTTGAAAACCGTGATCCACATCCGCTATCGGTCTCATCTCGCTGAAGCCGAGTCCGAAGCATGGGCTCGCTCCGAAGTGCGGGAATCCGACAGCATGGATCTTGCCTGGCTCAATACGCCGACATGGGGCGAGCGAGTAGAAATTCCGTCCAGCGCGATTTTGTATACGGATCCCGGCGGCTTTCGAGTCATTGACGCCGGGCTTTTGCTTCGTCAGCCTCCGGGAAGCACCGGCTCGGAAAAGCGCATGGACATCCTCTCGGCAGAGCTTGCCCGCGTCCATCAGCGGGCCTTTACCGAAGGAGATCCCTATAGCCATAATTCCGAGTTTTTGAAAAAACCCCTGATAGAGAAAAAACAAGCTATTTTATTTTTAATTTCCGCAGAAGGCGAGATGAAGGCTGTGATCCAGGGAAGTTTGGGCAGAACGGCGGCGGGTTTTTTGCACATCCGCACACTCGCTAGTGTGCCGGATTCTATACGTGGCAAAGGCCCCTTGCTGCTTTATCTATGGCTGCGCCGCTATCAAGCCCCGGAAGCGTATGCGGTGATCCGGTGGGAGGCCAGTGAAAACTTTCTCAAAATTCGCCGGCATTTCTTTTCACAGCGGCAGCAGCTGGCGCCGGACGACAATCCCGTCGAGTCTTATCGTAAAGACGCGGAGAATAATTTTTATGTTATTCTCAAACCCACTGTTTCAATCGGAGGGAAACTGACAGTGCCGGAGTTACTGCGTTTGCGCCGCCGCTCCGAAAATCGTCAGGAACCGGCCCGTTCTGAAATGCGTACCCCTGAAGATTTCAGCGAAATAGAAAAACAACAGCGCGAAGATCTTTATTGGGCTTTGGGCGAACTCAATCGCCGCGGGTATCTCAATCTTTTTCCGGAAAAAGATGACCGCGCTTTTTTTGAATTCAAAAATGACTTGCCTGATCACGAAACGGTCCTGGGCTGGAGCTGGTCAGAGTTTCATGATAAGCAGGGTGCTTTTATCAATATTTTGCTGAATCGTTTATGGAATCACGGCAAATTCAGCGAGCTTGTGCAACAGTTGAAAAACCGTGTATCGTCTGAGACAGAGCAGGCCGCGCACCTGCGTTTTGCCGCCGTGGTTCTAGAGTGGCTTACAGCCGAGGACGCTTCTGCGATCGAGGAATTGCAATCAGCCATTCTGCCCTACGTTCAGACGCTGCCGCCAGGCAGGGTGACGGACCAGGCTGTAAAAGCCTGGGCGAGACTTTTACAATTTATCATGCGCGAACCCTATTACACTTCCGAAATCAGCGCTATCACTGCCGCAATACTGACCGACCAAGATCTGATCCATCCTGCCAGTGTTTATGCCTTGGCGCAGCGCATGATCGAAGGCCGGTATTTTACCTACAGTTCAGCGGCTTTTGAAGAAGATCTCAGCCGGCATTTGGCGGCGAACCCGCGGGATCTTTCCAAGGTTGTGATCACGATCCGGGACCGTGCGGCTTTTCAAACACAAATGATCCAAGCCCGTCAAACACGTAACGCTGAGCAGATGAAGGCTGCCGCTGTGGCTTTGGCCAATCAGGCTTATCGCGGCGCAGGCAGTGACTGGAGCGATGGGATCGCCCTAGTGCAAGCTTATCTGGAATTGCAGCGGCGAGGTTTTGTGGATGAAGCCTTCCGGAGCGATCTTGCGAGCGTCCCCGAATTGGATGAGCGCGATCAATTTTGGATTCGCCTGCCGTTCTTGACGGCTCAGTTGGACAAAGCCCTGGCACAGCATGATTTTGACGATTTTTTGCATACTGTGGAGTCCGCGCAATGGCAAGATCATGACTTTGTTTTGAAGATGGGCCGCTTTTTGAGATGGTATCTTTTCCGTTATTACGGGTTTCAAGAAAATAAAAGCTCGCAGCCCTGGCCGCCAGATTATCCTGACAAAAAAGAAATATTGAACCGTTTTCAAAGTTTTATCACAGTACTGTTGGGTCATGATGCGGATCGTATTTTAGAACAGTCTCATCTTTGGCCTGCTTACCGCCATGATTGGATGGCCCGCCAGAGAGCCAAGTATGGGGACTCCTTAAGCCGGTTTGAATATAATGTGGCAGCGGACTTTGCGGCTGAATTTCAGGATTTTGCCGCGCAATGGAATATTTGGCGACGTGAGGGCGGGTTTATGCTGGATGCGGTCGAAACAGCGCTTCACGAAAATACGGTTTCCGCCGGTTTTACGTCGGGTTCTATGGCGCCTTACGACCGTCAGACCGTCGAAATCACCAGGCTGAATGACAGCACGGTTCGGTTTCAGCAAATTTTCAACCAAGGAGATTCTTTGCTGCGGGAAATTCTGCGGATCGATGTGCGTTTTGGCCGCAGCCCTGCTCTTCGTATCACGAGTCAAATCACTGGGGATAAGCTGCGTGCGCAGCAAAAAAGCTTGTTCAAATTAAAAAAAACAGGAACAGGCAGCCTGCTGGATGAAATTGTTTTTGAGGACGGCGTTTTCAATCTGCATCTCGATGTCGAAAATTTTCCACCTCCGCTGCAGCGTTTTTTTGCGCAAGGTGGTTCGTCGCTTCGCATTCAACTCAAGCCCCGGCGGCGCGCGGACAGCCGCTCCGAAATGCGCTATTCGGAGCAGTTCCAGGCCGTTTTAGAGTTTACGGCTGCGGCGTGGGCGGCGGCCGGATTTGCGGCCAGCATCGACCAGGGCGTCAAAAGCTTTGTGCGCCGCCATCTGCCAGTTTGGGATGAATATTATCCGCGCAATCGTGAAGGCCGGGCTGTGCTGATTGATTATCCTGAAAAAGTGGAATGGCATTTGGCGGGGCCTCTTTTTCTGCGGCATAACCTGCATGGCTTTGAATGGGATGATGAGCGCTGGGAACCCCGGGTCAAGGGGCATCTCCGGTTTTGGAATCTTGGGGTGGCCTTATTTCTGCTGGCGGGGCTGCCGCTTTTGGCCTTAGGGCCGCAGGAAGTTTACGCTTTTCTTGTGGCGGGAATGCCCTTTTTTTGGCGCATGGTTTTTGGTATTTTTTACGGTTTTGCGGCCGGAGGAGCTCTGGGAGGGGCTATCGATATCCTGCGTTTTGGCACCGTGACCAATACGTTTCGTTTAGGGAGGCGATCTTTTAATCCCGCGGATGTGTTTTTACCCATCGGGCTTTTGCAGGTATCCATCACTAACTTCTTGCTGCAGTTACGCGGCAAAAGCGGTTCGAATGTTGTGGGTCAGGACAGCACTCTTATTACCGTTACTTCGGAGGAAGATGAGTCAGAGCCGAATAACACTTCTTTAGAAAAATCTCAAGAGACGGAGACTCCTAGCACAGAGGCGGTGCAGAGCGCATTAATATCTGAGCGCTCCAAAGAACCTCAAGCGGGAACAAGGATGCAGCCGCCAGCCCAGCCAAAATCCGAAGACAATCAGCCCGCGCGGCCGGCGTATAAAAAAATTGAAGATATGACCGCAGCCGCAGGCGTATTTATAGACGCAGCTGAATTAGAACTGGCCCAGCCGGCGCAAATAGCCCGCCAAATGGATGAACTCATGACGCTTTTGTCGCGGCATAAGGACTTTCATGTGTATATTGACGGAATAGACGATTATCCGCTTGAAAATATCCATAATGCTCAGCTTCAAAAACTACTGACAGAATACCGCAGCCGTATTCACATGGGCATGCTTGAAAGTAAAGCCAGCCTTCAGCAGCAAAGAATTTTGGTCCAAGTGTCTTTTTTTGAGGGAAGGGGGACGGCAGCCGCAACCCGGGAAAAGATTGAAAAACTCAAAAAAACTTATGACCTTGAGGGTCATGACATTGTGCCGCTGGAATATACTCAGGACTGGGCGCTAAAAGGCTTCTTGGACCTGGCAGAATCTCTAAAGCTGGGCGAGTTGATTAAAGACCTTCCGGCGATGTATGCCGTACGCACGGCCAACGGTTACCTGCGCATGGCCGACACCTACTTATCCTCTCTCCGCAGCGAAATCCGCAATAACTACGTTTTTCAGTGGTCAGCATAAACAGTCATGCGTCTTGGGTCATGAGGGATGAGAAGAGCAAAGAGAAAAATAGTTGCCTGATAAATAACGCCGTGCGCGAGTTTATATTTTTGTCATTGCGAGATAACGTTCAACGGACGTCGAAGAAATCACCTTATTGGGATTGCTTCAGCCTTAGTGCCTCGCTGCTTTGCAATGACAAAGGCCCTCTTTTTTTGTCATTGCGAGTCCGTTGAAGTTTGAAGGCGAAGCAATCTCGGGTCCGGGATTGCTTCGGCCTTAATGGAATGCTGCCTCGCAAGGACAAAGGGGAAAGTAAGAATTTCAAAAAGTCATTCCGCATTACTTTTTGCTATAATGGCCGATCATTAAGAAATACTTTTTAATTCAACCGGGTTCAATTTGAACCGGGTTGAAATTGAACCCCGTTGAGACAAAGACACAAGATGAAGCAGTCTCTTTTTATTACCGGCGGTGCCGGATTTATTGGTTCGAATTTTGTGCGCTACGTCTTTCAAAAGACGGATTTGCGCATGGTCATTATTGATAAATTGACCTATGCCGGACATAAAGTCAGCCTCGCTGGTATTCTGAAAAGCCCGCGCGTTAAATTTGAAAAAGTGGATATCGCTGATACCGTAGCCATCCGCCGCCTCTATCAACGCTATAAACCCGTTGGCGTGGTGAATCTGGCGGCGGAGTCGCACGTGGACCGTTCCATTGACAGTCCCGGCGATTTTATCGAGACTAACATTGTTGGCGCGCATGTGATGCTCGATCAGGCCCTGCAATTTTGGAAAACTCTGCCGCGCGCGAAGCAGAAAAAATTTCGCTTTCTGCATGTTTCAACCGACGAAGTCTACGGCAGTCTTGGCAAAACCGGCCTCTTTAAGGAAACGACGCCTTACAGTCCCAACTCGCCCTATTCTGCTTCCAAAGCTTCGGCCGATCACTTGGTACGTGCTTATTACGAAACCTATGGCCTGCCGGCCCTGATTACGAATTGTTCTAATAATTACGGCCCTTATCAGTTTCCCGAAAAACTCATCCCGCTGGCTTTGCTGAATGCCATGGAAGGCAAGAACGTGCCCATTTACGGTGATGGCCTCAACGTGCGCGATTGGCTGTATGTCGAAGACCATTGTGCCGGGATTTGGCAAGCGTTCCGCCGCGGCCGCTTGGGCGAAAAATACAATATCGGCGGCCGCAATGAACGTACGAATCTCGAGGTGGTTGACCGGCTTCTCGATGCCCTGGAAGAGTTTTATCCCGCAGCGCGCAATCCCGCGCTTTTGCGTAAGGGCATTTGCTGTTACCATGAACTGAAAACGTTTGTGCACGACCGCCCCGGCCATGACCGCCGCTATGCGATTGACGCGTCTAAAATCCGGCGTGAACTGAACTGGAAACCGAAATACGATTATGAATCCGGTATCCGCCGCACGGTGAGATGGTACCTGGAGCATCTCGATTGGTGCCGCGCGGTGCAGACAACCTATCAACGTGAGCGCCTTGGGTTAAAGAAGTGAGCAAAGAAATCCCTCCCCCCTCTTAATCTCCCCCCGGAGAGCACGTGGGGAGAAATAGAACAAGGAAACTTTTCTCCTCCGTGCTTTTCGGGGGAGGACTAAGGTGGGGGAAAAGCAGAGTAAACTCGCGCGCGGTGTTATCAACTAATTCCTAACCCCTATTCCCTAGACCCTGTTTCTGAAAGGAGCAGCACCCATGGAAATTCGTTTAACGCCTTTATCCAAAAAAAGAACCCCGGCCGACCTGCTTGTGATCGGATTTTTTGAAGGCAGTCCGCTCACGAAAGAAGCCGAAGCGCTCGAGCCGGATTTTGTGCCGTCGGTCAAGAGCGCGCTGGAACGCAAGCGCTTCAGCGGCAAATTCGGCGAAACCGTCAGCGCCTATTGCCCCGAACTCAAAGAAAGCGCAGAAGCCGTTGTGCTGGGGCTGGGCAAGAAACCGAATCATAAACACGCATGTATCCGCAAAGCCGCAGGGACCGTGGTGCAATTGGCCCAATCGCGTAAAGCCAAATCTGTGCGAGTCCTGCTCGATAGCTTTGTGGGTGGCGACGTAACCCTGCAGGATGCAGCTGCCGCCTTTAGCGAAATTGCCTATCTGACAAGCTACGCTTTTGATAAATACAAAACTCAGCCGGCGGATGCCGAGAAAAAAAGCAAGCTTGAAACCGTGGAATTGCTGGTTGCAAAATCAGGCGCCGAAGCCGGCTTGAAAAAGAACATTGAGTGGGCCGGACTGGTGGCCCAAGGCACGCTCATGGCACGCGATCTGATCAATGAGCCGGCGAATATTCTGACAGCGGCCAAAATGGTCGAGGCGGCGGAAAAATTGGCGGATAAAAAATCCGTGAAGTTGACAGTGCTGGAGCAAAAAGAACTCGAAGAACTCAAAATGGGCGGCATTTTGGCGGTCAATCAAGGCAGTGTGCATTCGCCGGCGCTGATTATTTTGGAATATGGAGCCAAGTATAAAAAAGACGGCACGGTCTGCCTGGTCGGCAAGGGTGTGACGTTTGACACGGGCGGCATCTCGATCAAGCCGTCCAAAGACATGGAGAAAATGAAATACGACATGTCGGGTTCGGCCGCCGTCATTTCAACGATCAGCGCGCTTGCAGACGCAAAGCTTGCGGTGCATGTGGTGGGTCTGATGCCGATGGTGGAAAACAACGTGGCCAATAACCCGATCCGGCCGGGCGACATTATCCGCATGTACAACGGCAAAACCGTGGAAGTGATCAACACCGACGCCGAAGGCCGTTTGATTCTGGCGGACGCGCTGGCTTATGCCGAACGCTATCACCCCAAAGCCATGATTGATTTGGCCACGCTGACGGGCATGTGCGCTTATACGTTTGGCGACAAAGCCATCGGCATGATGGGCAATGACGAAAAATTATTGGCGCGCGTTAAAAAAGCCGGCGAAACCAGCGGCCAGCGCTGCTGGGAATTGCCCATGTGGGATGAGTATCTGGATTCGGTGAAGGGCCACCACTCCGACCTGAACAATACCGGCGGACCTTACGGCGGCACGATTACGGCCGCAAAATTCTTGCAGGAATTTGTTCCCGCAAAAACGCCCTGGGTTCATTTGGATATTGCCGGCACGGCCTGGACCGACAGTCCGCGTTTTGACTGTGTGAAGGGTGCCACGGGTGTTGGCGTGAAATTGCTCATGCAGTTTCTATCGGATTGGGCAAAATAAAATTGAGCGTTTAGCGTAGGACCTCAGGACATTCTGTAGGGTACAGGCATGCCTGTACCCTACAGAATAAATCAGTACAAACAAAATTAAATGTCATGAGGTACTACGCTAAACGCTATGCCTTACCTTCCCGCTTACCTCCAATTCATCCGACTTTTTAACGCCCAGAAATTTTTCGAAGCCCACGAAGTTCTCGAACTTCTATGGCGGGAAGAAAAAGGCCCTGACCGCGATTTTTATCAGGGCCTGATTCAAATCGCGGCCGTTTTCGTACACCTTCAAAAGAACAATCTGCCGGGGGCCCAGCGCCTGTTGGAAACTGCCGCGGCTTATTTGAAGCCTTATGCGCCATTTTGCCACGGTGTCCTGATCGAGGAGCTTCTCGCGGCAGTCCGCCAAGCCCTTCGCGATGCTCCCGCCTTTACCAGCCCGAAAATTCAGTTGTAGGGCGGGTTTGTAACCCGCCCGTGCTGTAGAGGCCAGGCAACCCCCAGACGACGGCTTTCTTTTGCCGTCGCTGGGATAGTCCAAACGCAAAAGGCGTTGGGGCATGCCTGGCCTCTACAGCACGTGAATTCCTGATAAAGGTTTCTTGGGAACAAGCCGTTATTCTTGAAAAGCGTCCGAAAGGAATTTCTGCTTCTTGCATCGCGGCTTCTTTTGGATATAATTACTTCAATCATCCCCCAGCCCTCATCAAGGAGGCTACTTATGAAACTCAAGCACCTCGCCCTTGCCGTAATTGTTCTTATGCTCATTCCCGCGCTGACGCCGCAGGCCCATGCGAATGCAGCGAAAGCCGCCGGAGCTTCACTCTTTCTTCCGACAACCGGTCAAGCCATGAACGGCCAGATTGGCAATACTAAGACTAAATTGATGGCTGTGGCTGAAGTCGGCCTCGTGACGACAACGGCTATTTTGGGCGGCGTGGTCGGCGGCCCGATTATTTGGGTTGCTCTCGGACCCCTTATTGCCAACCATGCCTGGAGCGCGACCGATGCGTATGTGAACGCTAAAAACGGGCAGTCTCCCGTGGTTGAACAGCAGGTCATGGATGCCCAGCGCGCGCTTGAACTTTCGCGTCAGCGCCGTTTTGACCGCGAGGAAACTTATCAATCTTCGTTGCGCGACCGCATCAATCAGGCCGCGCTCACAGCCCGGTAATAAATGAGCGTTCAACTTACGTTCTGAAAGAAACGTAAGTTGGTATGCGGCTTTATTCAGTCGCAAAGCGATCTGGATACCTAAAATTTAAAAAAGCCCGTCTGCTCCGGCAGACGGGCTTTTTTTCTGTCCTGCCTTTTTTTCGCCGCTTTACTTTTTAGCTGCCGCGATTATAATACCGCCACTCTCATCCGAGAGAACGCGGCCTAAACCGCGTCTGATCTTTCAATTTTTTCCAGGGTGCCTGTGTTTCGCACAGGCTTAATTGGGAAGAGAGACCTGATGGTTTTAATCAGGGACTCCACGGTGCCGCCGCTGTCGGCAAGTACGAAAGCGCCGCCGCTTAGGGATATTTCATGGATATCCGAAGCGCGGTACCTGCACACGAGTGCGGGTGCTGTTGCTTACGGGTATTTTCATGGATACCCGAAGCACGGTACCCACACACGAGTGTGGGTGCAAAAACCACTGTTTCTTCGGAAATGGGAAGGTGCGCGAGTAGGTTTGAACTTGCCTAGTCAGAAGACTTGCCTTGGGAACATGCAATTCTCCGCGCAGAGCGAATTTTAAGAGCAAGCCCCTCCGTGTTTTCCGAGCTTACTCCCGAAGTCCCTCTTTCGCGGGGCAAAAAGGAGTTTCTATGCACGGGGTCGCGCAATTCCCGCAATTAAAGTTTTCACTCGCGTTTTTTGCTGCCAAACAAACTATCCAGATCCGTAAGATCCTTGTTTCCTTTGTGATTTTTTCCGGCCTGGGCCTTGCCTTGTCCGCTTCCGGTTTTGCCGCGGCAGCGCCTGCGGCGGAAAAACCAAAACCGAATTTTCTGCAGCGATTTTTCCCGAAAGACGAACCTGCCTCTGATTCTCAAAATATCAAAACGGTGGAAACCGTGAATGTTATCGGCTCACGTCTTCCGGCGTTCAAAATTCCTTTTGCCGATGTGCCGGGCAATGTCAGCTATTTTCCGGCGAACGTGACCCATAAAGATCAGGCTGCGATTCAGGCCGTTGAACCCCGTGATTTTCAGGCGTCTATACGCGATACGGAAAGTGCGATTTTCTATGATCAAGTTGGCAACGGCGTGGATACTACGTTCAGCCTGCGTGGTTTTAACGAAGGCGCCGCGGTCGTGACGCTGCTCGATGGTGTGCGTATGAACGATGTGGACGGCGGCGGCGTCAATTATCCTCTGATCGACATGAGCGATATCGATACCATTCAGATCGATCGCGGGTCCGCATCGCCGATTTTCGGCAGCGGTGCTTTCGGCGGCGTGGTGCATCTTTTGACGCGTGAGCCCAGCGAAAAGCCGATCAGCACGTTCGGCGGTTTCGAAGTGGCGAGTCACCAAGGCATTAAGTTTTACAGTGGTGTCAGCGGCACCCTGCAAGACAAAGTGACGCCTGTGGGCGGAAAATTCAAATATTATTTCAAAGGCGGCCGTAACCTGAGTGACGGTTTCCGCGCCAACGGTGAAATCCGCATTACGTCTTTTAATCTCAAGACAGCCTATGAATTTCCGGAAAAGCGCGGCCGCGTTCATTTTGGCATCAAGCATGTCGACGACGCCATCTCTAACCCCGGAACGCTCAACCTGCGGCAGTATGAAGCCGACGAAGAACAGACCATCAAGCCGCTCGATGGCCGCGATTACAAGAGCACGATTGTGCAGTTTGGCGCAGACACGAATTTCTGGGACCAGCGCCTGTCCGCATCCATTTTAGCAAGCTGGCGCACGAATCTGAGCCACTTTTTTACGACATCCGCGACCTTTATCGACTTTGCCGACGGCTTCGACCCGGACACGGATAGGGTGACCACCAAAGACCGCGCGACGGATCTTGTCTGGCAGCTCGGCTATCAGGACCAACTCACCGACTGGCTTCACAATCAGACCACGCTCGGTATGGAATTCCGCGATGCGTCTAACTACGGCCTTGAACAGGATGCCTTCGGCGGCAGTGTCGTTGAAACCACTGCGCGGGAAACCGAGCGCAGTGCCAAACCGCAGAGTGCCGGCCTTTTTTGGCGCGAAACATTGAAATTCTGTGACAAGGTTGTTCCGTATTTCGGTATGCGCCATGACTTCCACCGTCTGAAAACAACGGACCATCTGACGCCTTCGGACAGCATCAGCCGTACATTCTCGGATACCAGCGTCTCAGCCGGCATCACGCTCAAGCCGTTCAGCTGGAATGATCTTTTTGCGAATTACTCGGAGGGTTTCCGCGTCCCGGATATCAGCGAGCTCGCGCCTTTTTCCGGAACGATCTCAAGCAACCTGCAGCCCGAACATAGCCACAGTTATGAAGTCGGCACGCGCCTGCGCTATCAGAAAAAAGCGGCCTTTAAAACCAGTTTCTTTTTGATCGACATGGAAGATGAAATCGCATTTGACAGCAACAGCGTCGGTCCTGGCGCACCCTTTGGCCAGAACATCAATATTGGCAAGAGCCGCCGTTACGGCGTTGAAAACCGTCTCGACTTGAAACCCGTCCCCGAACTTAGCATGTACGGTTCTTACACCTGGATGCAGGCCTACGTGCGCGAAACAGATCCCTCCGGCTCGATTGTGGATGGCCGTTCGCTCGGACAGATTCCGGAAAACCGCATCACGACCGGTTTTTTTATCACGCCTTTTGCGCGGCAGGATGAAATCTTAGCCGGGCTGCGTGCTGGTTTTGCGGGCGTCTGGACGGGCAAACAGCATCCGCAGAGTTTTGAATCGTCAAGCCAGGCGACGCTGAATGCGACGGGCGGGGCCGGCCATATCATCAAAGATTACTCGGTCTGGGATTTTATTCTCTCCTATACGCTCCGCCGCCAAGAAATCTATTTCAAAATCACCAACGTCTTTGACAACAAATACTATTCGCGCTCGGTTTCCGCCACGTCTTTCGGGACCGCGATCCAGCCCGCGGGAACTTTTGCATTCGTCATACCCGGTGCGCCGCGCGAATATCAGCTGGGAGTAAGATGGGAAATCTAAAAGCAGTGAATAGTGGATTGTGGATCGTGGATCGAAAGAGAGGAAAAAGAGGGCGCCTGGCACCTTTTGTAGACGCGAATTTCCTCCCCCGCGCTTTGCGGGGGAGGATCAAGGTGGGGGCGCTGATCTTTTTTGCTTTGATCGCTGCTTTCGCTCCAAGGGGTCATGCCGAAAAACCTGCCCGCATTGTCTCCATGAATCTGTGCTCGGACGAACTCGTCGTACGATTGGCCGATCCGGAGCGCATTGCCGCACTGACTTATTTTGCCGCAGACCCAAGCATCTCCAATATCAGCGAAGAAGCCAAACAATTCCATCTCATCCGCAGCCAGGCCGAAGAGGTCATGAGTTTGAACCCGGACCTAGTTTTTGCCGGCATGTTTACCGACCGCGCTGCCAAGGCGCTGTTACAGCGTATGGGCTATGAAGTCCGCATACTTGAACTGCCGCAGGATTTCGAGGGCATTCGCAAAAATATCCGCGAAGTCGCCGAAGCCCTGGGTGAACCGGAGCGCGGCCGCGCACTCATTGCTCAGATGGATGAAACGCTGCAAACTCTCTCTTCTGTCAAAAGCGTTCCGCTTCCCAAAGTGCTGTTTTATCAACGCGGCGGCTTTACGCCGGGCGCCGAAACCTTTGAAGATGCCATCATCCGCGAAGCGGGTGCGAAAAACCTTTCGGCTGCGGATGGAATACGGCATTATGGGGTTCTGCCGCTGGAAGCGTTGATCGCGGCGCAGCCGGATTACGTAATTTTTTCTGAATTCGACAGAACGCGGCTCTCCGTGGGCGGCTGGCTGCTTGAGCACCCGGCCCTGCGGCATGCCAGACATATCCGTACGGTCACCATTCCCGGCCGCTGGCTCAACTGCGGCGGACCGCTCTCGGTTGAAGCCGTGCGCGCATTGCGCAAGGCTTTCGACAACGGAAATAAAACGGCATGAGTTTCTTAAAACGCCAATCTGTAATCTATGCGCTGCTCGCAAGTGCAGTGATGCTTCTTTTTCTGCTTTCGCTGGGGACAGGAGCGATTGTGCTCAGTCCGATCAAAGTGTTCCAGGCCTTCTTCATGGATGCGTCTTCGCAGGCGGCAGTGATTGTCCGTGAAATCCGTCTGCCGCGTGCGCTGCTTGGGATTCTGGTCGGGGCATCGCTCGGTCTGGCCGGCGCTTCGCTGCAGGGGCTGTTAAAAAACCCTTTGGCGGAACCGGGTGTGTTAGGCGTGACCGGCGGCGCGGTTTTGGGAGCCGTTATTACGTTCTATTTTGGCTGGGCTTCGGCTTTTTCACTGGCCTTGCCGCTCGGCGGCATGGCCGGAGCGTTTCTCGCAGTCGGTGTCTTGTTTTTAATGGCCGGAGGTTCTGCCAGCGTTCAGACTCTGGTGCTTGCCGGTGTTGCTGTCAATACGTTCACTTTTGCCGTGACGTCCCTTGCGCTCAATCTCTCCCGCAGCCCCTATGCCACCCTTGAAATTATTTTTTGGCAATTAGGATCGATTGCCGACCGCAGCCTAGACCATGTTTTTCTTATTCTGCCGCTGGTGGCGGCAGGCTGGCTGCTTTTGGCCATGAATGGCCGGGCTTTAAATGCTTTGAGCCTGGGTGAGGAAACAGCCCAGAGCCTTGGCCTATCACTTCGAGCCGTGCGTCTGCGTGTTCTGTGGGGAACAGCGCTGTGTGTCGGTGCGGCCACGGCCGTTTCCGGCAGTATCGGCTTTGTCGGCCTTGTCGTGCCGCATTTGCTGCGGCCCTGGGTGGGCCATGAGCCGGGACGTTTACTCGGACCGAGCGCTCTGGGCGGCGCTGCCATGCTGCTGGCCGCGGATATTGCGGTGCGTCTTGTGCCGGGCGGCACTGAACTCAAACTAGGCGTTCTCACGGCGCTCGTTGGAGCGCCTTTCTTTCTTGCGCTGATTCTGACTTTGCGGAGACGCATTCCATGAACCTGATTGAAGCGCGCAGCGTCCGTGTTCTCTTGGGCGGGACACCGATTGTTCAGGAAGCTTCGTTGACCGTGGCTGCGGGAGAGATCATCGGCCTGATCGGTCCGAATGGCGCGGGTAAATCGACGCTCATCAAAGCATTGGCCGGGCTCTTACCCGTTCAGGCGGGCGGCGTTTTTCTGGAGGACAAGCCTCTTACGCAGTGGTCTGCTGCTGCGCGCGCACAGCGCGTAGGTTATTTACCGCAGGGCGTTCAGATTCACTGGCCGTTGACAGTGGAACGTACCGTGACGCTGGGCCGCATTCCGCATCAAGCGCCCTGGCAGCCTTTGAATGCCGCAGACCATACAGCGGTTGCACAAGCGCTGCGCCAAACCGATACAGCGGCTTTAGCCGGCCGGCGCGTCGATGTCCTTGCCGGCGGTGAAAAAACGCTGGTCATGGTCGCGCGGGTTCTTGCGGGGAAGCCGCGTGTGATTCTTGCGGATGAACCGGTCGCCGGGCTTGATCCTAACCATCAACTGCAAGTCATGGAACTTCTGGCAGCGCTGGCCCAAAAAGGCTGCGCAGTCTTGGTTGTTTTACACGATTTATCGCTCGCCGCCCGTTTCTGCAGCAAACTTTTTTTTATGAAAGAGGGCCGTTTCATTGCTTCAGGCCCGCCCGAAACGGTGCTGACTCCCGGGCATTTGCGCGCCGGTTATTCGATCGAGGCGCGGCTTGTTCCCGGCCCTGATGGCCTGGGAATCATTCCTTGGAAACGCCTGTGACGCAAAAGGGATTGACGCCAAAGACCTGCGAAAAATGCGGCGCAGAATTTATCTGCGGCGCCGCGGCCGGCCGCTGCTGGTGCATGTCCGTTTCGCTTGAACGCGGCACGCTAGAAAATTTGCGGCAGCAGTATGACGATTGCCTCTGTGAAACTTGCCTGAGTCTTTGGGGTGGCCGGCCGCGACCGGCCACTATGCGTCCGATATAACTTATGGCGCTTGCCAAAACCATCATGATTCAGGGGACGGCTTCACACGTCGGCAAAAGTGTCATGACGGCCGCTCTTTGTAGAATTTTTAAAAACCGCGGCCTTCGCGTGGCGCCCTTCAAAGCGCAGAACATGTCGAACAATTCTTATGTCACGCCGGACGGTCTTGAAATTGCCCGCGCTCAGGCCGTGCAGGCGGAAGCCTGCGGCATAGAGCCGCATGTCTGGATGAGTCCCGTTCTGTTGAAGCCCGAAAGCGATTGTAAGGTCCAGACGGTGGTGCTGGGCAAGCCGTGGAAAAACCCCCTGTCCCTGCTTCAAAAAAATTACCGTAAGATCCTTGAGCCGATTGTGCTGGAGGCGCTGCACCAGCTGCGTAAAAAATATGATCTCGTCATCATCGAAGGCGCCGGCAGTCCGGCGGAAGTTAATTTAAAGCATAATGACATCGTCAATATGCGTATTGCGCGCGCAGTCAAAGCCCCGGTCATTCTGGTGGGTGATATCGATGCAGGCGGTGTCTTTGCCCAATTGGTAGGCACCCTCGAATTACTGAATGCCGCAGAACGCCGGTCTGTGAAGGGTTTTCTGATCAATAAGTTTCGCGGCGATCTCGGATTGCTCAAGCCCGGCCTTGACTGGCTCGAACACAAGACAAACCGCCGTGTTCTTGGCGTCATTCCTTTTTTAAACGACGTGGATTTAGCGGAAGAAGATTCGATTTCTGCGAAATCTCCGGCTGCCGCTGGGCTGCGTGCGAACCGCCGTCTCGACGCCGTGAGCGGGGGCCGGCGCGACCGCCGCATCAGTCCCGCAGGGCAGGAGGAATTGCTGGTCGATGTTTTGTGGCTGCCACGTCTTTCAAATTTTACCGACTTTGATCTTCTCGCGAAACAACCCGGAGTCACGCTGCGTTGGCTGCATGAGCCGGACCGCCACCGTGTGCCCGATATCCTGATGATTCCCGGCACTAAGAGTACCGTTGCGGACCTGGATTTTTTGCGTGAAAGCGGCCTTGCGGATTATGTGCTGCGCGCCGTCCGCGCAGGAAGCTGGATCGTAGGCATTTGCGGCGGTTATCAAATGCTCGGTAAAAAAATCACAGACACGAAAGGCGTCGAGTCCAAACGTCAATCACGTGAAGGGCTGGGACTCATTCCAGCCGTTACGGCATTTAAAAGCCAAAAGAAAACCTGCCGCGTGGCAGCGCGGCATCGGACCAGCGGGATTTTTGTCAAAGGCTATGAAATCCATATGGGGCAGACGCGCCTTGGAAAAAAAGTCCGGCCCCTTTTCGACATTTATGAACGCAGCGGAACCGCTGTGCCTCCCGCCGCCGAAGGCGCGCACGTTCAAAGGGGAGAAAGCCATATTTACGGCACGTACCTGCACGGGGTGTTCGAAAATAAAGAGTTTCTCGAGGCTTTTTTGAACGGCCGCCGCCTGGCTTGCGGTCTCAAACCGGTCCCTGCAAAAGTCCCTGCCGTTGACGCTAACTGTGAAGACGGCGTTTATGACCGCCTGGCGCAAAAAGTAGAAGCTTCCCTGGATATGGATTTTTTACTTAAAATAGCCGATATCTAAGTAACGCTTCATCCGTGCCGCGTGTCTAGAAATAAATATGCCTTTAAGCGCAAGAGAGGATTCGACATGTCCAAATTCATAAAACACACGGTTTTTGCTCTATGTGTCCTGAACGTGTTTCAGCCGGCGTCTTACGCGGCGGAACTGACCCCAGGGCAAAAAGCCTCGCGCATTCCTGCCATTATGATCCGGGGAATCGGAAATTTTGTCATGACGCCGCTCGAAATTGTCCGAACGCCGGTGGCGGAAAGCAAAGAGCATCCGCGGCTGTGGCCCGTGACTTTTTTACCGCGGGCCGTGCGCAATATGGTTTACCGCGCATGCTCCGGCGTTTATGACATAGTGTTTTATCCTTTCGCCGCTCCTTTCGTGGATGAAGTACCGCCCTTGACCGAAAAAATGGGCATTGCCGAAGATATCTGGGAATTTGAAGACGATTATTAAAACCCGCATGAAAAAAACATTGCGTCAGGACAAAGCGCCGCGCAAGCACCGCATTCCTAAAAACAAACATGTCAAAAAGGGCCTGATTCTCGTCAATACGGGCGATGGAAAAGGTAAGAGTACGGCGGCCTTTGGCACGGCCATGCGCGCTGCGGGCTGCGGCATGAAAGTCGCCGTCGTTCAATTTATCAAGGGGAAGTGGAAAACGGGCGAAGAAAAATCGGCGAAAAAATTGGGCATTCAATTTGTCCCGATGGGCGAAGGGTTCACCTGGGACACGCAAAATTTCGAACGCGATGTCGCAACCGCTCAAAAAGCCTGGAAGAAATGTTTGGAATTAATGATGGATCAGGAGCATCATCTCGTGATCTTTGATGAAATTAATTACTGCCTGAAATATAATTTTTTGGATATCCCGCAGGTGATCAGCGCTTTGAAGCGCAAACCGCCCTTGAAGCATGTTTTTCTGACGGGCGGGGGAGCTCCTCAAGAACTGATAGATGCCGCGGATCTTGTCACCGAAATGAAATGCATCAAGCACCCGTTTCACAGCGGTATTCTGGCCCAGCAAGGCATCGAATTTTAAGCCGGAGTGAAAAAATACGCTGCAGGTCTGAATATCAGGATACGAGAACAGAACGGTTTTTCATGAGGTATAATGTTCTTTCGCTGCCCTGGACCCCGCTCGATTTTTCCAGCGTAAAACAGCGCTCAAAAGCCCGCTCAAAAGACGCCTGCGTATAATCCGGAAAAATATCTTTGCGTGACGCTAAAAGTTTTTGCACCTGACTGTCTGTCTTCGGCACAAATTCAATGATAAGAGAGCGGCTGATTGTGCTAAAAAAATCAGCGATATGGGGCAGGGGCAAGTTATTGGAAATGGCCAGGTGATGGATCAAGGCCAGCGCCAAAACCGTATCGGCCGGGCAGCGTCCCTGAAAGGAGGCTCTTTCTGCATGGGCCCAGCCGAGCGCCGGACTGGGATTCGTTAAATCCATGATCAGCGGTAGAAGCAGCCGCTCATCAGTTTTTTTTCCTTCAAGATAATCGGACTCCACGGCTGCAGGGTCCAGGTCAAAGGCCAAGGTCGGGATGCCGCGCTCGCTGGCAATCCGGCTGAATAAACCCGTATTGGCCCCCAAATCCCAAACTTGGGACGGCGTCAGGGCGTTTAAATAGTCCCGGACCAGCTCTTTTTTATGATCGATGCTTTGCTGGGAATAATTCGTGGCAGAATAATAATCCGCCCATTCAGTTCCTGCCGGGCGCCACTTTAACCGCTTGACAGCCTGCTCCAGACTGTCCAGCAGCCCCAGGAAAGCCAGACGGCCGAAGCGCTGGGCCTGCCCGCGCACCGCTTTATCTGAAAAGCGCTTCTGACTTTTGGCGTGCCAGTGAATGTGAATAGCCAGGGAAAGATCCCAATGGGAAGAGGCGGGCAGTAAGCGGCTCGCAAGGTCCAGCGGCAATCCATCCAAGTAGACGCGCAGCAGTTGAACCAGCCGGATATCTTTGAGCGCCATTAGAGCCAGCGGTGCCAGAAAGTGCTGGCAGAATTGGCGGTAAGCATCCCAGGGCTGTCCTTCCTGGTATTTTTCAAAAGACAGCGTATCGATAAAAATAGGGCGGCAGCCTTGAAATTGAATGTTATAGGCCGACGCGTCTTTGAGCGTCATGCCGCGCTTGAGGGCCGCTTTTTGAATCTGAAGGGTCAATAAGGCGGCATCTTTGAGCTGGCTGAAACTCCATTCGTAAGGATAGGAAATAAATGAAATGCGTTCCGGCCGGATGACTTTATAGGCTTGGGCTGAAAAAGCCAGGGCGATGGCGGCTTCTTCGTGAGGGATTAAAAGATTGCTTTGGGTTAGATATTCGTAAAGACCGGAAGCCCGCAAGTGGTCATAATGTTCCCGGTAGGAAAGATTGATTTGCCGGTAAAGTTCTTCGCCGTGGCGGAAAAGAAAACCGCTGGGATCTCTGAAGGAACTGGGCTCGGCTTCATGCGCCGCTGTTTTTTTCATTCTTGTTTTTCTTGCAAAAAAGACCGGACACAAATGCCGTGATTTTCCGCCAAAACATTTTCAATACAGCGCTTACGGTGAACAGGCCCGCCAGTAAGATTTGAATTAAATAACTGCCGGAGCCCGGATCCAGGTAGGCGTAAGAATTGCGGGGAAAAAGAAAACTCAGTGCCGCTAAAACAAAAACCGTTTTTTGCCATTTCGAATTCTCAGGCATCGGTATCCCGCTCCTTTTAAAGATGGCGTTCATGCCAGCCATCGCCGTATTCGGGGAGCAGTATATCCGAAACCCTGGTTGGGATAAATCAATTTTCCCTGAAGGGCAGGGCGAGTTGACTCCTGTTCAAACTTACGGTAGCCTAACTTATCCCGCGTTATACCTTTCGGCTATTTAGGACGATATATTTTATCATTGCAGCCCTGATCGTATTGCCCAAGGAGGCCTGATGCGCTACAAAAAACAATATGCCGCTTTGATCGTTTTATCCGTAGTTTTTTTGATCACGCTCCAGCCGCGTGCTTACGCATACCTGGATTCAGGCTCTGCCGGTTTTTTCATCCAGATGCTTCTAGCTGCCCTGATTGGCGTTTCTTTCGCCATTAAAAATTTTTGGCGCAAGGTCAAAGAGTTCTTTGCGAAAATCTTTTTGGGCCGCAAAGGACCCAAAAAGAAACCATGATCTCTCTTTAACCTGATGCCAAAACCACGCGAATTCTTCCGGTTTCCATTTCATCCGCCGCTTGTTGCCAGCTATTTTTTTCTGCATTTGTATGCCAGCAACGCCGCGCTTGGCCTGACGCCGGAACGTCTAGTCAGGCCTTACAGTTTGACCCTTGCGGTGGCCGCGGCGGCCTGGCTTATCCTGGCCCTGATTTTTAAAAGCCTGCGGCGCGGAGCCCTGCTGGTTTCAGCCGGTCTCTGGATCTTTTTTTCCGCAGGCTATATTCATACTGCGCTGGCCACAACACTGCCTGTGCCCGATTTGGCCGTTATGGGAGTTTTGGCACTAAGCTGGCTGTGTCTTGCCGCGGCTTTATGGAGAAACCGTTCGTCCGCTGAAACCGCAACACTGCGCGTCAATATCATCGCGCTGGTCCTGATCGTTATGCCGCTGTCACAGGCTGTGACTTATGCCTTACAACATCCAGCAGCAAAGACAGCCGGTCTTGTCCGGGAAACGAATAAAGCGCTGCCGCCCCGTGACCTGACGCCGCTGCAGAAAAACTTGCCCGATATTTATTACATTATTCTCGACGAGTACGCGCATCCCGACGCGCTCAAGGAGGTTTTTAATTATGACGACAGCGGATTTATCAACGCTTTGAAGAAAATGGGCTTTTACGTCGCTGATAAAAGTTTCTGCAACTACATGCGCACGACGATTTCCATTCCATCGTCGCTCAATATGCAATACCTGGATTTTTTGACCCAGCAGGCAGGCCCCGACTCGACCGACACCAAAATCCCCTTTGCCATGGTTCGCAATAATCGCGTTGCCCAAACGTTTAAAAAAATTGGTTATCAATACGTGATAACCGATTCCGGAATTTCACCCATGGACAACAGCCCGCTTGCCGATAAAGTCTTTAGCTACACCGGCACCGACGAATTTACGTCGCTTTTAGCCCAGGCGACCATGCTCAAAGGTGCGGTCAATGAATTTATCCACGAGCAGTCGCGCAGCCGGCACCTTTTTAACTTTAAAGCCATCGAGACTATTTCTGGCATTCCGGGCCCAACGTTCGCATTTTTGCACATCAATCTGCCGCACCCGCCGTTCGTTTTTGACCGCGACGGCAACCCTTCAAAAGCCAAGAAGATTGAATTTAAACCCAACGATTACGGCCCGGAGTATCAAAAGTATTACCTGGACCAGTTGATTTATACGAGCAAGATGACTTTGCAACTCGTTCAAATGATTTTGGCCAAGTCAGAAAGCACGCCCATAATTATCATTCAATCCGACCATGGCTTGACGCCGGACATGCCTTGGCAAAACACCGAACGCTTTGTACGTTTGCGCGGCAAAATCCTCAATGCTTATTTGGTGCCGCCCGTGATGCAGGAAAAACTCTACCCGTCGATTAGCCCGGTCAACACCTTCCGTCTGCTCTTCAAGACCGTCTTCAACGCCCCGGTCGATCTTCTCGAAGACCGCATCTATTACTCGCACTACGAAAAACAACCCTACGTCTTCACCGACGTCACCCCCATTTTTAGGGACAGGTCCTCCTAACCCTCTATTTTTGAAATAGTTACGGCGGACCTGTCCCTGAATGCGCTGCTCCACGGATACTCCGAGTTCGAATCGACCATTCCGGCCTTAACAGCATTATTTTCGATATATTCTTTCGTATAAAGTAAATGGGTATTGTCCTTGATAACCCAGCTGGAAAAGCGGCTTTCGAAGAGGTGTCCGCGCCGTTGATGGCGATGGTTGAAATAGACAACATAAGCCAACTGAAGACCATGCATGGCTTTCGACAATTTTTGAACAGAGGGACTTAGGAATAAATGGTGGATATGATTTGTCATCAAACAATAGGCGTAGCATAGCAGACCGTGCTGTTTGCGATATTTTTCAATCAGAAAAACATAGCGCGTCCGGTCGGAATCATCATGAAAAAGATTTTGGCCATTGTTTCCTCGAACACAAACATGGAAATAAGAATGAATCGACAATTGAGATCGTGGTTGTCGTGACATGGGAATCCTTTTAGGGACAGGTCCGTTGTAACTATTTTGCAAGAAAAGAGTTAGGAGGACCTGTCCCTGGTTTTTAGCCCCAGCGCTGACGGTCGAGCGAGCGGTACTGTACGGCCTCGGCGATATGCGCGGCCTCTACCACAGGCGATCCGGCTAAATCGGCGATGGTGCGGCCTAGTTTCAGGATTTTATAATAGGCGCGCGCTGAAAAATGCAGGCGCTTCATGGCAGCTTCCAGCAGTTTCTGGCCCTCGGCCGAGGGTGTTGCGTAGCGTTTGATTTCGCGCGAACGCATCCAGACATTGAGTTTGAGCGGCATATCCGCAAAGCGTTTATGCTGGATCTGACGGCAGCGCAAAATACGTTCCCGGATGACCGCTGAACTTTCCTCCGCCGTTTCCTGCGTCAAAGTTTGATATGAAACTGCCGGCACCTCGACATGCAGATCAATGCGGTCGAGAATGGGCCCTGAAATACGCGCTTGGTATTTCTGGATCTGCGGTGAAGCGCAGCGGCAAGTTTTTTGAGGATCGGTCAGAAATCCGCAGGGACAGGGATTCATGGCCGCGATGAGTAAAAAACGGCAGGGAAATCCGGTCTGGAGTTTTGTGCGTGAAATCCAGATCCAACCTTCTTCCAGGGGACTGCGCAGGGACTCGAGTACGTCTTTGCGGAATTCCGGCATTTCATCCAAAAAAAGCACGCCGCGGTGCGCCAGGGAAATTTCGCCCGGTTTAGGCCAGGAACCGCCGCCGATCAAAGCCGGTGGGGAAATGGAATAATGCGGCGAACGAAAAGGCGGCAGCGCGGAAAGGCCGCGTTTTTCCATGAGCCCAGCCACACTGTAGACTTTCATGACCTCGATGCTTTCTTCGGTGCTGAGCGGCGGCATAATCGTGGGAATGCGCGCGGCCAGCATGGTTTTGCCAGCGCCGGGCGGGCCGATAAAGACCAGATTGTGCCCGCCTGCAACGGCAATTTCCAGAGCGCGCTTAGCCAGTGGTTGGCCTTTCACCTCAGAAAAATCCAGTCCTGAAAATACCGCGGGAGGTACCGGCAGGGTGGCCGTAGGTTCCGGCGACAGTATTTTTTCCTTGAGCAGAAACTGGACCACTTCGCTTAAACTGCGCATCCCGTAAACCGCGACTTTATTTTCCAGGGCCGCTTCGCGCGCATTTTCTTGCGGAAAAATAAGCGTGCCCTGGTCTTTAAGTCCCTGGGCCAGCACCAGCGCGCCCTTAAAAGGCCGGAGACTGCCGTCCAAGGCCAGTTCTCCCATAAAAATAAAATTGCGCAAAGCTTCTTCGGGGATGACGCCGGAAGCGGCCAGTAGACTCACCGCAATCGGCAAATCAAAAGAGGGCCCTTCTTTTTTGACATCGGCCGGCGCAAGATTAATGGTGATCTTGTCGCCGGGAAAGGGCAGGCCGCTGTTTTTAATGGCCGAGCGGACACGTTCACGCGACTCTTTGACGCTGGCATCCGGCAGGCCGACCACATTGAATTGAGGCAGACCGTTGGCCACATCGGTTTCAACGGTGACAGGATAAGCCTGAATGCCTACGTAAGCGGCGCTTTGCGCCCGGGCTAAAGCCATAAAATCCCTCGCTTTTTAAGGTTGCTTTTTGAAGGGCCAAGTCTATAATAAAACAGCCCTATAGATATTCAAATTTACCATAAATTTATGGTATTTAATCATAAATTCCCGTCTGCGTCAACCCTATAAACCTTACTCCTTAGACCCGTGATTCTTTTAGACTCAGAGCCTTTCCCGGTAAGCCGTGCTTTCTATGCGGTCTTTCTCAGCTGGTTTTTGGCCCAAACTATCAAAGTGTTGCGTAATCTGCAGCGGACGCATTTCCGCCGCTTTAATTTCCGCTGGATTTTTGATACCGGCGGGATGCCCAGTTCCCATTCGTCCAGCGTGGCCGCGCTGTCCACGACGGCCGGCCTCTACTATGGCTTTTGGACCATGCCTTTTTTAATCACCCTGATTTTTACCATCATCATCATGTTTGACGCCGCCGGCGTACGGCGCAGTGTGGGCCGCCAAGCCACGATTTTAAATAAAATGATGGATGATATTTATGAAAAAGGCCAAGTGGCAGAGGTGCGGGTCAAAGAACTGCTGGGCCATACTCCGGTAGAAGTTTTTGCCGGGGCCTTTTTGGGGATCGTCCTCTCATGGATGATTTGCAGCCTATGAGTTCATGGCTAAAACCGTTTGGATGGATGCTGCTGGGGCTGGCTGTTTTGTGCCGGCCTGTTGCTGCAGCCGAAGAAACCGCCAAACCTGCAGAGGGTCAAACTGCAGAAAAGAAAAACACGGAAAATGCCGCAGAGTTGGATCTCTTTCAAAAAACGCTGAAAGAAATTCGTAATTACAAACGCCGCGGCCAGTATCTCGAAGCGGCCCAGAAATATGCGTTTATTTTGGATGAAATCCGGCTTTCGACCAAAGACCGCAAGAAACTGACGCAGGACTATGAAAAATTAAATACCAAGCTGCTTTTTTCAAGAACCATCACGCCGGGCAGTGCTTTGCATACCGTGGCCGAAGGCGATTCGCTTTATACGATCGCCAAAAAATACGGTACAACTTCGGCGCTGACGCGCCGCATCAATGGGTTGACAAAGGATGTTATTTATCCCGGCATGAAACTGAAAGTCATTACCGGCACTTTTTATGTGCGCGTGGATAAATCGCAGAATACGCTGCGGCTGTTCCTCGACGATACGCCCATTAAGACCTATCTTGTAGCCACGGGCAAGAATAACAGCACGCCGACGGGCGAGTTTACGGTCACGAATAAGTTGGAGGATCCCACGTGGTATAAGTCGGGCGCGGTCATTGAACCCGGCAGCCCGGACAACCATTTAGGGACGCGCTGGCTGGGTTTTGACCAGCCGGGCTACGGCATTCACGGTACGACCGAACCGAATTTGATCGGCCAGCAGGTTTCGCACGGTTGTGTGCGTATGCACAACAATGACGTCGAAGAGTTGTACGAAATTTTGCCGTATGGGGTCAAAGTCGCTATTACGGATTAATGCTCACATAGGCTTCTTTGGCCTATGAAGCCTAGTGCCTGAGCAAGAGTCGCAGGCCTGAGAGGGACAGGGCCAAAAAACACGGATCTGTCTCTTTGAAAAAACATAGGGGGAATCATGGCAGAGGCAAAAAAAACAACAGCGCGGCCGGCGGGCAGGGACATTTGGGATGTCTGCCTGCCGTTTGAAAAGCCGGTCGTGGAAATGGAAAAAAAACTCAGGGATTTACGCAATTCTTCAGGCGAGTCCATTGACTTGAGCGGGGAAATCAAAAGCGTTGAAAAGAAAATCGAAAAAGCGCTTAAAGAAATTTTCGATAACCTCACGCCATGGCAGCGGGTCCAAGTTGCGCGCCATCCGCTGCGGCCCTATACGCTGGACTATATCTGGCATCTGACTACGAATCTATTTGAACTGCACGGCGACCGTCGTTTCAGCGATGATCACGCCATGATCGCCGGCTTTGCCAAATGGGGCGGCGAACAGAACGTTTGCATCATTGGCCATCAAAAAGGCCGCGATATTAAGGAAAATCTGCTGCGCAGTTTCGGCAGCGCGCATCCGGAAGGCTACCGTAAAGCGATCCGGGTCATGCGCTTGGCCGAGCAAGCCGGCATGCCCATTATCTGCTTTGTAGATACGCCGGGCGCTTACCCGGGTATTGGGGCGGAAGAGCGCGGCCAATCGGAAGCGATTGCGTTTAATCTGCGCGAAATGGCAGAACTCACCGTCCCGATTATTGTGATCGTGATCGGCGAAGGCGGCAGCGGAGGAGCTCTCGGCATCGGCATTGGGGACCGCATCTACGTTCTGCAAAATGCTTATTATTCCGTCATCTCGCCGGAAGGCTGCGCCGCGATTTTATGGAAAGACCAGTCTAAGGCCCCGGAAGCGGCGGCAGCCCTGAAGCTGACGGCGGAGGATTTGCTGGGGCTGGGCCTTATCGACGGCATGATTAAAGAACCGCTGGGCGGTGCGCATCGCAGCTTTGAAGATATGGCGGATGAGATCAAGAAGACTGTGGACCGGGACCTTGAAGAATTAAAGAAGGTTTCGAAAAGCGAGTTGATTGAAAAGCGTTATCAGAAGTTCCGCCAGATGGGCGTTTTTTCTACGAAGGCCTGAGGCGCAGACAGGGGGACTATCCTACCCCATAGCGTTTTTTAAGCCCGATTAAACGCTGCAGCACGCCGGCCTCTGAAATAACCTGCCTGAGCATATCCTCGGAAACCTCCAAAAGCGCCACTTCGCTAATCCGCTTGACCTCGTCGGGAAAGCGCTTCACCAGTTCGGAAGTCGAGATCCCCTGATTGTATTTCAGATCAAAAATTTCGCGGTAAGTCATCGTTTTTGCCCCCGAGTTTCCTATCCGCTGGTTAAATTCTCTTAATATATCGTCGTAACCCGGCACAAATATTAAAAATTTTTTAATCCACAAACCACTATATATAGTGTCAATGCTATACATTGATCACTATTAGATGTTTTCGATAAAAAAAGTGGTAAAAAAAGCTTGCAACCATACGATCATTTATCTAGAGTGTAATTTATAAAATGTAAATTACATTATGAAAAAATTGATGGCAGCACTCACAATCTTGATGCTAACAAGCGGGTTTATCGGCGGGAGCCAAAAAAGCATGAGCGAAAAAGCCAAAAATAAAGAAATGGCCCAAGCCCGCAAAGACCTCGCCCAGGGAGAGGTTTCTAAGGCCGCCGAGGCTGCCGGCCATGTGCAGGAGTTTTTTCCGGAGGATCCGCAGGTTCGGGGTCTGGTAACCGAAATCCGGGCCCGCCAGGACGAGTCCTACCGCCAGGCCAAGACAGAGCTTGCGGAAGATGACATGAGTGAGCGTGAGCGCCGTGATGCGATCCAGACCCTCGTTGAACGCGGGGAAGCTTTTTTTCAGCAAGGCCAATATGCCGAAGCGGCAGATGCCGCCCAGGAGATTTTCCGCTATGAGTCCGGCAATGGCCAGGCTTCTAAGCTGATCGACCGTATCAGCCAGGCTGAACGCAAGGAAGCCAAGCGCGAAGAGGGTGTTTTGCGGGACGTCTATCGCGGTGAAATGACCGATCGTATGGATGCTTACCGCCGTGAAGCGCAACAGGCCATGGATGCCGAACGCTGGGGCCGCGCGCGTTTTGCAATTGAGAAAATGCTTTTACTGGAACCCAGTGATGCGGAAGCCAACCGGCTTTACGACGTGGTGAACTCCAAACTCGAAAAGCAGGCGGCATGAAGCGCGAAAAGCTCTTCAAAATCGGCGAAGTGATGCAGGAAACAGGACTTTCCAGACAAACGATTCATAACTATACCCTTACCGGACTTATCCAGGAAGCGCGCCGCACACCGTCCGGACACCGGCTTTATGATGAAACGGTCTTTGACCGCCTTGAGCAGATCAAAATTCTCCAATCCAAAAACTACACGCTTCTTCAAATTAAAAAAATGCTTGGTTCTTCAGACAGCGATTTAAAACTGTAATCAAGATAAAGGGAGGGACTCATGAAACCAGCGCTTCGCCCCAACTTCAAAAAAACAGGCACGTCGATGCGTGAGGATGAAGTCCAGATGTGGCGGAAATTTAAACGCACCAAGAGCGCGGCCGTGCGCGAGGAAATCGTGAAGCGCTATCTCTACCTTGTGAAATATGTGGCCGGACGCGTGGCCATCGGCCTTCCGCCCAATGTCGAGTTCAATGATCTCGTCAGTTATGGCATTCTGGGTTTGTTTGATGCCATCACCAAATACGATGTTTCCCAAGGCAATAAGTTCGAGACCTATGCGGTATCGCGCATCCGCGGCTCCATCATGGATGAATTGCGCAAGCTTGACTGGGCGCCGCGTCTTCTGCGCAAGAAAGCGCGCGAGATTGAAAAGAAATCCAAAGAACTGGAAGAAAAACTGGGCCGCGCGGCGACTGAAGACGAAATCGCGAAGGGCCTTCACATCAGCGCCGACGAACTCAATTCGATTTACAGCGACTTGAATTCGACTTCGTTTTTGTCGCTGGATGAGGTTTGGCAGAATGATGACGGCAACAAACCGATTTCGCGCCTGCAGACGATTGAAGACTCGCTGATTACGAATCAATTCAACTACGTGCACCAAAACGAAGTGAAGGAAATTCTGGCGAGCGTGATCGACGAACTGCCCGAAAAAGAAAAGCTGGTGATCGTGCTTTACTATTACGAGAACCTGACGCTGCGTGAAATCGGCGAAATTCTGGATGTGTCTGAATCGCGCGTGTGCCAGATCCACACGAAGGTCGTCATGCGTTTGCGTGCGCACCTTATGAAAAAAGTAGGCGAACTCACACTTGAAGCCTAAAACATACGACAGCCCTTAGGCTGTCGATGTTTTTGTATCTGCGTTAGACGCAGATGCTAAAAGGGGAATATGAACCTTAGGCTGTCGATGTTTTACATTTGAGATTAGACGCAAATAGTCAGGAAAAGCAGGGGTTTGGTCTGCGTTAGATTGCGGATGGTCAAACAGTAAGTAGCCTTAAAGCCTAGAGTTAGCGAATGCGGGGAACCGTGCAAAACCACTCCCCGCAGCCCCGCCATTTTGTCTCTGCTCAAGTTGGTTTCCCGCCCTGCCGATACCTCCATTAGAAAAGCAAAAAGCTTTTCAAACGATTGCTTGCGGATACTCGCTGAAGCATCCAAAGCGTGGTACTTGCGCGCGACATATTTTGTCATTATTTTTATCATGCCAGCTATCCGGGTGACGTCGGCCCTTGAGGGAGATCGCCATGGAATTGATTAACCGTTTGTTTCAAAATTTAAGGCAGCGCATTCGCATTGAAAAGCCGGTCATTCAGACCGACGAAGAAGACCAGATGTGGCAGGAAGTCCGGCGCTACGCCAAGATGATTCCGGGCGAGGCCGACCCGCATATGGGGCGCGTACAGGAAATTAAGGAAGAGATCAGAAACGGCGAATATCCGACGCGTGAAATGATCGATGGGGCAGCGGTGCGCCTTGCCGCCCGTTTGTGCAAGCAGCCTTTTTCCGGCCCGCAGCAGTACTAGCGCTTAATTGACCGGCGCAATTTCTCCCGCCAAGCCGGTGCGTTCAATCCAGGTCTGAACTGCCTCCAGCGGCATAAAGCGTTTCCAGACTGCGCCTTCATTGAGAAAGTTTTCCAGCATGAGAAAACTAATGCCCTGGTCAATGCCCAGGTATTGATCCGCCCACCAGTTTTTGTCCAAATTGAATGCGCCTTTGAAACCAAAGTGGCCGTACAGCCGGTCTTTGTAATTGTCGTGGAAATACCGGATCGCGCGGATGGCTTCTTCCGGAGAAAAGACAATCGATCCGATAGCCGCATACGGGGCAACGGTGCCGTCCTGCAAACCTTCCCCGGGTTTAGCGCCATAAGCTTTATAGCCGCCGGGCCCCAGCGAGGCCGAAAGCCCCCAAGAGTTTTCTGAATAACCGCGGTACTGATTGCGGAAAGCCAGAGAGTATTCCAGATTCGCCAGCGTGGCATTTTTGGAATTGTCAAAATAGTTGATGCCGCCGTCATTCAATCCACGAAAATCGATAAAAGCCTGCGAGTATTGATAGGTGAAAAGGCTGCCCGAGTGCGAATAAATAATTTTTTTCCCCGCATATTCGTCTTCCCAGCGGACCCACTCCTGCCAAGACTGCGGAGGAATGGGATTGACTGAAGCGCCGATCGCCAGGGCCTGCAGAATAATGAGTTCGTTGTACGAGTCCCAGTAATAAGGCAGGAAGCCGGACTCCGGTTTCCAGCCCATGCAGACCAGCGCAGAGCCGTTCAGCATCCAGGCCCAATTGATCCGGTTATAAATCTGCTGGGCCATTCTTTCGATATCTGAACCGGGGAAATAACGGCCGGCCAGCAGCGCGCCGGCTAAAAGCAGCGCCGTGTCGATCGACGAAGCCTCCGATCCCCAGACTCGTTTTCCACTTTGGCGGTCGATAAAGTGGAAAAAAAATCCTTGTTCATGTTCAGTCTGGCGCAGCAGGGCCTTGAGTGTTTTACGAACATAGTTTTCGGCATAACCATCCGGCAGCCAGCCATGTGAATCGGCAATGGCAAACGCAGCCAGAGAAAAACCTGTGGCTGCAATCGAGGCCGGCGAGCCGGGCTGGGATGAGTCGCGTGTCAGGCCCGTTTTTTTGTCGGACATGTGGACAAAATACTGCAGCGTATCTTTTTGGATTTGGGTCAGGAGCGCGCGGTCTTCAACACTGACGGGGGCCGCCCAAAGCGCGGAGGAGGAAAAGAAAAATACGGTCAGAAAAAAAACCAGTTTCCGGAACAGCTTATTTATCCACACTGGTTTTGATCTTGTCGAGTTCGGCTTTGAGGCGTTCGCCAAGACGGGCAGGATTTTTATCTTGTTCGTTGACGATGTTTTTTAGTTTGGAAATCGTGGTGTCCAGAAAAGCTAGCGCTTCGTTGAAATGGTCGGCCAGAAACTGCCCTTCGTCGGTTTTACGCAGATGCACGCGCATGGACAAATTACCCTGGGACATGGCATCGAGCGTGGCCGCAAACCGGTAAAGAGGCCCTGCGATTTTATGCGATACATAAATCGAACCCCAGGCAATGAAGATGAAGAGCACCAGTAATTTGAGGAAAAGCGCGCGGTTGGATTTGTCGAGAATTTCTTTGAAAACTTCACGCTGGCGCTGGCTGAGTTTTTCGGACTGTTTGAACATCGAGAGGCTTGTCAGGCCTTGCTGCGAGGCGCCGGTACGGGCCTCGTCGTATTGAGTCAGCTGCGAGGCAATCAACATTTCGTCACGGATGTGTTTGTCGGAAAAAGCGTCGAGTACGCCGCCCCAAATCCCAAAATACAGGCTGAGCAGGGAAACAACCGAAATCGTCAGCAGAGTGACCGTCAAATAAGCCATGTAGCGGACCTGCAGAGGCTTATTGATCAGAAAGTGTTTACGGCGGTATGTGGCCATAGGCCGTTCATCTTAGTTTATTTGAAATGCACTGTCAAAAAGATATTGGCCGCGTTATAATGCACTTCCTTTTGGGGGAAATCATGTGCGGAATTATCGGTTATACCGGGCATCGCAATGCGGTGCCCGTACTCA
>JAHFHF010000035.1 GCA_023247055.1 Candidatus Omnitrophota bacterium
TCTAAAACCTTCTCTCGAATTGCTCGCGGGAATTCCGACGGTGGTTCTGGGCTTTTTGCTTCTTGTTTTAGTCGCGACACCCGTTCAGAACTTGTTAGGAACGAAATTCCGGCTCAATGCTTTTATTGGAGCCCTTGGCGTCGCGCTTACGACTATGCCGATTATCATTACGCTTGCGGAGGACGCCCTGCATGCGGTGCCGCGTGAATTGCGGAATGCGTCCTATGCTCTTGGCGGAACAAAGTGGCAGACCATTTTGGGAACGGTTCTCCCGGCCGCTATTTCCGGGCTGTCGTCAGCGGTGATTTTGGGCTTTGGGCGCGCTTTGGGCGAGACGATGATTGTCCTCATGGCCACCGGCAATGCCGCTATCATTACGCTCAACCCCTTTTCCAGTGTCCGCACCATGACGGCCACCATCGCATCCGAACTGGGCGAAGTCAGTCACGGGGATGAACATTATGCCGCTCTTTTTTTGGTGGGAATTTTTCTTTTTACGCTGACCTTTGTCCTGAATTTGCTTTCAGAAATCGTGGTTAGCCGCATGCGCAAACAATTAAGGATGTGAGCGTGAACACCGTTCTGCAGTTTAATTCCATGACCGAAAAAAAAATTAACTGGAGCGAGACCCTGCTTACCGGGTTGACGCTTTTTTTTACCGTCGTCCCTTTTCTCACAGTCATTTTGATTTTAATCCAAGTGTTGGTTCAAGGGCTGCCCGCGATCAGCTGGACCTTTCTCAGCGCCGCGCCGCGCGACGGTATGATGCATGGGGGGATTTTCCCCTGTATTTTTGGGACCGTTTTTGTGACACTCATAATGATTGTTATGGCTCTTCCCATGGGCATCGGAGCGGGAATCTACCTCGTGGAATATGCAGGGCAGGGACCGATTGTGCGGGTGATCCGTGCGGCCGTCAATAATTTGGCCGGAGTGCCGTCGATTGTTTTCGGGCTTTTCGGCGTTGGCTTTTTTATCCTTTTTGTCGGACGCAGCATTGACACGGTCCTCAAAACGGGTCTTTTATTCGGGCAGCCGTGCATGCTCTGGGCCGCCGCAACGCTTGCGGTGCTTGTCCTGCCGATCATTATTGTCTCAACCGAAGAAGCGCTCAATGCCGTGCCGCAGAGCCACCGCCAGGCGTCGCTGGCCCTTGGCGCGACGAAATGGGAGACGATTTTGAACGTGGTTTTACCGCAGGCGCGCGGAGGCATTTTGACCGGGGCGATCCTTTCCATCAGCCGCGGGGTCGGAGAGACGGCGCCTATTTTGTTCACCGGAGCGGCTTATTTTTTACCACACCTGCCGGCGGCTGATTTGTTTGGCGTGATTCCCATGGTCAATCCGGCAAGTCAGTTTATGAGTTTGTCGTATCATATTTTTGTCATGGCTACTCAGTCGATTGATCCGGTTAAAACGCTGCCGATTCAGTACGGAACGACGCTGGTTTTAATTGCCCTGACGTTTTTAATGAATTTTACGGCTATCGGTTTCCGTATTCATTTCCGGCGCCAGCAGGAAAAATTCAGCCATTGAAAGGAAAATCCTTTATGCGCGAACAAACAGCCGCCTTAAGCGAAGTTAAAATCCAGTCGAAAATCTCAGAGCAGGAGACTCTCTTGAATCCGACTTCGGTACTTGTGGAAACAAAAGATCTAAGCGTCCATTACGGAACAAATCTTGCGCTGGACCAGGTCAATATCCAGGTGCGCGAAAAAACCGTGATGGCTTTGATTGGCCCTTCCGGCTGTGGAAAATCGACTTGTCTGCGCACGTTAAACCGCATGAACGACATGATTCCCGGTATCAAGATCAGCGGCCGCGTGGAAATCCATGGCCTGGATATCTATGCGCCGAATGTCAATGCGGTTAATCTGCGCCGTGTCGTCGGCATGGTCTTTCAAAAACAAAATCCGTTTCCAAAATCTATTTTCGATAACGTCGCCTATGGCCCGCGCTTAAACGGCCTTAAAAACCGGCAGCAGCTTGCGGAGATCGTCGAAGTAAGTTTGACACGCGCCGCGCTGTGGGATGAAGTCAAAGACCGGCTGGATAAATCCGCCATGGCGCTTTCCGGCGGCCAGCAGCAGCGTCTTTGCATCGCCCGCTGCCTGGCGGTCAATCCGGAAATCATTTTGATGGATGAACCCTGTTCTGCGCTTGATCCGATTGCGACCGCCAAAATCGAGGAATTGATTTATCAGCTTAAAAAAGATTTTACGATTATCATTGTGACGCACAACATGCAGCAAGCGGCCCGTGTCAGTGATGACACGGCCTTTTTTTACATGGGTAAATTGATCGAAGTGGATGAGACCCGCAAGATTTTTATGAGTCCGTCCAATAAGCAGACCGAAGAATACATCACCGGCCGGTTTGGCTAACCCATGCCGATGTTTCTTGCATCAGAACTATTGTGCCGGCTCAAAAGGATACGGTGCTAACCGATGGACCGCCATTTTCACGAGGAAATTCAGCGGCTGCGGCAGAAGCTTCTCGAAATGAGTTTTACGGTCGAGGAAGCCGTGGCGCGCGCCTGCGAAGCGCTTTTTTCTTCCAATGCCCGCCTGGCCAAACAAGTCATCGAAAGCGACAGCATCATTAACCGGCTGGAAATTGAAATCGATGAGACCGGCCACTCGCTTTTCGTCACCGGCCAGCCTGTGGCCGCCGACCTGCGCATGGTCATGATGATGCTGAAGATCAATACTTCGCTAGAGCGGATCGGTGATCATGCGGTCAACATTGCAGAAAAGGCCTTGATCGTCCTGGCCGAACCGCCTTTTGAAGGCGCGCTGCCGCTGGAGCCGATGGCCAAAACGGTTGATTTGGCCCTGCGCAAGGCGCTCAATTCTTTTCTGAAAGAAGATGCCTGTTTGGCCCAGGAAGTTTTAACGCAGGATGACGCCGTCGACCAGCTAAACCATGATTTATTTGTGCAATTAAAGGCCGCGCTTGCGGACCAGCCGCGTTCGGCCGGGGCCGCCATGGCCTATTTGCTGATCGGCCATAATCTCGAACGGGTTGCAGATTTGGCGGGGAATATCGCTGAAGATGTGATCTACCTCAAGCAGGGCCGGGAAGTCCGCCACCGAGTAGGAATGAAGTAGGACGGACGATCTTTATGCCTACGGCGGTCCTCCTTAACCGCCGAGGCACAGTCCCTGCGCAGCGGCGCAGGGGCCGGGAAGTCCGCCACCGAGTAGGAATGAAGTAGGACGGACGATCTTTATGCCTACGGCGGTCCTCCTTAACCGCCGAGGCACAGTCCCTGCGCAGCGGCGCAGGGGCCGGGAAGTCCGCCACCGCATCGAGCTCGCCGGGAATTAAATCCGATGTTCATTTTGTCATTCTGAGCCCAGCGAGATTTGAAGGGCGAAGAATCTCAGGCTTCGAGATCCTTCACTTCGTTCAGGATGACAAACGAAGGACTTCAGGATGACAAATTTACAAAGAATTGCCTCAAAGCGCCTTCGGTAAAGCGGTTTCAATCAAAAGCGGCAGATTGTCCCAATCCTCCAGCAGCCCGCCGTCTTCGCCCAGCCATTGAAGTATCAATAAATCGCGCGCCATCGTATCCAGCTGCGCTTGCGGAATTTCAGCGGCCTCGGGAGCGTTTTCCCCGACGGCTTGCGGGATGTCAGCGGACTGGACGAGTACGGACGGTGGAGGCGCTTCTGAAAGCGGCCGGTTTAAAATCCAAAATCCATAGCCGGCTAGTGCCAAAGCCAGCACAAATGCAGCCGCGGCTAAGGGAAAAGCGGAGTATGAAACACCGGGATTTTTGATCCGGTCCCAAACCTGGTTTTCATAGTCCTGCAGGACCGAAACCGGTGGTTTTTTGAGCTGCGTTCCGCGCAGCAGAAAACGGATTTCTTTTTCGTCGTCAGGAGTCATTTCGCACCTTCTTTCGAGGGACAGTTCCTCCCAAAGCTTGACCGGACCTGTCCTTTGGCTTCCGGTAAGGAAAATTCTGTTTTGAATTTTTGGATGGCAAAGTGCAGGCCGGCTTTGACCGTGCCCTCGGAAATATTCAGAATTTGCGCAATTTCAGCCAGCGGCAAGTCTTGAAAAAAACGCAAGCTGAAAATTAAACGCTGGCGTTCCGGCAAGCCGGCACACGCGCGTTGGACGCGCGCCTGGGTTTCGCGCGACTCCAGTGCGCGATCGGGCCGCGGCGCCGCGCTTGGCAGCGTTTCAAAAAAAAGATCCATGTCTTCCTGCCGGTTCCAGGAAAGCCAGCGCAGGGGATGTTTGCGCCGCCAGTAATCGCGCGCGGTGTTCATGACCAGCGTATAAAACCAGGTTGAAAATTTTGCCTGCCCGCGGAAATCTTTCAAAGCGTGATAGGCTTTTACAAAGGCATCCTGAGAAATATCTTTGGCATCTTCCCAATGGCCGGTTTTGAGCCAGGCCAGCTGCAGGGCCTTTTCTTTATGCCGCGCCATCAGGCTGTTGAAAGCTTCTTCACGGCCGCTTTGAAATGCCTGAATGAGGTCCGTATCCGTCAATTCGATGAGCGCAGGTGAACTCATGGCTGACGCCGCCGTTCACGCGGGCCTTGAGGTCCTTCGTCTTTCCGGCGCAAACGGCGTTCCTGCATACTCCCAGACTGCTGCGGACGCGCTCCGAGGCCCGGGCGCTGCCGTTCACCGGATTGCCGGGAGAGACGGCCGGTAGAAAAATTTTGCCCGTCACGGCGCTCTTGCCGCTGTTCCCAGCGTTCGCGCAAACGCGGGTTTTGCTGCATCAACGATTGAAAACGCTCCGGGTTTTTCTGCTCAAGCCGGTCGATGCGGTTTCTGCGCCTTTCGACATAAGCCGGATAAAGGTCCGAACGCCTTTGACGGACATACTCCGAATGCCGCCGGTCCAATTCACGTTCACGCTGCACGAAACGGCGGTATTCCTGCGGCCGGCGGGTTTTAAGCTCGCCCAGATCGGACTGCAGGCGGCTTTTCATTTCCCTGATTTTCTGCTGGTAAAGTGCGGGCTGGGTTTCTTTCAAAGCCTGGAGTTTCTGGACTTCAGCCAGCAGGGCCTCATCAAAACTGGATGGAGAGGATGGTTCCCCAAAAGCCGGGAGGGAGAGGGCTGCTAGAAACAGGATGGAAAAAATAAAAACCACGCATCCCCCCTCTAACTCCCCCCGAAAAGCACGGGGGGAGAAGAAGAGAACCCCTCTTTTTTTCCTCCCCCGTGCTTTTCGGGGGAGGATTAAGGCGGGGGAAATGATACTTACGTGCGGCATTAATGACTGCCGTCCGTTGAGGTGTCTTCAGTTTTCTTCGGCCCCCAACCCCAGCGTTTGAATCCACTTTCCCGGGCGGCCTTTTTTTCGGCGGAGTCAAGGGTTCCGTCGCTGTTAGCGTCCGCTTTTTCAAACTGTTCGTTCCGCCAGGCATCCCGTGCAGCTTTGCGTTCCGTTGCCGAAAGCTTGCCATCGTTGTCGGTATCGGCTTTCGCAAACCGTTCTTCTTTCCAAGCCTTGCGTTTTTCTTTGTTGAGTTCGCGGTCCGTTTGGTCGACTTTGCCGTCAGCGTTCGCGTCCATGCGTTTGGCTTGGTCCGGATGGTTCGCCAGCCATTTTTCTTTGGCGGCCTCTTTTTCGGCAGCGTCGATGCGGCCGTCCGCATTGGTGTCGATCTTGCTGCGTAATTCCTGGCGTTTTTCCTGCCAGGCTTCGCGGGCATGCTGTCTTTCTTCGGGACCGACGCGGCCGTCCTTATTCGTGTCGAAGCGCTCGGCAACTTCCGGATGATTGGCCAGCCATTCGCGCCGGTTTTCTGCGCGTCTGTCCGGGCCTGCGCCCGGTCCGCCCTGAGGTCCTGGCCGGTTTTCCCAGTTGGTCCCGGGTCCGCCCCGCATTCCCGGGGGATTGTTATCCCGGTCACGGAAGCCGCGGTTAGGACCTGCGCCGGGACCGCCTTGAGGTCCTGGCCGGTTTTCCCAATTAGTGCCCGGTCCGCCCCGCATTCCTGGGGGATTATTGTCGCGGTCTTGTGCATACAGCGTGGACGAGACGAGTGCCAAAAACAGGAAAACGCCAAGAACGGTTTTACAGCCTAACGGGTTGGGATTGCATGAGGGTGTAGTTTCCATGTGAGTCTCCTTGTGAACTGCTTTTTGAATTTGTACCCCAGAACCTTGAACAATGACACCTTATGAGACGGATAAAACTGCAAAAGGTTTAACCCCCCAATGATATAATCTTTCTGCCTGTTATTTTAGAATTTCTCATTTTGAGACGAAACACTAAAATCAGCGTCATTTTAAATTTTGCATAAATAAGATGTTTAAAAATTAAGGAGATTTCAATGAAACCTATTCTTCCGTTGAGTGCGGTTTTGGCAAGTTTGCTGACGGCCTCGCCGCTTTTTGCAGCTAACCGCATGGAAACCTGGAAACAAGAGAACATGACGTCGCCTTCATACCTTAAGAAAACCGGGGCCATGGCGTTAAACGGCGCGGCGCGCTTGGGCGCGGCTCCGTTTGAATTGGTCAATCACCCCTACGACCAGATGAAAAATGAAGAAAAAGGCGCAGCCGGTTTTTTTGAGGGCCTGGGCATTGGTGTCTACCATTTGGGTGAAGATGTCGTGGTCGGGGTCTTGAATATCGTCGGCGCGCCGGTTCCAGGCTATGACGGCATTCACGATTTGAGCAGGCCGAAATAGAGCCATGAGGGATGAGTCTTGAGTCATGAGAAATAAAAGAGAAACAAGACAAGCATAGAAACAGTGCTGCTATTTTCCCTTCCCGTATGTCTCACCTGTTTGGAAATTAATTATGGCCAGACCCAGAAAAGATTTTAAGCCCCGTGTCCGCGATCAAGACCGCTTTTCCATTGCGGACGAAGAAATCGTTGCGCGTCATTTGGCCAAGATGACCGCGCTGCTGCAAGAAGAAGAGGCGGCTGAAGATCAGCGCTTTCAATCCGATTTCCTGGAGAAGAAAGCCGAAGATCGCGAGCGCGGGGGCAAGGCCCTGCTCTGGCTGGATTTGCTTGAACAGCGTTTTACACCGGCCGGGCAAAAATTGCTCACGTTTGCGTACGCCAACGGGCGTTTTTTGCCGCGTTATTCTTTGGATGTCGGAGGCGTTGTGGCGCTCAGCGCGCCGGGGCGGGCCTACCATGAACGCGTCACCGGGACGGTCTATGAAAAAGACCGCAAGCAAATCGTCGTTGCGTTCGGGCTCCGCCTGCCGGCCTGGGTTGGCCGGGAAAAAGCGTATCACCTCAATCAGGAGGGCAGCAAGACAACCTATCAGCGGATGGTGGAAGCCGTGCGCGACATGGGAAACGCTAAAAACAGCACGCTCGCGCGGCTGCGGGACATTAGCCTGGGGCTTAAAAAAGCCAAATACAAAGACCCGCTGTCGCAGCAAAAATTTTCATATCTGAATACGTCCTTGAATGATACTCAGAAAAAAGCCGTGCAAGGCGCTTTCGAAGCCGAGGATGTTTTTTTAATCCACGGACCGCCCGGAACGGGCAAGACCGTCGTTTTGCTCGAAATCATCCGCCAAGCACGCCGCGCCGGACAGTCGGTGCTTGTCTCCGCGCCGAGCAATGCCGCCTGCGATCATTTGGTCAGCAGCCTGGTTCAGGCGGGAGAGCCGGTCACGCGTTTTGGACATCCCGCGCGCATGACCGAAAGCCTGCGCGAGCATACGTTCAATTACAAAATGGTGAGGCATCCGCTGGCCAAACAAATTGAAAAAAACGAAGCGGAAATCGAACGGCTTTTTAAACAGAACGACCGGCGCCGCGAGCGCGGGGCCAATAATTGGGATGATGAAAAAGCCATGCGCGCCGAAATCAACGCTTTGCGCGATGACAACCGCGCGCTCAAATCCGAAATTTTCCACCAGGTCTGGAAAGAGTCTGACGTGGTCGTGGCCACGCATACGGTGGCCGGCGATCCGCTCATCACGAGCCGCACGTTTGATTGGGTGATTTTGGATGAAGCGGGGCAGGCGACCGAACCCGCGGCCTGGATCCCGATCCGCCGCGGCGGCAAAGTCATCATGGCCGGCGATCATTGCCAGCTGCCGCCGACGGTCCACTCCAACCGCAGGGGCAAAGACAGCCTGTTGTACACGCTTTTTGAGCGCTTTCACGACGTCCTGGACGAACGCGACAAAATCCGCCTGGATGTGCAGTACCGCATGCATGAAACCATCATGCAGTTCTCGTCGCACGAATTTTATGAGGGCAAACTGACGGCCGCGGATAAAAACCGGGCCCATGATCTTTCCGGGATCAGCGGCGTTCAAGCCGCCGAAGAAACGCAGACGCCGTTTATGTTTATGGACACGGCGGGGCTGGGGTTTGAAGAAAAGGAAGAGGAAGGTACGGGCAGCCGTTACAACGAAGAAGAAGCGCAGTTGGTGGTGAAACTCTACCGCTCTCTCGTGGCTGCCGGCGTAGCGCCTTACCAGATCGGTATTGTCAGTCCCTACAAGGCACAGGTCAAACTGTTGAATCAATTGATTGCCGGCGCGCGTGAAGAGCCGGAAGCCAAAGATTTACCGGAGGTCGACAGCGTGGATTCTTTTCAGGGCCGCGAGAAAGAGGCGATCCTTGTTTCGCTGGTGCGCGCCAACCTCAAAGGGGACATCGGCTTTTTGAATGATACGCGGCGCATGAATGTGGCCATGACACGCGCGCGCCGCAAACTGATTGTGGTAGGCGACAGCGGGACGATTTCAACCCTGCCTTTTTTTCAGGATTTCATCAAATACGCCGAATCCGTCCAAGCCTACCGCAGCGCCTGGGAATTGACGGGATAGTTCCCCCCTCTTAATCTCCCCCCGGAGAGCGCGGGGGGAGAAATAAAAGAGGTTCTATTATTTCCTCCCCCGTGCTCTCCGGGGGAGGATTAAGGTGGGGGAAGACGCTAGATAGGTTCACATACGACGTGAGAAATAAAAATTTCTTTTCCCCGCTGCGTCACAAGTGTTCCCACTTGATTCCAGACTTTAAAAAATAAATCCGATTTAAATTGGGTGAGTGGTCTACGGCCCTGCGAAGTGGCGGCATCCAGCCGGCCTTCCGCAAGCAGGGTCTCCAGCAGTTCTGCGCCCAGCCGGCTGCGCTTGTCGAGAGTTTTGGCTTGAGCCAGCGCCTCCTCGAGCGAAGCGTCATTCTGCGGCAGCCCAAGGCCTTTCAGAAAATTCAAAATCCGCGTGGTGATAAAAAGCGTGTAAAGATCATCGCGTTTAAACGAACCGGTTTCAACCGCCATGGCGGTCAGGCGCGATTTAAAAACATCCTCTTCCGTGCGTTCCGGAAAATCGCGGGCAATCGGAGAGCGCGGCGTCAGATAAAAAAGCGAAGCGCCCATCAAGACCGGCAGGCGGGCGTTGAAAACCATCGTTTGCATCATGGAAGCCCGTGTTTCATTGGGCAGGCCCAGGATTTGATACGAAACAATCTGAAAACCAAGGCGCGAGGCTTCATGGACAATCTCTAAATACTTCTCGATCGTATGCGGACGTTTTGTTGTTTCGCGCACGGCCGTGTCGGAACTGACAAGGGCCAGATTGAGATGCGTAAAACCGGCCGTCTTCATAAGGCCGAGCAGTTCTTGATCCAGGCTGAGGTACGAAATTCCATTCATGGCCACGAACTGGACATCTTTTTGGGGAAAAGCTTCGATTAGATCCAGGCAGAGTTTTTTCATTTCTTCGCGGTAATAGGTCAGATTGTCATCTTCGAAATCAAAGACGCGTACGCCCTGCGTATAACGGGATTTGATTTCCGCCAGAACGCCGGCCGTCGTGCGGCGGCGAAACTTAAAACCGAAAGTCTGATGCACCGAGCAGAAAGTGCAGCGGTGGGGACAGCTGCGGGATGTGATGACAAAGCTGACAGGTTTTTTCTCAAACAAATAACGGTTCGCGGGAAAGTCAGACAAGTCCGGATGCGGCAAGTCCTCCAGCAAAAAATTTTCTCCCGGTTCATTGAGAACCCGCTGTCCGCCATGTTTGAACCCGAGTCCTGCGACAGATGCATACGAACGTCCGGACTGCCAACACGCTAAAAATTCGACGAGCGGTTTTTCGCCCTCGCCGCGGATGACAAAATCAACCGCAGGATGAGCCAGCACCTGTTCGGGCAGGGCCGAAACGTGAGAGCCTCCGAAGACAATGGGAACATTCCTTTTTCGTTTAATGGCCTCGGCGGAAGCGATCGCTTCACGGTAATAGGGCGAGAAGAGGGACGAAATGCCCACAAGATCCGGGTTTTCCCGGGAAACTTCGTCAGCCAGGGTTTCAAAATCTGCCCCAAAGTGAAAATAGTGGTGAAATGTAGAAAAAGGGCTTTGATCCGCATGGGCATAATAGGGTTTGAGATACGCTAATTCGCGCGGCACTGGCAGGGTCCGCCGGCCCCAGCCCTGATGATAGTCCTTAATGACGACTTCCACATCCGGCAGATGCTTGCGTACGGCCGCTTTGAGATAGCACAGCCCGATGGGTTGGAGCCGGATATCGGTCTCGTAAAAATCTTGAATGGGCGGCTGGAGCAGCAGAAGCTTCATTGAGGTAAAATGCTACGGGATAGGCACGGCAGGGTCAAGGAGGGAAAAGACATGTGCCTTGTGACTCTGTGAAGGGCCTGATAGAATTATCCCATGAACTTCACAGAAATCTTCCAGGCTTTTCTCCAGAGCAAGAATCACCTTAAGATCATCAGCGTTGCTTCCTGCAATGCCAAAGGCCATCCGAATTCCGCTTCCAAGATGCTAGTGGATGTCCTGGCTCCCAATAAAGTCTTCTATCTAGACCATAAATTTACGACCACCTATGCGAACGTGTGCGGAAACCACAATTTGTCCATCTCGTTTATGGACGATGTCAATTTTACGGGCTACCGCTTAAATGGCCGTGGCAAGGTCTTGCATTCCGGCCGGGAATTCGAAAAAGTCAGCAAGGAATGGGAAAAGCGTTTGATTCGCTATGAGGCGGACCGCATGCTGCGGCGTATCACGGGGCATCATTCGGCGCGCGAAGCTGAAAATGCGCTGCCCGACGAATTCGTTATTGTAGTTTTTACGGCCGACGAGGGCGCGGTGATTAAACCCGACCGCATTTTCCGGGCCGCGCACGGCTTTGCCGTCGAAAGTCCTTCCGTTCAAAAGCGCAAATAATCTTCCATCCGAGGTGCTTTCTGCCGTATCGAAGCCTAGCTGATTGTGTCCGCGACCTCGAACAAAACGGCCATCTAATCCGGATTCCGGACGAGGTTGATCCTTATCTTGAGATGGCGGCCATCCACCGGCGCGTGCATGCGGCCGGCGGCCCCGCTATTTTCTACGAACGCGTTAAAGGCAGCCCCTTTCCCGCCGTCTCTAATCTTTTTGGCACGCTCAAACGCAGCCGTTTTATTTTCCGCGAGACTTTAGAAGCCGTAAAAAAACTGGTGCGTTTTAAAGCCGAACCCGGAGTTTTTTTTAAACGGCCGTTTGAAGCGCTTTCATTGCCGTGGACCGCACTCACCAGCCTGCCGCGCCGCGCAGGGCATGCGCCGGTTTTGCAGCACGAGACGACGCTCAGTGCACTGCCGCAGATCCAGAGCTGGCCCGGCGACGGCGGCCCATTTATTTTATTGCCGCAGGTTTACACGGAAAACCCGGACCGGCCCGGACTGTTTAATTCCAATCTCGGCATGTACCGCATCCAGCTTTCCGGCAATCACTATGAAAAAGACCGCGAGGCCGGCCTGCATTATCAAATCCGCCGCGACATTGGTATTCATCATGCCGCCGCACTGCGCCGCGGCGAGCCGCTGCGCGTCAGTATTTTTGTGGGCGGCCCGCCAGCCCACACGTTTGCGGCCGTCATGTACTTGCCCGAGGGCTTATCAGAGATTTTTTTTGCCGGCGCGCTGGCCGGACGGGGATTCCGCTATCAGCGCCAGAACGGCCATCTGATTTCGGCGGATGCGGACTTCTGCATCACAGGAAGCGTCCTGCCCGGCGAATTGAAACCGGAAGGTCCGTTCGGCGATCATCTGGGCTATTACAGCCTTCAGCATGATTTTCCGGTTTTGAAAGTGGACAAAGTCTATCACCGCCGTGATGCCATCTGGCCTTTTACCGTGGTCGGCCGCCCGCCGCAGGAAGACAGCCAGTTCGGCCGTTTGATTCAGGAAATTGCCGGCCCGATGATTCCCAAAGAAATTCCGGGCATCAAAGCCGTGCATGCGGTCGATGCGGCCGGCGTGCATCCTTTACTGCTGGCGATCGGCAGCGAACGCTACGTTCCTTATCAAGGCCGCCGGCCTCAGGAAATTCTGACACTGGCCCATGCGCTGCTCGGCTATGGGCCATGCTCTCTGTCTAAATTTTTATGGATTGCCGCGGGGGAGGATGACCCGCTGCTTGATGTTCAGGATACGGCCGCTTTTTTCCGGCACATGCTTGAGCGGGTCGACTGGAGCCGCGACCTTCACTTTCAGACTGCCACGACGATGGATACGCTGGATTATTCGGGGACCGGTTTGAATGAAGGCTCTAAGGTTGTGATTGCCGCAGCCGGCCCGCGCCGCCGGACGCTGTCTGCCGCGGTGCCGGATTCTTTTCCTCTGGCAGAAGGCTTTGGAGATCCTGTGGTGGCTTTTCCGGGGATTCTGGTGATCAAAGCGCCGCCTTTCCGCGATTATAGAACTGCGCCCGCTGAAATTAAAATTTTGTCTTATTTTTTGGAAAAAATCGAAGGCCTGGAGGGCTTCCCGCTGATGGTCCTGGCTGATGACAGCCATTTTACCGCCGCATCGCTGAATCATTTTTTGTGGGTGACGTTTACGCGTACAAATCCCGCGCATGACATCGAAGGCGTGCGCAGTTTTAGCGAGTTTAAACACTGGGGCTGCCACGGCCCGCTCATTTTGGATGCCCGCCTTAAGCTGCATCATGCGCCGCCGCTCGAAGAAAATGCTGGAATTTACCGGCGCGTGGAAGCGCTGGCCGCTGCCGGCAAACCCCTCCACGGAATTTTTTAGTCCTTCAGGTTTTCCCCGATAAAAAGCTAGGTTGATTCCCGAATGTAATTTGGCAGGGGTCTGATAGTCTCTGCCCAGCGGAAACGCTGAAACAAATGGCATTTTTTGATAGCGCGAAAAAATAGAATCAAAGACAACACGTGTCCCGGAAAACGGGATAAGCTAAAGGAGTCTAACATGGCTAAAAAGAGGCAGTCGCTTTTTATGGCCCTGATTTTCGTTCTAAGCGTGCCGCTTGGAGTCCGAGCTTATGAAATCCCACTGGATAATTCCAATATCGAATACATGTATGTGTTTGGCCCCGGCGGCAATCCGCTGCGCGGCGCCGAAAAACCCCAGAAAGAAGTGTACTTTGACGTTCCCGAATCGGAAACGCGCCCGCTGACTGTTCAGCTCTATGACCCGGACACGTACAAAAGCCCCGATTCCAAAGGCGGTTTCCGCTGGAACACGCAGACCCGGTTTGAAATGGTCGGCAGCAAATTTTTGGATGAAGTCACCACGGGTCTGGATGACTCCACGCACCACAAGCAATTCGTCACCTTTGGTCCCTATAGCAAGGAACAAGGCCAGAAGGTCGGTAATTATTACCGTTTTAAAATGGTCATTACGGCAACCGAGGGCGACGACCAGAACCTGTTTAAGTTTGAAGTTGCGCCCGAAACCACAGAAGCTTTCGTTTATGACATGACCTTTCGTCTGGCTTCAGGCAAAGGCAGGCTGAAGTATTTTTATCCTGCGATTTCCGCCAACACGACGGATCTGATTGTCTATAACTACGACATTGATCCGGCGGGCGGCGTGAGCACGCTGATTGATAACGAATCGGCGAAAGAGTACGCGATCAACGATTCCGATTCAGGACAGTATGCCGAGACGCATTTGAAAATCCAATCCGGACCGGCACGCAAACTGGTTTACCGTATTCGGCGCGGCTGGCAGATTGGCGCGAACGGCGGCCTTCGCATTGTTGATGGGCAAGGCAATCCGGTCCCGATTTATTTTAATGGTCCGGAGCCCCGTGTGGCCGAACCCGTGAAAGCGGCGCCGGCTCCAAAGCCGGCTCCCAAAGCTCCGGTCAATGCCTGCAACCGTTTTGTCTTTGATGCGCGTCAGTCCTACGACCCCAACAAAGATAAAATTACGTACGAGTGGAATTTCGGCGACGGTGCGACTAGCACTGAACCCGTTGTCACGCACGTCTACGACAAGGGTGGAAAATACAAAGTCACTTTGACGGTCTCGGACCGTTCCGGTTTGGAATGTGAAACCGCTGTGACGAAGCAGATAGTCGATGTCAATACGCCGCCGGCTGCTGCGTTTGAAGGTCCGGAAATGGCTTGCGCCGGCAATGAAGTGACGTTTAATGCCAGCGCCACACGCGATGATCAGCCTGCGAACATGATCTATCGCTGGGAATTTGGCGATGGTACGACTGCCGAAGGCGCGACCGTAACCAAAGCGTTTTCCAAGGGCGGCTTGTATAACGTGGTTTTGACGGCCGATGACAATGCCGGAACGGCGTGTTCCACCGACGTTTACAGCCAGAAGGTCCGTGTGAATGCGGCCCCGACCGCCGTTGCAGGTGAGGATGTCATGTTGTATTTCAAGCAGGCCAATGCGGAGTACAATGTATCGTTTGACGGTTCCAAATCCTCGGATCCGAATGGCGATGCGCTGACTTACAACTGGAGTTTCGGCGATGGCACTAAAGCCGACGGCCCCAAGGTTTCGCATACGTATGAAAAACCGGGCCGCTATTCCGTCAAACTTGGCGTCAATGATAATTCCGGCCTGCCGTGCGCGACGGACAATGATGCCTTGACCGTGAAATTAAATAAAGCGCCTATCGCCGATGCCGGCCAAGCGATTGCAACCTGCGAAGCTTCCGATGTTTCATTTGACGGTTCTGCGTCGGCAGGCGAAGCAGGCGAATCGTTGTCGTATACCTGGGATTTCGGCGATGGCACGACGGGCGAAGGGGCCCAAGCCACCCATTCGTACAAGAAGGGCGGCCAGTACACCGCGACGTTGATGGTCAATGACGGACAAGGTACACCGGTTTCTGAAGCCGTTGACCGTGTCAAAGTCACGATTAACTCCCAGCCGTCCGCCGAAATTAAAGCCGTCAAGATTTCTTGTGCCGGCGATGAAGTTCAGCTGGATGCTTCAGCTTCGTCCGATGCAGACGGCGACGGCTTAAAGTACACGTGGGATTTCGGCGATGGGACCACAGGTTCCGGTTCCAAGACCAGCCACCGCTACACCAAAGGCGGCAGCTACCGCGTGAGCGTGACGGTCGATGACGGCAAGGGCGGCAGCTGTTCGTCCAACTCGACTTCCACGACGGTCAAAGTTAACACACCGCCGGTGGCCAATGCCGGACCGAATCTCGTTTGCTGCCAAGAGCAAACGTCAGCCTTTGATGGTTCGGCTTCTAACGACCCGGATGGTGACCGGTTGACATACAACTGGAATTTCGGTGACGGTGGCACAGGTTCCGGACCGAAAGTGACGCACTCGTATCAGGAGAGCGGTCAGTACCGGGTTGCGCTAACAGTCGATGACGGCAGCGGAACCTCGTGTAGTTCAGCTTCATCAAGCTTTTCAGCCAGTGTGAATGCCAAGCCCGTGCCTGTGATTCAGGTCAAACAGGCCTAGTAATCCGTCGCAGGGACAGGTCCATTCAAATCGGACCTGCCTCTGCGTCTAACTCAGAGACTGTCCAAGCGCTGCCTGAAGGGCTGCGTCTTGGACCTGTCCCTCTTCCCCCCCACCATCTAATATTTTAATTCCATAAGTCTATTATTTATAGTAAGTTATAAATATGACTAAAAGAGTCATAGATTAAACTGGACAAAATTGGTCTGATTTGAGTATTATACCTATAGAGAGTTTCTTAAGGAGAGACAGCGATGAAGTTTACAACCAAAACCGAATACGGAGTCATTTGTCTGATCTACCTGGCGCGGCATGCCGGCCGGGAAATGGTCACGATGAAGGACATTGTCCGCGATGAAAAACTTTCGCCCGCCTATCTTGAAAAAATCCTGCAAAAATTAAAACAAGCGGACATTGTGGTTTCCCATCAAGGTAATCAGGGCGGCTATGCTTTGGCCCGCAAACCCGCAGAAATCAATCTGCGGCAAATTGTTGAAGCCGTGGAAGGCAGCACGTTTGATGTCTACTGCGAGCCCGATATCCGCGATTCAATTACGTGCAATCATTTTGGCATGTGCGGCCTGCGGCCGATTTGGCAAAAGTCCAAGAAACTGCTGGATGATTTTTACAGTTCGCTGACGCTGGAGATGATCGCGCGTGGAGAAACCGAAGTCCGAAAAGAAGTCTTCAGTCGTGAGGGATGAGTCGTGAGTAAATTAAAGAACTCAAGACTCAAGACTCAAGACTCAAATAGTTAGGTGACCTTATGAGTGACGCCAAAGAACTGATCAACCGCGAATACAAATACGGCTTTGTTACGGACGTCGAAAGCGATGCGATTCCGCGCGGATTGAACGAAGAAACGATTCGTTTGATTTCCGCGCGCAAAAAAGAGCCGGCCTTCATGCTGGAGTGGCGTTTGTCCGCTTACCGCACCTGGCTGCGGATGAAAGAGCCGGCCTGGCAGAACGTCCAATATCCTCCGATCAACTATCAGGACATGATTTACTATTCGGCGCCCAAAAACAAAAAAGATGCCCCCAAAAGCCTGGAGGAAGTCGACAAGGAAATTCTCGATACGTATGCAAAGCTGGGTATTCCGCTGGATGAACAAAAGCGGCTTGCGGGCGTTGCCGTTGATGCGGTTTTTGACAGCGTTTCGGTAGGGACGACGTTTAAAGACACGCTTAAAAAAGCCGGCGTGATTTTTTGCTCTTTTTCCGAAGCCGTGCAGGAACATCCGGATCTGATCCAAAAATACCTGGGTTCGGTGGTGCCAGTGAGCGACAATTTTTTTGCAGCCCTCAATGCGGCGGTCTTCAGCGACGGCTCTTTCTGCTACATCCCGAAAGGCGTGCGCTGTCCGATGGAACTCTCCACTTATTTCCGCATCAATGCCGCAGACACTGGTCAGTTTGAACGCACGCTGCTTGTGGCGGATGAGGACAGCACGGTGAGTTATCTCGAAGGCTGCACCGCTCCGATCCGCGACAAAAATCAGCTGCATGCGGCCGTAGTCGAACTGGTCGCGCTCAAAGGCGCTAAGATCAAGTACTCCACGGTGCAGAACTGGTATGCGGGCGACAAACAGGGCAAGGGCGGCATTTATAATTTTGTCACCAAACGCGGTAAATGCGCGGGCGCCAAATCCAAAATTTCATGGACCCAGGTCGAAACCGGGTCGGCCATTACGTGGAAGTATCCCAGTGTGATTTTGCAGGGGGATGATACCATCGGCGAATTTTATTCCGTGGCGCTGACCCACAATTACCAGCAGGCCGATACGGGCACAAAAATGATCCACATCGGCAAAAATACCCGCAGCACGATTATTTCCAAAGGCATTTCCGCGGGCCGCGGAAAAAATACTTACCGCGGTCTGGTCAAAGTCTTGAAGAACGCGGAAAAAGCGCAGAACTACACGCAATGCGACTCGCTTTTAATCGGCGACCAATGCGCAGCCAACACGTTTCCGACGCTGGAAGTCGAAAACAATACGGCGCGTGTGGAGCACGAGGCTTCGACGTCGAAAATCAGCGAAGATCAGCTTTTTTACTGCGCTTCGCGGGGCATTAGCGGCGAGAACGCCGTGTCCATGATTGTGAACGGTTTTTGCAAAGAAGTTTTCAACCATCTTCCGATGGAGTTTGCCGTGGAAGCGTCCAAACTTTTGAGCGTGAGTTTAGAAGGAAGTGTTGGATGAAGTGCTTTCTTCGTCATCCGCTAAAAAGTACAGCGGTTGCAATGCGCAAATGGTTAATTGAAGACTGAAATCGAATGGAGAATAAAATGCTAGAGATCAAAAATTTGCACGCAGGCATCGAAGACAAAAAAATCCTGAAAGGCTTTAACCTCACGGTCAAAGCCGGAGAGATCCACGCCATCATGGGGCCGAATGGCTCCGGCAAGAGCACGCTCAGCCGTGTTCTCGCCGGCCATCCGGCGTATCAAGTCACGGCCGGCGAAGTTTCTTATCAGGGTAAGGATTTGCTGGAAATGTCCGCGGAAACACGGGCTCAAGAGGGCGTCTTCATGGCTTTTCAATATCCCACGGAAATTCCGGGCGTCAGCAACGCTTATTTTTTGCGTGCGGCCGTCAATGCCGTGCGTGCCCGGCGCGGCGAACCGGAAATGGATGCTGTGGAATTCTTGGATGTCCTGAAACGCAAAATGAAACTTGTGGAAATGGATCCTGCCTTTGCCAGCCGTCCCGTGAACGCGGGTTTTTCAGGCGGTGAAAAAAAACGCAATGAAATCCTGCAGATGGCCGTGCTCGAACCTAAGCTGGCGATTTTGGATGAAACCGATTCGGGTCTGGATATTGATGCACTGCGGGTCGTGGCCCATGGCGTCAATCAGCTGCGCTCGCCGGAGCGCGCCATGATCGTGGTCACGCATTATCAACGCCTGCTCGATTACATTGTGCCCGACTACGTCCATGTCTTGCTGGATGGAAAAATTGTGAAATCCGGCGGCAAAGAACTGGCGCTGGAATTGGAAGCCAAAGGTTACGACTGGATACGTCCTGTAGGCAGTAAAGTTTGATTTAGGGACAGGTCCAAGCGAAGCGGACCTGTCCCTATTCGCGCAGAGGAAATTTATGACAGATACAAAAACACCGGAAAACGAAACGCTTGAGAACTACCGGCGGAGTTTCGAAGCTTTTGAGAAAACCGAACTTTGCGGGGAGGGCGGTTGGCTTTGCCCTGAACGGCGCAGTGCCTTCCAGCGTTTTGAACAAAATGGTTTTCCCGGTTCCAAGGATGAAGAATGGCGCTATACCCGGCTGGAATCCGTTAAAAAAATGGTGCCGAAATCTGCCGCAACCGCTTCGGTCGATTTAAAAACAATGGAACCCTATGTTTTGGATCCTGCCTGGCCGCGAGCTGTTTTTGTAGACGGCGTCTACCAACCAGCGCTTTCTGCGGGATTGGAAGATCAAAAGGGCCTGCGTGTGATGAGCCTGGCCGAAGCGCTGCGCCGTCATGAACCGCAGCTGGCATCCGGGCTTCGCGAGGCCCGATTGAAACCGCGCGCGCTGACAGATCTCAACACGGCATTTTTTACCGATGGCATTGAGATCCAATTGGCGGCCGGAACGCATTTGGAAAAACCGCTGCAGGTGCTGTCGCTTTTTTTATTTGCCGAAGGGGAACGCGCGATCCATCCGCGCAATTTGATTTTGGCAGGCCCCGGCAGTCGAGCGGCAATTATCCAAAGTTTTGCCGGTATCGGCAGTAACTCCTATTTCAGCAACGGGCTGACCGAGGTCCGGCTTTCGGAAAAAGCCCGGCTCGACCATTATGTGCTGCAGCAAGGCGGAAGCCAGGGTTTTCAAACGGCGCGCGGCGAAATCTGGCTGGAAAAAGAAAGCCGTTACGAGACCTTCATGGTTTCAGCCGACACGCCTTTTTTCCGCTATGAAATCGATGCCGTTTTGGCCGGCAGGCAGGCCGGCTTGCAGCTGCATGGTTTTTATCTGACCGCGGGAAATGAACACGTCGATCAGAATGTTTTGATTGAGCACCGCGTTCCCGAATGTACCAGCGGGCAAGTCATGAAAGGGATTCTTGACGGTCACTCGCGGCTGGTCGTTCGCGGCAAAGTCCACGTTTATCCGGATGCCCAAAAGACGGATGCGCAGCAAACGATGAAAAATCTTTTACTCTCGCGCGATGCCACGGCGGATGCCCAGCCGCAGCTCGAAATTTATGCCGATGATGTGAAATGCACTCACGGGACAGCCATCGGCCAGCTTGAAGACGATGCTATTTTTTATCTGAAAAGCCGGGGCATCGAGGCGGATGAGGCCCGGCGCATTTTGACGCGCGGATTTGCCATGGAAGTGCTGGAAAAAATTCCGCTTGAGCCTGTGCGCCGGGCGGCCGAAGCGGCGCTGGGCGCCCATTTCCGCGAGGTCTAACGCTATGCATTCTGTGAAGGAGGCCGCAATGACGCCAGACATTTTTGATCCCGCCAAGTACCGCGCTGATTTTCCGGTGCGGGCGGAGACTGTCTATGGCAAGCCGCTTATTTATTTTGACAATGCGGCCACGACGCAAAAACCCCTGCCGGTCATTGATACGATCAGCCGTTTTTATTCGCGGGAAAATGCCAATATCCACCGCGGCGTTTTTTGTCTGAGTGAAAAAGCGACGCAAGCCTATGAAAGCGCGCGGATTAAAGTCCAACGCTTTCTCAATGCCCGATCGACGCGTGAAATTATTTTTACGCGCGGAACGACGGAAGCCATCAATATCGTCGCGAGTGCTTTTTCCAAAGTTTTTTTAAAAGCGGGCGATGAAATTCTGATCACGCACCTGGAACACCACTCCAATATCGTTCCCTGGCAGATGGCCGCAGAAGCTTCTGGCGCTGTTTTGCGCGTAGCGCCGATCAACGAAGCCGGCGAAGTCATCTTATCTGAATTTGCGCGGCTGCTGACGCCTAAAACACGCATCGCCGCCCTTGCACATGTTTCCAATGCGCTCGGCACGATCAACCCGGTGCAGGAAATGATCCGTCTGGCGCATGAAAAGAACATTCCGGTTTTAGTGGATGGGGCCCAGGCCGTCTCGCACATGAAAGTGGATTTGCAGGAATTGGATTGCGAGTTTTATACTTTCTCCGCGCACAAGATGTTTGGTCCCACCGGCACGGGCGTGCTTTACGGCAAGGAAGCCTGGCTTGAAAAAATGCCGCCGGTCCAGGGCGGGGGCGATATGATCCGCTCAGTGACCTTTGAAAAAACGACGTACAACGAATTACCTTACAAGTTCGAGGCCGGCACGCCGCATATTGTGGGCGTGATTGCGCTGGGCACGGCAGTCGATTACCTTCAGCGGGTAGGACTTGAACGCATTGCGACGTATGAACAGGAACTTTTGACTTACGCGACGAAAGCGCTTTCCGCCATTCCGGGCTTGCGCATCATCGGTCAGGCCAAAGAAAAAGCGGCTGTGATTTCTTTTGTGCTGGGCGCGGCCCATGCGCACGACATTGGCACGATTTTAGATCGTGAGGGAATCGCAATCCGGGCCGGACACCACTGCGCCATGCCCGTGATGGATTTTTTTAAGGTGCCGGCCACGGCCCGCGCCTCTTTCGCATTTTACAATAGCAAGGCTGAAGTGGATGTTCTGGCCGCGGCCTTACGCAAAGTCCAGGAGATCTTTCGCTGATGGACGAACTTCGGGAGCTTTACCAGGAAGTGATTCTCGATCACAACAAAAAGCCGCGCAACTTCCACGCGCTTCCGGAACCCGCGCGCAAATCCGAAGGGTATAATCCGTTGTGCGGCGACCGCCTGACGATTTATCTGCACGTGAAAGGCGACGTGATCGCAGACGTTGCTTTTCAGGGCTCCGGCTGTGCCATTTTTAAAGCCTCGGCTTCAATGATGACATCTGCGCTTAAAGGCAAAACTTTGATGGACGCGCAGGTTCTTTTCGAACGTTTTCACCGCGTGGTGTCCGGGCAGGGAACTGCTGAGGAATTGGAAACACTGGGAAGCTTGCGGGCGTTTGCGGGCGTCTCCGAATTTCCCGCGCGCGTGAAGTGCGCAACCCTCGCGTGGCATACGTTAAAAGCCGGTCTCGAAAATAAACAAACCGCCATTTCAACAGAATAATGGATGCATAATAAAAACGGTTCTTTGGCTGAGCGTTGCCTACGACGACCTCATTAGTCGTCGAGGCAAAGTCCTTGGCCTTCAGAAAGGGCCAAGGGCATATTCTCAAGGCGGGGTTGGAAAATAAAGACTCGGCAGTTTCAACGGAATAAATTTCCTCCTCTAGGGAAAAGGAATCGCAGAATTTTATTTTCCTCCCCCGTGCTTTTCGGGGGAGGATTAAGGTGGGGGAAAAGGAGAAAATGACGATGAGCACAAACACAGAATTTGAAACACTTCGGGACCTTGAAGGGACGCAGATTCCCAGCGGCCAAAAAAGCCCGGTGCCCAAAGGCACACGCGGCCGTATTGTGCAGGCCCTCGGCGGCAGTTATACGGTGCTGACGCAGGATGGCTATATGCTTCGCATCGAAGGCAGGGACGGAGATGCGATCGGGCAGGAAAAAATTGACGGGCCCAATCTGGAAGGGTTGTCGGTTGAAGAGCAGATTTGGGCGCAGCTCAAAACCTGTTATGATCCGGAAATTCCCGTGAACATCGTTGATCTCGGCCTAATTTACGGCTGTGAAATTTCCGATTTTCCGGAAGGCGGTCATCGCGTTGAAATCAAAATGACGCTGACTGCGCCGGGCTGCGGCATGGGGGATGTGCTGCGCGCGGAAATCGAGCGTAAACTGCGCAGCATTCCGGAAATTAACGATGTGCGCGCCGAACTTGTTTGGGAACCCGTGTGGGACCGTGCGCGCATGTCCGATGCCGCAAAACTGAAACTTGGAATGTTTTAATTTTTGCGGCCGCAGACGGTGACTTCCTTGGTCATCGCAGCGGAGTCTCGCGCCAGCAGCGCGAGGCAGATGCCGTAAAACTAAAATTAGGAATGTTTTAAATTTTGCGCTCACAGACGACGACTTCCTTGGTCGTCGCTGTGACAGTCTCGCGCCAGCAGCGCGAGGCAGATGCCGCAAAACTAAAATTAGGAATGTTCTGAATTTTTGCGGCCGCAGACGGTGATTTCTCTGGTCACCGCAGCGGGGTCTCGCGCCAGCAGCGCGAGGCAGATGCCGTAAAACTAAAATTAGGAATGTTTTAAATTTTGCGCTCACAGACGACGACTTCCTTGGTCGTCGCTGTGACAGTCTCGCGCCAGCAGCGCGAGGCAGATGCCGCAAAATTGAAGTTAGGAATGTTGTACAGTTACTCCTCTCCTATCTCCTTTGATAGCAGCGATTTAAATGACACCTTCTAAGTAAAGAAAAGTGTATTTTGAAAGAACTAAAAATAGAATCCTTTAAATAGTATTATATAAAAATATATAAAAATAATACTCAAAAATACTTTATTGACTATTTTAAGAATCAATACTATCATGCTTTAAAACAAAACCATATAAAAAAGATTTTTTTAGCCGATAATCTAATTCGCACTCACTGTGTTATACTTTGGATTGAAATCGTGATGCCGAAATGCTTTGACTAAAAAGGATGCAACTCTAGAATCTATTTCGTTTTGTGAATTTTTTTAAGACGCTATTGCCGGGAATTTTTATTCCAAGTCCCGGCGTGTCTATTTTTTTGCATTTTTGGAGGCAGATCCATGTTTGATGAGTCTGACTGGTCCAGAAAGTTTCTCTTCATTATTTGCGCCTCATTTTTTTCCGGTATTTTATTGTTTCCGCAGCAAGCTTCCGCCAACAACCTCAGTGTTTCGAACGTTACGATTGCTTCGCGCAGTGCCAGCGCCGACACGGTAACGGTGCAGTTTGATATTTCATGGGCCAACTCCTGGCGCAATCAAACCAATTACGATGCGGCGTGGGTGTTTATCAAATACACCACGGATGGCGGCACGACGTGGGCGCATGCCACACTCAAAACTTCCGGCACTAATCCTTCCGGTTTTAGCATTGGCTCAGGCACCGCCATTGACATTGTCGTGCCCACGGATAAAAAAGGTGCATTCATCCAACGCAGTGCGGTAGGCAGCGGCAGTCTTTCAACCACGTCGGTCAAGTTTGTTTGGGATTACAGCACCGACGGTGTTTCTGATACGGCATCGGTCACGCTCAAGGTTTTTGGTGTTGAAATGGTTTATATCCCGACCGCAAATTTTTATCTGGGGGATGGCGATGGCACCACCGAATCCAGCAACGCTATCCATGTGACGAATAATACAACCGTTTTAATTTCTACGGCGGCGCAGAGCAATGTGACTGTGGACTCCAATGCCAGTGACGACATCGACACATCGCCCATTTCGGTTGACGGCGACGGCGGCATCACCGGCAATGCCAGTTTTCCCACCGGCTATTCGGCTTTTTATCTCATGAAGTATGAAGTGACGGAAGGCCAATGGGTTGATTTCTTCAATACGCTGACCAATACGCAAAAAACTACGCGGGATATCACCAGCAATACGAATGGCGGTAAAAATTCCGATAGTGCGTCCAGCCGTAACACAATCGCCTGGACTTCTGGGGATGCGACCACTACCCGGACCGACCGGGCTATGAGTTATCTGTCCTGGATGGACGGTTGCGCGTTTACGGATTGGGCTGCTCTTCGGCCGATAACCGAATTCGAATTTGAAAAAGCGGCGCGTGGCCCTGCGACCGTTGTGGCTGCGGAATATGCATGGGGAAATACCACGATTACTGCCGCGGCGACGATTTCAGGAACCGAAGACGGCACGGAGACCATTACGACTTCGAGTGCTAATGCCGCCTATAACAACACGACTTTTAGCGGCGGCGATGCCTCGAGCGGGCCGGTGCGGGCCGGTATTTTTGCTACTTCCTCCAGCACGCGCACTCAGTCGGGCGCGGGATATTACGGCAACATGGAACTTTCCGGCAATGTCAACGACCGCTGCGTCAACATCGGCGATTCCACGGGCCGGACCTTCACGGGAACCCATGGCGATGGCGCCTTGTCAAGTAATGGCAATGCGACGAATTCTGATTGGCCCGGTTATTCCTCCGGGGAAGTGACTGGAGCGGGTGGCTCCAATTTTCGCGGCGGTGCGTGGAATAGCAGTGCGTCTGTCCTGAGTACTTCGGACCGTTCCAATACGGCTACGACTTCGACCCGCAGCAATACGCGGGGATTTCGAGCGGCAAGGACGGCGCCATGATAAACGAAATTCTACTTGTCGTCAGTCGTCAGTTGTCAGAGATAAACGCTAAAATAACCATTGGGTTGTGTGTTCTTGTGCTTTGGTGTTCTGCTTCTGCGTTCGCCAATAATCTCAACGTCGCCAATGTTGCGGTTTCTACGCAAGATACCAGCGCCGACACCCTGACATTGCAGTTCGACATTTCTTGGGATAATTCCTGGTATGACTCAACCAATTATGATGCGGCGTGGGTATTTATTAAATATTCCACGGATGGAGGCTCTACATGGAATCATGCGACACTGAAGACGGCTGGAATCAATCCGTCGGGTTTTAGCATTGGCTCGGGAACTGGCATTGATATCCTTGTGGCGGTAGACCAAAAAGGGGCATTTATCCAGCGCAATGCGGAAGGCAGCGGTACGCTTTCCACCACCAGCATTAATTTTGTCTGGGATTATGCGGCGGACGGTATTTCGGATGCCAATGCCAATAACAACAGCACCCGGTTTAAAATCTTTGGCCTGGAAATGGTCTATATCCCGCAGGGCGGGTTTTATGCGGGTGATACGACCAATGGCACCAACGGGGAATTTCTGTGGGAAACCTCGATCCCCGGTGTCATCAATAGCGAGACGGACATCATGTCTTTTGAGTCTTCAGCAGGGACGGCCAATGCGTGGTACTACACCACGGACAGCGGCAGTGATGACGTGGGGTCAGGAACCATTTTTATGGTGAGTTCATCTTTTCCCAAAGGCTATGCAGCTTTTTACGTGATGAAATATGAGATCACGGAAGGCCAGTGGGTGGCGTTTTTCAATACGCTTACGACCGTGCAGAAAACCACACGCGATATTACCTCATCCACCGGTAAAAATTCGGACGCGGCTACCAACCGCAATACGCTTGCATGGACTTCGGGCGATGCTACAACCACCCGGACCGACCGCGCTTGCAGCTATCTCTCATGGATGGATTTGGCGGCGTTTGCGGATTGGGCGGCCTTAAGGCCCATGACCGAACTTGAATTTGAAAAGGTCTGCCGTGGTCCCCTTTATCCGGTCGCCGGCGAATATGCCTGGGGTTCCACATCCATTACTGCAGCCGCGCAATTTTCAGGGTCGGAAACCGGAACAGAAACCATTAGCACGGCCAATGCGAATGCGAATTACAACAGCACGACATTTATAAACGGGGATACCCTCACGGGTCCTGTGCGAAGCGGCATTTATGCGACTAGTTCAACGACAACGCGCGCGACCACCGGTGCAAGTTATTACGGTGTCATGGAATTATCCGGGAATGTGTGGGAAAGAGCCGTCACGGTAGGAAACACGGCGGGAAGAAGCTTTGGCGGGACCCATGGAGATGGTGTTCTCATTCCCTCGCTATCCGGCTATGAGGGCAATGCGACAAATATCGATTGGCCGGGCATTGATTCGACAAGTATTGCCCGCGGTGTCACGGGCGCTGCGGGATCAGGACTGAAGGGCGGAGGTTGGACGGTGGCCACTGCCAACGTGACGAGGCTCAGTGTTTCAAACCGTTGGAAGGCGGGTACTACGGATTCGACGCGCGGCAGTGATTATGGCGGCCGCTGCGTGAGAACAGCGAGTGCTTAGAAAAATGGTGCGTGTTACTAGGGAAACGGAATTTTAAGAAAGGTTTATTTGTGAATCATGACCGCGGACTAAGAAAGCAGGGTTGGAAAAGGGTGGTCTGGATCATCCTTTTCTTTCAGCTTTTATGGAGTTCGCAGATCAGTCTGTATGCCGCTATTTTTTCCGGCGGCAGTTATGACGGTGCAGATACCGAAGATTATCTCCTTCCAGCCTATTTGGGCGGATCGTATGACGGATCTTCCAGTTCCTCGTCTTCAAGTTTTACGTCAGGCTATGGTAGCGCGACCCAAGTCTCATTCACCACTTCGCCGTCGACCACACAGGCCGGTCAGGTCTTCAGCCCTCAGCCGATTGTTAAAGTTCTTGATGCGGACAGTAATGTGGTGACCAATTCAACAGCGTCGATTACGCTGGCGATCAATAACAATTCAGCCGGCGGCACCTTGGGCGGTACTTTGACCATGTCGGCGGTCAGCGGTGTCGCTGATTTTACGGGTAAAGGAATTTTTATTAATAAAGTCGGCGAACTTTATACGCTGCAGGCTTCCGCCAGCGGTCTTACCTCGGGAACGTCCTCGACGTTCGATATTGTCAGCGGGGAGTATCAAGTCCGGTCGGAACTGCTGTTTGATAACAGTGCGGATGCTTATTTTATCAATAGCTGGCTTGAAAGCGGCGGAACGATTATTTCCGATTCTTCGTGGGCCGGCAGCAGCATTAGCATTACCTTGCGCGACGCCGCCGGCTCAACGATGACGGCCCCCACCTATAGCAGTGTCATCAGTAATAGTATTTTTAAACATTCGTGGACGGTCCCCGATGAAAACGAAGTTTACCTTTCCACCGTGACTATCACCTATCCAGCGGGCAGCAGTACCAGCTATTCCGGACAGTTTATTTATAACCCGAATGAACAAGGCATTCTCGATGCCATTCAGGGGACTGTGGGAACCATTGACAGCAATGTCAACACGATCAACTCGAATGTCAGCGACATCAAGGCCAAGACCGACACGATCAATTGGGATGACATCGAATCGGTCAAAACCGCGGTGGGTGCCGGCACAGCCACGACTGTACTGCAAGCCGTTGGAACGGCTGCGGATACTTCAGCGACAAGCACTCTTTTTGGCAAAATCGCGGATCTGAAGAAAACCATCTGGACGGACCAATTGTCGAAAGTGAATTGGGACGACATGAAGTCCATGACCGAAGCCGGCGTGGACTGGTCCGATGTGGCCAAGATGAGCATTGCCGGCGTGAACTGGGATGATCTTGTCGTGTTGACCGAAGAAGGCATTAACTGGTCCGATATCGGCGTGTTAAGCCAAAAGAATATCAATTGGGACGATCTTAAAGTTTTGACCGATATCGGCGTCAACTGGTCCGACATTAAAGTGCTAGCGGATTACAACGTCAACTGGCAGGACTTACAAGTGCTTACTCAAGCCAATGTGAATTGGAGCGATCTCAATGTTCTTTCAGCTGCCAATATCAACTGGGCTGACGTCAAAGTCCTGGCGGACCTGAACGTGAATTGGCAGGACCTGCAGGTTTTGGCCGCAGCCAATGTGAACTGGAGCGACCTGAATGCCTTGTCCCGTGCGAATGTGAACTGGGAGGATCTTGCCGTGATGACGGGTTCCGGCGTCGATTGGCTCGATAACGTCAACTGGGCAAGTCTTGCCGAACTGACGCAGGCGAATGTGAATTGGACGGACATGCAGGTTATGAGCGATACCAACATCAATTGGACCGGCATCAAAAGCCTGGCGGGTGCAGGCGTGAATTGGGACGATATCCAGGTGCTTAGTAATGCCAATATCAACTGGTCGGACATGGTCGTGCTGGCCGACTCCAATGTGAATTGGGGCGACCTTCAGTCGTTAAGCACTGCCAATATCAATTGGACCGATATGGGTGTTCTCACAAGCGCGAATGTCAATTGGGACGATTTGAAAGTTCTTGCGGATACCAATGTGAATTGGGGCGACCTTGGTGTTTTGGCGGCTGCCAATATCAATTGGAGCGATTTTAAAGTGTTGGGAGACGCCAATTTGAATTGGGATGATTTTATTACTCTTTCCAAACAAAACATCAATTGGGCCGACCTGCAGGTATTCAGCACGGCGAATATCAACTGGGACGATGTCAGTGCGCTGGCTGCTGCCAATGTGAATTGGTCCGATCTGAAAGTTTTGGCCGACACCCATCTCAATTGGTCCGATTTCAACGTCTTGTCGACCGCCAATATCAATTGGGCTGATCTCAAAGTATTCAGCGATGCCAATATCAATTGGAGCGACATCGATGCTTTGAGCCGGGAAAACATCAATTGGACGGATTTACAGGTTTTGAGCACGGCCAACGTCAACTGGGGCGACATGGCCGTGTTTAGCAGCGCCAACATCAATTGGAGCGATTTCAAAGTGCTCGCGGATGCCAACGTCAATTGGAATGATTTTGTGACGCTTTCCAAAGCCAACATTAATTGGAGTGACCTTGCCGTGCTCGGCGCTGCGAATGTGAATTGGGCAGACATCGTGGTGCTGGCCGATACCAACGTCAATTGGGACGGAATCAAGAGTCTTTCTGAGGGCGGGGTCAATTGGACGGATATCGGCGTGCTGTCGAAAGCCAATGTGAACTGGGACGACCTTCAGGTTTTGAGCGCCACGAATGTCAATTGGGCGGACCTTGCGGTACTCGCCAATCAGAACGTGAACTGGGGTGATCTTCAGGCGTTGAGTGAGGCCAAGGTCAATTGGTCGGATCTCGAAGTGCTGAGCAAAGCGAATGTGAATTGGACAGACCTTCAGGTCTTGAGCACCGTGAATCTGAACTGGGCGGACATGGCCGTTTTTTCAGCGGCCAATCTCAACTGGGATGACTTTAAAGTGCTGGGAGACGCCAATATCAACTGGAGTGACTTGAGCGTTTTTTCCTCGGCGAATATCAATTGGAGCGATTTACAGGTTTTAAGCGCCGCCAACGTGAACTGGGCGGACATCGCGACACTGGCTAATGCTAACGTCAATTGGAGCGGCCTCAAGTCACTTTCGACCGGCGGCGTGAATTGGACGGACATGGGTGTTTTGTCCAAGGCCAACGTGAATTGGAGTGATTTGAAAGTTATGGCGGATTCTAATTTGAATTGGACGGATTTCAATGTCATGTCAAACATCAACGTCAATTGGAACGATCTGCAGGTTTTAAGCGGCGCCAATGTGAACTGGTCGGATATCGGAGTTTTGGCCAACGCCAATGTCAATTGGGACGGCATGAAAACCTTATCTGAAGGGAACGTCAATTGGGCAGACCTTGAAGTGTTATCGAAGGCCAATGTGAACTGGAGTGATCTGCAGGTCTTGACGGATGCGAACGTGAATTGGACGGATGTGGTCGTCCTCTCGCAAGCCAATGTGAATTGGAATGATTTTAATGCGCTCAGCACCGCCCATGTGAATTGGACGGATCTTGGAGTTTTGGCCAATGCCAATATCAATTGGGCGGACCTGCAGGTTTTAAGCGCCGCCCATGTGAATTGGTCGGATATCGGGGTCTTAGCCAATGCGAATGTGAATTGGGACGATCTAAATGTGCTCAGCACCGCGAATGTCAATTGGGCTGATATGACCGTGCTGCTGAATCAGAATATCAATTGGTCTGACCTGCAATCCATGAGCACGGCTAATGTGAATTGGTCGGATATCGGAGTGCTGGCCGCGACGAATGTCAATTGGGATGGCATCAAGACGCTTTCTCAGGGGGGCGTCAATTGGACGGATATCGGCGTGTTGTCGAAAGCGAATGTCAACTGGGATGACCTGCAGGCCCTCTCCATCACGAACGTTAATTGGGCGGATTTGGAAGTTTTAAGTAAACAGAATATCAACTGGTCGGATCTAGCCGTGCTAAGCGATGCCAATACCAATTGGTCCGACATTGGAGTGCTGGCCGATGCCAATGTGAATTGGGACGGGATCAAAAGCCTCTCAGACGGCGGGGTGAATTGGACGGACCTCGGGGTTTTGTCCAAGGCCAACGTCAATTGGGATGATTTGAAGATCTTAAGCGAAGCCCAGGTCAATTGGAGCGATCTGAATGTGCTGTCCAAAGCGAATGTCAATTGGGGCGATTTGGCGGTGCTGGCGGATACCAATGTTAATTGGGCCGATGTCGCTGTGCTGGCCAATGCCAATGTCAATTGGGGCGACATCCGGACACTCTCTGAGGCCAATGTGAATTGGACGGACATCGAAGTTCTGTCCAAAGCGAATGTCAATTGGAGCGATTTGAATGTGCTGAGTGCGGCCAATATCAATTGGGCGGATATGACGGTGCTTTTGAATCAGAATGTCAACTGGAGTGACCTTCAAGTGCTGAGTGCGGCCAATGTGAACTGGAGCGATTTGACGGTGATGGCGAATGCCAATGTCAATTGGGACGGTATGAAAACGCTCGCCGACGCCAATGTCAATTGGCAAGACCTTGGCGTTTTGGCCGCGGCGAATATCAATTGGGACGATTTTAAAGTCGTCAGTGATGCCAACATCAATTGGGCCGACTTGGTCGTCTTATCAAAACAAAACGTCAATTGGGCGGACCTGCAGGTGTTGAGCGCTGCGAATATCAATTGGAGCGACGTGCAGGTCCTTGCGAATGCTAATGTCAACTGGAGCGACATCCGGACCCTTTCCGAAGCCAATGTGAATTGGCAGGATTTTAATGTTTTGTCCGCTGCCAATATCAATTGGAGCGATTTGAAAGTTTTGTCGGATGCGAATTTGAATTGGTCGGACTTCAACGTCATGAGTAGCCAAAATGTCAATTGGTCCGATTTCCAGGTGTTGAGCGCGGCCAATGTGAATTGGGCCGACGTGCAGGTTCTCGCCAATGCCAATGTGAACTGGGACGGAATCAAGACGCTCTCCGACGGCAATGTGAACTGGGGTGACATTGAAGTCTTATCCAAGGCAAATGTGAATTGGGATGATCTGCAGGTTATGAGCGGTGCCAATGTGAATTGGGCTGATTTGACGGTGCTGACGCAGCAGAATGTAAACTGGAGTGATCTGCAGGTATTGAGCGCTGCGAATGTAAACTGGGGTGATTTGACCGTCATGGCCAATGCCAACGTCAATTGGGATGGAATCAAGAGCCTTTCGCAGGGCGGCGTCAACTGGGTGGATATCGGCGTGCTGTCGAAAGCCAATGTGAATTGGGATGATTTGCAGGTTTTGAGCGATGCCAATGTGAACTGGAGCGAAATCGTGGTCCTCTCAAACGCGAATGTGAACTGGAGCGATCTCAACGCTTTCAGTACCGCCAATGTAAATTGGACGGATATCGGCGTTTTGGCCAATGCGAATATCAATTGGGACGGTTTAAAGCCGCTTTCAGAAAACCAAATCAATTGG
>JAHFHF010000104.1 GCA_023247055.1 Candidatus Omnitrophota bacterium
AAAGGCTTTCTCGACAAGGCATTGGCATTGATTGAAAAGCATTGGTCAGATATAGACGCAGCCTTTGAGGATTACTCAGCCATTGCAAGAATTTTTGCCGAGCAAGAAAAAATAGAAGACGCAAAAAAAGTTTTGCAGACGGCTGCTGCGCTCGCGGCGAAAACTCAAAGTCATCAGGCCAAAGTAGCCCAAGTCCAGGCCGAATTGGGTTTATATTCCGAGGTATGGAAACAACCCGCTCTCGTAAAACTCAAAACTGATACTTCCGATTGGGTAATTCGGTTATTGAGGGGCATTGCGAATGCGACCGCTCAGGGAGTACAGGCCGGTTTGGCGAAGTCTAACGATTCGCTGGTGAGCTATTTCAGTACCCTTCAGCCAATTGAACCGCCAGTCCCGGCTGATGCTTCCGCCGCGTCAGTGCCTGCAGAGACGGCTTCGATTGATTTAACGGCGCTTATCGCGATGGATTTTAAAAGTGCAAAACAAACGTTACAACAAATTTTTGGAGACTCAGCACAGATAGAACAAACAGAAATTATATCTGAGCCCATTATGTATTCTGTGAAGGCAAAGTTGGATTCGAACAGGGGGCCGTTCGTCATTCAGTTGATAGGTGACCCTGTTCGTCATTTGAGTCATACACCAACAATGAGAATTGTGTCGCAGGAGAGTGGACACGCTCTAATAATAGCACCCGATTTTTTTGGCTACAGCACCCCCGCGATGGAGTTTCGTATCAGTGAGACTAGTATTAAGCTGGATTATACGCCCGCGACAGCATCGACTGGACCCAAATTTAACGTGGTTGTCGCTGCCAACAAGTGGGAAGAGTTACGGCAGCAAGTCGAAAGATCGTTTCGAGGAAATGCGTCTTCTCCCGCAATTCAAATTAGCGAGGATATGATTGCGATCCACAATAAAGAATTCGAAGTTGTTTTTAGCCGCGTGGTTGCTCCTCAAACCACAACGCCAGTGGTTGATTCTGCATTTTCCTCACCGCTGGAATCGTCTGCGAAAACTATAGACTTCTCGAGTTTAACAGCGGGCGGCAAGTGGGACGAGCTGCAGCGGGTGCTAACAGCTGATATGGGCTTTTCGAGTTTTGCAACCACGAACGACAAAGGGGACATGCCGCAGCAGGAGCGAACAGCTGATGAGGTGCTCCTTTTGAAAGGTCTCCGGGGAAATGTAACCTTTATTCGCGGTAAAGGGATGTCTTATCAATCAAATGTTATCCGTGAAGACAACGGGTTTTTCTTAAGCGCCGATTCGATTGTTGGGACTAACCTTTATGTGCCTACGGAACCTTCTGGTGCTAAACGGATTCTGAATATTTCGGTAGACCAAAATGCCGATGTCTCTTTTGTGGGCGCAATTCAAAATTTGAGTACATCAAAACAGGTCGTTATCGATGCCGGTGAATTCGATATTATTGTCAATCTTGTCGAACGCCCGGCCGCAGTCGCGCTACCTACGGCTGTTGATGTTACGAGTTTTTTTTATGGAACAAGAAGGGATGGGCATGAATCCGTGTCTTCTGACGCCAGCGGCCAACTTGAAAAATTTGTTAACAGCACTCCTGGCGCAGGTATGCAACAAATAGCGGGGGATCATGAGCATGGGTACTTTAATAACCATAACGGACATTTTGAATATATACCGATCGGCAGAACGAGTGCAGACAACGGCTTCTTCAGCCTGAACTTAGGGAACATTCAAAGTATTTTGTACCACGATGGGGCAAAGCCCCGCTTTGAGGTTTTGATTGAAAAAGGCAAAGTGAAGTTGTCCGGGGCGTTAAGGTCACTCGCTGGGCCGGAAGCTGCAAACTCCAAACAATTTGATTTGGGCAATGTCATCGTGGAGTTCCGGCTGGTTGAGCCGGCGGCAGCGGCAGCTCAGGTTGCGGCGGTACCGCAAGCGGCGGGAAGTCCGGTGGTGAGCTCTTCTTTTGTTGGTCACCCAGTTGATTCTGTTGTTGATCTCAAGAACATTTTGATATCGGAGAGGGGCGTACGAAGTGACATTGATACTGACATTGCCAACACCGGAAAGCCGTGGCGGAATGTATTAGCACTTGAACGGGACGGAAGTAATTGGAGTTGGAAAATCAGAGGTAACTTTCAGGTTTTTTCAATGGTTGGCACGGAGCTTACTTTTACCGGAAAGATTGGAAGCGAGAATTTTACTTTGCCTTTAACGAGTATCCAAAGTATGACGTATTACGACGGAGAAAAACCCCGCATTGAATTTTTGATTGAGAAAGGCAAAGCGGCTTTAACGGGAGCGTTAAGGTTAAGCGGCTTGGGTTTTCCTGAATCTCCGGATTCAAAACAATTTGATCTGGGCAATGTCATCGTGGAATTCAGGCTGGTTGAACCTGCCGCAGCACCCACACAGGCAGCACCGCAAGCCCAAAGCCCGGCCGCCTCAGAACCTGTGCCGGTGTCGTCAGTGCGGGCGGCCACGGATGCGCCGACTGTGCTCTATGCCGTTACGCGGCGAGGAAACACAGCATTCATTGTTAAAGGTGACGGAACTGTTCAGAAAGTCGAGTTGAATGTGGATATTCCTTCGACGGTTCGGGATGTGTCAATCGTCCGGGGTGCGGACGGAGAGGATCATCTTTATTTTGCTGTAGGCTCCGCAGGTATTTTAAAGGATCAAACATCTGTTGGGCCGAAATTGTCGAATGCCTATGATGTTGTGGGGAAACCGGTGGCCGGTCCCGACGGCAGGGTTTATTTTTCGGTTAGAAAAACCCGTGATTCTTTGGCCTTCGTTTACCGCAACGATCAAGTGATTTGGTCGAGTGTTGATGATTTTAATGGGATGAAAATTGAAAATATCGGCGACCCTGTGATTGGGGCCGACGGTAAGGTTTATTTTACGGTGAAAACAACGGATGGCAAAACAACCATTGTGGGTGATAAAACGTCCGTGTGGGTCGGTGATAGAAAAGAAGACGTGAAAAGTCTTACCGTAGCGCCCGATGGCCAGTTGTTTTTTGTTTCAGTAGACGCATCGATATTTCCAACTCCGGTAAAACTGCGGAATCAAACCGGTGCTGTCATTGCTAAAGCGACAATGACCAGGAGTCTTTCAGACCGTGACGAAAACCCCTTGAGGATTGTGGTTCATGAAGGGCATGTGTATTACTTTATGCCGGAAGGAGAAGATCGATGGGTTTTGTATCGGGATTCGCAAAAGATTGCTAAGTTGGCGGATGGATTCGACCCTGTGGGTAAACCGGTTGTGTCAACCGACGGCAGTGTTTATTTTCGCGCCAGTAATTTTTCGAGTCTTAAGTCCTCTGTATCGCGTATCCTCCCAAACGAGAGTGTTGTTATGCACACTGAAGAGGATGTGTCTTTGCAGGATTTTGACCAACTTCATCAAATTACGAAACCCGATGGTGCAAAAAGCCTTGCTTATTTTACGCAGCGGCAAGGGAATATCGTTTACGTTGAAATTGATCAAGCGGGTAAAATCGTTGAAACTAACATGAATGTGCCTAAAGGTTCTACGGTATTGACCGTCAATGTCTTGCCCGAGGCCCCAGCCAAAACAGCCGGAGCTACGCCAGCCAGCAAGACCATCGTTCCATCCGTAACAGTGCCGGTGAATGCGGTGGATGTGACAGAGTTTTTGAAGTTGGGGCAGCCTCGAAAGGTTTTGTCGGAAGCCGCTCGTCAGCTTTCAAATAAAGACTCCCGCTTTCAAGTTCGAATTGATGATTTTGGACCCATCGTGATATTCCTTAAAGATGAAAAGCGAGAATGGTTTTCACTGTCTGGCGGAGAAACGTTCCCTCTGCTTTGGAATATGCCCGATGAAAACTTTGGGCGGTCGGTTTTGGCTGATAGACTTTCCAAAGAGGCCACGATTTTTTTTGTAGCGCATGACGATAAAAAAATTGGAAAGGGACTCGAGATTGGTTTGGCAGTTGGCCGTGGCGGTTGGAAAGAGCCCCCCTATTTTGCCGAAGGGGCCGAAGTTCAATCTATTAACGTGGTGCAGGCGGATAACAAAAACAACGCTAGACGGGAAATCTATATTACCCTAAAAAAAATTCCTGCTGAATTTATTGAAGGCTTTGAGAGTATTAGACAGGATCTTTCGGAATCTAACGTGAAGCTGAGTATAGATGCATCGAGCATCGTACTCGAAAGTGCAACGCGTAAATTTGTTATCCTGGCCGAAACGCCTGCGGCGGTTGCGGCACCGGAAACACTGAATGCAACGGTGCGGAGCATGATCAACGATTTAACCGATAGTCCCGCGCGTGCGCATCTTGAAGCAGCGCTGGAACTTTTGGAAGCCAAGCCTATTCCCGCACAGTTTCAGGAAGGCTGGGGCCATCCTAAAACCGAAAGCCTCAGGGTTTATGGTTTGATGGCGCTTATTCCGCTGCTTGGTCTTGATGAAAAGTTTACCCGGGAAGTATTAGCGGATGTTGGTCTGCTTAATCAAGAACAAAAAATCCAGTTTATTACTGAATGGATCAAGCAAGACAAAATTTCTTTAGAACAAATCAGACTTGCATTGTCCCTCGTTTCAGAAATATCGAAAAAAGAAAAAAACTTGCGCGAACAAGTCTTAGTCCGGTTTGTCCAAAGACTGGCAGAAGAAAAAGATTTTGTAGCCGCATTGGTTGAAGCTGACAAATTGGGAACTTCGGATAAGCATCAAGCTTTCATGGATATTGCTCAAAAACAATCTGAAGACGGTAAAGCTGAAGAAGCCGGGATTACATTGGGAAAAGCAAAGCAATTGGCAGAGCGTGGCACGAATGTTAGATGGAAAATTTCTGCGTTGTCCGTGGTCGGTAAAAAACAATCCAAACTGGGTTTTGTCGCCGAAGCCAAAGAAACGTTCAACGACGTCCTTCGTTTGGCCATTCAAAATAATGAATTTGAGGACACGGTTCGCCGGCCCATTGTTTGGGCCATGGCGGACGCTCAATTATACCCTGAAGCAATTATGGCGACTGGTCTTTTGACCAAACGTGAACAGAAACTCTATGGCCGTGAGGATGACGACGGACCTGATGTTGAGGCGTTGAAATACGTCGCAGGGAAACTGGCCAAAGAAGGCCGGACCGCAGAAGCCATGGACGTTGTTCATTTGATGAAAAACGATTGGTACAAAGCCCTTAGTTATTCAGACATTGCACACGCTCTGATTCAGCGCGGGGAATATGATGCGGTAGAGAAAATTTTATCGGACGGAAGTAACGAGAAATTTGCACAATTAAAAGATGCCATACTGAAAAATATGGCGGTTCACCAAGCGGGAAATAATCTGACCGTAAACGCATTGCAGACAGTGAAACGAATTGCGGATTTAGAAATCCAGACCGCGGCTTACAATCAATTGATTGTAGCGGTTGCTAAGCAAAATTCTAAAGCAGCCCTGGCATTGATTCCCAAGCATCTAAAAAAAGATGCGGATAAAATCAAAGCGCATATTGCGATTGCAAAAATTCTTGCCGAACAGGGGAAAATAGAGGATGTGAAAAAACTTTTACAGGATGCTATTGGCATTGCGAGCGTAATATCAGCGAACTATGAGCGAGTGGATGCATTGGCCGCAATCGCTAGAACCCAGGCTGAATTAGGTCTTTATTCTGAAATTTGGAAGCAGGCTGAACTGGAAAAGATTCGCAACAGTTCCTCGGATAGAGATGCTGACTTATTGAGGAACATTGCCAAGGCGACTTTTCAGGGCGTTCACGCGGGCTTGACGAAATTTAAAGACCAGATGGCAGAGTATTTAAAAACACCGCGACAGGATGCTGCGGAGGAGTTAGAAGTTGGAAGTTCGAAGTTGGAAGGGGAAAGACCAGAGATGAAAGGAGAAGATGATCAGGGCGTTGCTACAATAGCATCGGATACGTCAGTCTCTATTACGGCGCCGGGATACGAAACAGATGTTCAGGTTGTGGACGTGGGGCAGGGACAAGATACCGTCCCTCAAGTCGCGCTTGCAGGGAACGATTTAGAACCGTTGCCTACGATGACTCAGATTGATACAAGTTTTGTGGGGGGGATTGACACTGAAGTTGTACAAACGACAGCGGTTCAACTGGTCAATTTATTTCAGGGGAATATTGGGCAGACTGATTTGGATTTACCTGAAGTGGCCACTACGATTGTTACAGCGGGCGCCGCTGAATTTGTTGAGGCTTTTGAAACGGTTGTAGCCATGGCCGTGCGCAAAGCGGATGTGCAGTTGGGTATCGATGTCGAAGGATACCGGGCCGCTATTTTGGCGATTGACCGGCCGGTGGTGATTGAGTATCAAATTTCCCAAGCTGATCTTCAGCGCATGGGGAAAAATGCAGAGCCGGTGATTGCTAATCTTGTACAAGCCGCCCATGATGCGGCAGCGGTCAATAAGAACATCATCAGCCGTATTTTAGTTCTGGAAAGCGCGGCTGAGTTTCTGCAGATCAAGGATCACAGTAAGCGAGACCGAGTGCAGACGCAGATTATGAAAAATGTGATGACGGTTTACCATTCCGAATTGGAAAATAGCGAAGCGCAGATTCAAGCGCCTGCGACCATGACCGTCGCGGATTCAATCGAAGAAGGGGGATCGTTTTTGCTGTCAGATAAGTATGGCGATCAGCAGGGTATTCAGTATCCGGGCCCCGAAGGCGCAGAAGTAGCGGCCCGAATTTTTACGGCCGCGCTGGTTTGGACTGCGGAGTCGCTTTCCGAAAGAACTTTTGCAGGTCTTGTATCTGCCGAGGGGGCTCAGGACCTCTTCCGCGTTGCAAGCCGCGATGCTTTGAATGCCATGGGCTCCTTGATCGGAATCATGGCACAAATGCGCTCTGAACTGCGTATTCAGCAAGCTGCGTAATCTTTTCAGCATAGTGTGCAGGCTCTGAGATCCTT
>JAHFHF010000036.1 GCA_023247055.1 Candidatus Omnitrophota bacterium
TTGCCGTGGATCGTTTATCGGAACATCATTTGCGTATGGCCAATGCCGGGCGGTTTCCTTTTGAAGAGCCGGCGCGGGGATCTTTCCGCCAGCAGGCTTACCTGGAATTCTTCGCGGTGGAGGATACGGCTGAAGAAGCGGCCCGCGTGGGCACGCTGCGCACAGCCCAGGCTTTTGACATTGTCTCCGAACTTTTGAATAACGCCAATTGGACCCAAATTGAACAGAATTTTGTCAACACACTCAAAGGCATCGCCGGCGAAGGCGAGTTTATGGGTTCAACGCCTGCCGTGCGGCTGGAGCAAATGGTCTTCAATCATCTCAAAGATAGGGCGACGAAGCGGGCCAAAGACAGTCTGATCGCTCAAAAAGTGCAATCCTTGCTGACGCTCATCAACAAGCGCATCACGATTCTAAGCGTCCAGGGCCGGCATTTCCCTAATTTTTCGCCGGAATTTCAAAAAAGTCTGGCGGAGACCTTGTTTGATTTTTACCAGACGCCTTTGGCTCAGCGCGCGGGCAATGAAGAACTGCTTGTGGAACAGGTGACGGAATTGCTCGACCGGACAGCCCAGGCGGATTATGAAACCGCGTATAACCGCGAACTGGGTTATTTCTTCAAAAACCGGCGGCTGGATCGAAACTGGGACAAAGACGCTTCTATTCTGGAAATGGGCCTCAATGGCGACTTGATTACGTTTTTTGGGCTCAACCCCGAAGGCATCGGGCCGGCGCGTGAAAAAGCCGCGGAAGAACTTGCCGCGCATTTATCAAAATTTGAAACGCAAAAACATTTAAGCCCGCTGTATCAGGATAAACTGGCCATTTTACTCAAGCTGATTGACGAGACAAAAAACCGCTACGACAAAAGCCGTGCCGCGGACGGAGATCCCTATGAATTACGCCGCCAGAAAACCCTGAAGAGCCTTCAAGCCGGGGACATTCTGCCCTCTGAGCCGGCGGAACTTGAAAAAGAACTCATGCTGGAGAGCCGGCAGGCGCGTCTGCGGCGGCTTTACGGCGAACTCGTCCGTTTGACTCAGGGGATGCTGCTGGATCATTACAAAAATGACCGTTTTGCGCTTTTGAAGGAAGGTTTTTATGATTTGATCCGGGCCCGGACGGAAAGGCGGCTTGAGATGGCAGGCTACCGCCTGCGTTACGACGCCGAACGCAAGGAAGAACAATGGGTGACTGACAGCGGCACTACGGCCAATGAAGCCCTAATTCTTGATTTCTATCGCGAAGAAGTCCAGCCGGCCTACGGCCGGGCCCGTAAGCATTATGCAATGCGCGCGGCCCTGCGCGAGCCTCTCGAAAAGCTGCTTGGACGCGAGTTAAACCTCGCAGACGGACTTTTCCGCGATCCTGCCATTCTTTCTAAACTTGTCAGTGACTCGCTCGACCGGAATATGCGTATCAATGATGTCATCTGGATCCTTCAGACCGCTAAAAATCTCAAAGACAACCGCGATTATCAAAATCTGGCTGCCGATTACTTGAAGCGTGCGGACTACAGCGAAGAATTTTTTACGCACGAAACCGTGCTTGACTGGACTTTTCCGTCGCGCCAGGTCTCGGCCGTGCTTGAAAAGGACTTGGGCTGGCGCAGGCGCATTGTGGTTAAAACGTCCGCGCAGCGGACCACCCAGACGCATATTCTCTGGCAGCAGCGCGCGGGAAGTCAATGGCATAGCACGTCAAAAACGGACGCGGACATGCAGCCCATGGTGGACCGGGCTCTGGCCATTCTTAAACGCGAAGACAAACGTACGGAGATTCTGCTCGGGCAAGTCATTGCCGATGCGGAATCCAGCATGCGGGAAGGAAGCGCGGAGCGATTTTTGACCGGACTTCGAGCGGTTACGGAGGAATTGAACACGGCCCAGCGGCCGGTCGATCTCCAGGAGCCCCGGATTACGCCGCACCATCAGGAAGCGCTGCGTGTGACGCGAAGTTATTTTAATGCGCGCGCCCGTTTGCTGGAACGCCCGCCGATTCATGCCGAAGGCGACCGCATTTTGAACCGGCCGGAGGGCGCTTACGTCCGGCCTTTCCTGGATGCCGCCGTGCGGGAAGGCCGATGGGTCAGCGAACCTGTAGCGCGACGGCAGAAAATTGCCCGCGATTTTAATGTCGAATCGGCTCAGCGTTCATTTTTGACCGAAATTCTGGAAGATCATCTGCGGCCCAAAGCCGAGCGCAAATATGAGGTCAACGGCAAATCAGCGCTGGCCGCGGCGATTGAGAAAGTCCGTGAGTTTTATCCCGCGATTTACGCTGAGGGCGTGGATTTAATCAAAATCATGCCGGCCCTGCCGGACATGGACGTGCACGTCTATGCGGCTGATTCACGCATGGAAGGCCTGGTCAACGGCTTTCTGCTTTTAGGGTTTGATCCCGATCAACTCAAGAAACCCGGCGATGCCGGTTATGACGTTTGGATCAAAACCGTTGCCGAACAAAGTTTCCGCGATGCTCAGGAGATTGTCAACCGTATCCGCAAACCGGATGGACCCGAGAAACGCCGTATGATCTTGGAACTGGCTTTTGATGATGCTCTCCAGCTTGAAAATTGGCAGCCCCGGCAGCAGGCGCAGTTTGAGGCTGAAAAGCGCGAGGCCCGGAAAATTTTTGAAAACGATTTGATTTTTGTGCCGACTTGGATGGGTTTTTACCTTAACCACTGGCGCAAATATTTGGAAGAAGCCCGGATCGCGCAGCCTGCCGTGCCTCCCGCCGGCGAACGCCGGGCCCAAAGGCTGCAGCCGGGCTTGCAGGAGTTAGCCGTTGTCGATTTTTCGGATCAATTGGCCAATCCGCTAGAACAATCCCGCCGGGCTGCCCTTGCGCGCTTCTTAGGATATAGCGCCTCAACTGTCATGCGCTCAGAAGTCCGCGCGCCGCGGCGCGTAACGCGCCGGTTTTTCTTGGCTGCGGCAACCGGAGCCGGGGCAAGCGCCATAACCGCATCGGTTCCTGGCCCTGTTCAAGCCGAGGAAAAAGTTCCGCCCGCTCCGCCGCGTGAGCGTGCTCCCGAAGTTCTACCGCAGCCGCCGCTTGAAGATTTTGTAACCGCGGCTCAGGCCAAAGCCAAAACTGTTTTTAATCTTTCAAAATTGCCGCAAGGTGCGGGCGGCCAAAAACGCAATTTGGGCAAAGACCGCCGGCTTGAAACTGGGGCGGGAAAACAGGATGGAAGAGGGTTTGAAGCGGCCGTGATTGAAAATGGCGTTAAAAGGGATTTAAAACCGGCCGGTCAGTTGACTCTGATTCTGGGACCTCAGGGTGAGACGGTTATCCGTATCGAAGCAGACCGTGCCCGGATCTATCTTGCGGGCAATGAAAAACAGGCCGTGACCATGCGCTTTGCCGAATTGCAATCGGAACCTGGGCGTACACTGAGCGGAGTCCGTCTGGCTAAAGTTATTATTGAAACCAAGCCCGGCGATCCGGAAGGGGCGGGCATTCATTTACTGTTTGAGGGCGAGGATCTGACGGGGGCGCAGTATCTGCACGTGCGGCCGGTGCTAGATCCCGATACCCGCGTGGTCACCGGCAAAGCGCTGACAAGTTCGGTCAAAATTTTTACGCGTAAACCCATTGAGGCCGGGCAGCGAATTGTGCCTTTGCGGCTGGATACGCTCTATGGCGGCCAGACGCCGCGGGGCGGCGCGGTGCTGCATGATCATGTTCTTTTGAACCATGAACGCAAAAAAGGCGGAAAAATCCAGGTTTTCCAGACACGCGTAGATTTGAAAAATCCTGAACGCGGAGAGACTATTGAAACGCCGGGCCGGGAGGATGAACGTCTCACGGCCGTCAGCCTGGAGCGGGAAGATGACATGGATGTTCACCGGGATGTTGAAAAACACCGCAGTTACCGGATCAATCTTCTTGCGGCTTCCGAAAAGATTCTGGCGCGCGTCCTATCGCGGCATGTGTCTGTGCCGGCGGATAGGGCTGCGATGGAACCTAACAATACGGTGGCGCTTGGCTTTGAAGAAAAAGCCTATGCCCAAGGCAGCGCGCTCGACCTGGTTTTTGACCTGCAGGAATATGGGACGGGCCAAGCGCTGCCTGTGATCGAGAATCCGCCTGAAGGTGAAGAACTGCCCGCGCCGCTGACAGCTGCGATCGAACAAAAATTCGAAGAGTACGTGCACCATAAAAATCGTATTGACCGCTATATCGCCTCGGACTATGCAGAAGTGGCTCGGGCCGCGCAAATTTTTTATGCGGCGCTTTACAAGGAAAACTATCAGGCGGCGGATTATTTTTTCAACCCACAGGATCTTTTTCCAGATGGACGGCCGAAACCGGATGCGGTTCCAAAGCTTCGTGCTCAAGGCATTAACGAAGGGCTTTTGCGGGGATTTCTCTACGGTGCCGCGGCGGAAATTGTTTCGGATGATACGCAGGCCTTAAAGGTCTGGCTAAGGGCCTCGGCAGACATGGCGCAGTGGTTTACACGCGATCACTTGGACATGCTGGCCAGCCGGTTGAGCGAATTCTACGGGCGCCCTTTTAAGGCGGGGCTGGATCAATCCCGCGAGGAAAAAGGAATCTTTATTGCCTGGGCGCGTTTTTTTGCTGAAAAGGATGCTCAGGGCCGGCCGCGCTGGTGGAAAGGAACGGTGGTCGAATTTTTTACGCATGCCAAGGCCATCCGCGCATCAAAAATCAGCGAACAACTTTACGGCAGGCCGGCGTTTGACATCAACAATCCTCAGGACATGGGAATTGTGATCAACTGGGCGCGTTTTATTCAGAAAAACGGCATGGAGAAATTCAATTTTGCGTTAGAAATTCTTAGAGTCGCGCGCTTGCAGTGGAAGCAATTAAGCGAGGGCGAAACGGCATTTTTTGTCGATTATGCCGCCGAAATTCTCAAACACTATCCGGGCACCACGCTGGAAGATATTTTTTCTAATATCCAGAAAGCGCAAAAAGCGCGCGAGAGAGCCGTTGACCAGCTTACGGCCGGCTGGTTCAACCTGGATCTCACCTGGGCATCCGAAGAAGAAAAAAATGCCATTCTTTCTCTCATCCGCGATGCTTTGGCGAAACAAGGGTTGACTCAAGAAAAAGCGGTCTACTTGGGCAGCAAGCACATGCTGGCGCGCGCTTATACCGAAGAAGATTTAATCGATGAGATCAAACAAGAGATTTTTTACCAGGCGGTTTATATGCATTTTCAGCGTGATGCCACGAACTCATCCATGATGCTGACCGACGGCCAGCTCGGAGAACTGATTTCAAGGAAGTCTCGCGAGCGCTATAGCATGGAAACCGTGGGGAAATTAATCAAATATGAGGCCATGTTCCGGACGCGTGCTCTTGAACTTCTGAAGCGCGTTGAAGAGGGCGGCGAGGTCCGCTGGACGCATCCGCAGACCGGCGAGGAAGAAGTCCGTTTCCGGACGCCGGCCCTTGGCCACGCCGCTGCCCGTGATTTTCCGGCGCCATCGCCGGGCCAGGTCACGGGCTTTGCGGCCGACATGCATGAACGCGAAATGGAACACCGCGCCGCCCTGACCAAAAAAGGAATGGCCGCCGGCGAAACCGGTGCGCAACTCCGGCACTGGGCGCGGACCCGTTTTGACAATACCTTTGCGGACATTCTTTGGCTGCAAACCGCCGAATATGGGATGGCTGGGCGCTTCCTTCCCTGGAGTGTAGTTTCCTCATTTCTCTATGAGGTCCGGCAGGAGGATCATGAACCGCTCAACTTCGTGGAGAGACAGCGAGCCCAGGCTAAATTTGACAAAGAATACCGCATGAACCTGGTCCTGATGAATTTAGACCGGCCCGGTTTTGACGGCAATTTGCTCAGTTTTCTGTGGTTTACCTGGAAGGCCATTGCGGGTGAGGTTTTGGTTTGGCCGGATGAAACCGGAAAACTCCGGCCGGGAGATTCGGCTGAAGATGCCGGCCGGGCCAAACTTTATCTGGAACAATTAAAAAAGATGGCCGGTGAACTAGCGGCCCAAGGGTATTCGCCCGGCCAGATTCAAGGCAAACAGGTTGAGTTTCTTGAAAAAGTCAACGCGGTCCGGCGCCAATCCGAAAAACTTTTGGGCATGGCGTTTGACCCTGAAAAACCGGCGGCCGGAAATGCGGCCCTCATTCAGACCCAAGTCAACCGCTTGGAAAAAAGCCTGATTGAACGGCTGCGCAGAACAGTGATCGACAATGATCAGCGTTATGAACAGGCGCGCTATGTGACGCTGCTTTACAGCACGCCGAACCAGGTGCTGAGTTCTGGTTATGAAACCCGTATTCGCGCTGAACGCATTCAGCGCGCCCGGCAGATGCGCGAAGACTTGAAAAAACCAGGCTACCGCCAAAATCTTTTTGTCCGTCTTGAGCAGAAGGTCAAAGCGATTCAGCAGGGCGATCCCCGGCCCGATGAGGCGGACCAGGTCAACTTTTTGATTTCGCGGGTCAATATTCTTATCGATAAAATGGCCTTCGAAGGGCTGAGTGAAGAAGAAGTTCTCGAACACTATGTGCGTTTAAACCGCGTGATTGAGCAAGACTACAAAAAACTTTTCAAGCAAGACCCTCTGGCCGAATTGAATGAAGACGAACTCGGCGTCACCGGCTATTACGCCGGGCCCATTGCCCGTGTTTCCGGCCTTGAACCCCAATCGCCTGTTTTACCTCACTATGAAACCGCGTTGCGTAACGCCCGCCGTCAAAGGCTGGAGACAGACATCCGCCGGTTCAAGGCCGAAGGCGAGTCCAATCCTCATGCGGCGGTATGGGTCGAAGAGTTGCAGCAGGAACTGGGGCAGATTGATGCTATGGATCTGAACGCTTGGAGAAAATTAGATCTGGATAAACTCCGGGTGATTTTTACCATGGCCCGTCATATCCAGAATAAATTCAAAGAAGTGGACGTGAATTTGTCGGATAAAGAATCTCAGATTATGGCCTATAACGCTTTTACGGGATCTCTGCGCGAGAAAAACATTGATGACTGGGTCGCAGTGATTAAAACTCAGGTCGATTTGTGGCTGGAAACCGTCAAGGAACTCAAACGGGCAAATCCGGAAATTCCGCTTGAAGAAGTCATGTATTATGCCGACCAGTGGCTGGAGCTGCATCTTTCAGATCCCCTGAGAGTGCGCGATGCCGGACTTAAGCCCGAGGCCCGCGAAAAATCCCGCGCTCAGCGCGTGAAAACGCTGCGAACGCAGGTATTTGAGTTGTTTAAGACCCGCGCCCAGATGACGTTGTCCGCCGGTGAAATGGACCGGCTTGCGGAAGAAGCCGAACACCGCAATATCAGCCTTTCAACGCTGGCGGTCTTGATTGATAAAGCGGTGGGCATACTGGCGGATCTCAATCGCATCCGCGATTATGAAAAACAAAAATCCATTTCGGATCCGCTCAAAGCGCCTCAGCAGACTTACCACATGGCGCTGCAACTTGAACTTAAAGACGTGCTGGTCTATCTGGACAACCTCAATACGCATCCGCAGGTGCACGCGGGATTGCATGCGGTTTTCGGCTACAACCGCAAGAAACTCGAGGATATTGAAGTACCCATCAATGCGATTTACCGCCTCGAAATGCTTGAGCGTATGCGGTTTGCCATTCCGCGGGCGATTTGGCAGGGGCCCTGGGGCTTTTTTGACCGGCTGCGTTATGATCTTTTCGAGCGAGGCGTGCCTTTGGACGGATTGGCCGGTTTGACGGCCTTTGTCACTACGGCCTTGCATCTCGCCTTCAAAATGCGCGTTGATCAAATTCGTGCCGAGGATACGACGTATGCACCGGCGAACAAACAGGGGACACCGCGGCCAGCCCGCATTCCTGACCATAAACAGGAGCCGGAGAAGTGGGCCTGGAATTATTTGATTTTTCAATATCAATCGACCTATTGGCTGCATTTTGTGGTGACGCTGCTCCTGTTTACGCTGAGTTATACTTATTTTTCTCCGGCAGTGCTGAGTTTCCTGGGTTACTCTTCCGCTTATCTGCTGTGGCCGCACGTCAGTCTTTTTGTGCTGGCCAATATCATGTGGTACATCGCGGTGCTGCGCCGCACGCTGTGGCTTCCGGAAGAAAAATCTGCGACTAGGGCCGACGGCAAAATTACTCCCGGACACCGTATGATGACGGTAACGGGACTGCCGCTGCGCGCGGACCGCGGGCCTGAAACAGTGCTGGGCGGCGACCTTACCAATTTGGAAGACGTGGTCCGTACGGCCGTCACCATGCTGGCAGAATCTGACGATCCCAATCTGATGACGAGTTTTGCCATGCCCATTCCGGCCTATGATTTTGCAGCCATCAAAAAGGGCGATTTGACCAAGCCTGGCGGCGACGCTCTGCGCGAGCGAATTCGCAGAGACATTTTGCATCGCCGTGATTTTGCTTTTGAAAAGATGGGCCAAATCATCGATGAACTCGTGGCGGACCCCAAAATGAACGCCAGTGTGCGGGCACGCCTTAAACCGGTCGTACGTCTGACGGGTTATCCCAAGCCTGAAATCTGGTATGAACACGCGCGGTTTATGGTTGAGGACGGCGATCTTTTGCCCCTTGAGGAACTCTTGGGAAAAGATGCCGTCGACCGGGTTCTTGAGTTGGAGTATGCGCAGGGAACGCCGCGCAGCAATCCCGCAACTTATCTTCACATGGGTTCCGAGCCGCTGCCGGCCGGTTTTGACATTAGAGACTATTCCCAGCCGATGTCGGAATTGATGGACTTGACGGTGGATGCGGATGGAAAGACCCTGCCGCAAATGCAGCTTTTGGGAACCGACTGGAAAATCGTTTATCCGCCGCTGGCCGCCATGCGCGCCCAGATGCACGACGTCCGGCGCCGCAGCCTGGATCCTTTGGCTCAAGAGGCCCGGCGCATCCGCAAGGCCGAAAATCAGCTTGAGGCGGACGTTCAAGCGGCGGGGGGAGTATGGGCACCGGCATTTTTAACCCGCAAAGAAAAACTGGAACGCGCCCGTCTTGCGCTCGACATCCGCGGCGGCGATGTGCTGTTCAGCTTTTTGCACGACGAAGTCCCCCTGGAAATTCCGTATCTTCAAATTTTGGATGCAGGCAATTCCACCTCGCATCAGGACATGGCGGCCTTGGTCCGCGTGATGCGCGCCAGCCCTGCGCCGATGTTTCAGCCCAATGTGGCTTTCCGTAAAGACATGTCGCAAAAAACACTTTTTGCCATGATTATGCAGGCTTTTCCGCAGTCGGCGCTTTATTTTACGATCGAGGCCATGCCCTTTTTATTCCGCGATAAAAAAGTTTCTCCGCTGCAGAAATTTTTATTTACCGCGATGTTTCCGGCCTTTATCGCGCTGGGATTTTTCTCTTTCGGCTGGATCGGTTTTCATCTTGGAAATGTGCTTGCGAATCTGATTTTGATCTGGTTCAACGTGGGGCGTGCTCCGGCTGACCGTGAAGGAGACATCCGGCCGGGCGGTAAATATTCGGTCAAGACGCTTTTTATTTGGGCGGGTATTATCCGCCCCTTTGTGGGCGCCAAACCCGGCCAGGCCCGGATTGAGGGAGACCATTACGGCAATTTGGTCCGCATGAAATACACGTTTCCGGGCGCGCTGGATGATCCGATCGGTGAAGACGAGCAAAACGGTCTTGAAACCGCAAAAACCGTCTTGATTCTCTCGGAAACTTCGGCGCGTGCGCATGGCCTTGATCCGCAAGACTATCCCGTGCGTGAAGAGCATGGCCTGCGTTTTGTCGAATATCGCGTCTTCGGTCCTCAGCAGGTTCCCAATATGACCATTACGGAAGACCCCATGTTTAACAACATCGGCCTGCTCAGCCGCCTTTATGGCAAATGGCTGCCGGTTTTTGATATTTACATTCTGCTCGTGCGCCTGCTTGTAAATTTCAAAAATCAGCCTTATTGGACGGCCATGTATTTCGGCACGATTTTGGGCGGGACGCTGAGTTTGATTTTGGGCGGGCTCATGATGCCGCCCGCCGTTTTTATTTATGGCGCGGCCGTGCTGGGTGTTTTTTTCGGCATAGCGCTGGCGCCTTTTCCAAAAGCCCTCCGGCAGGCCTTGACACAGTCCATGGCGTATGCCGCCGTTTTATCGTTGATGGCCGGCGCTGTGGGTTTTGGCAGCGTCCATCTGGCCGTCATGGCGTTTACCATGATTGGAACGGCCGCTGTGTTTTTTCCCATGGCCAATAAAATGCGCCAATTAGAGCGTGAAGGCGAGATTTTTCCTGATTTTAATATGGCGCCCGGCCGCCACTACAACAACCTGGCTCTGTTTTCAGAACTCGGACCGTTGATTTGGCTGGTTCAGCTTTTTGTCACCATGGGGGCGACGCTGCAGCCCGGAGTCATCGGAGTGATGTATCCCTTCTGGGGAGAACTGATCTTTCTCGTGTTGATGGCTGTTTTAATCCTGCCTAATTTTGACGGCAAATTTAAACAGATGATCCGTAATAAATTTCAAAATCGCGATACTGAAATGGATAGGGTCGATAAAGCGCTTAAGGCACGCAAGGTCCCTTTGACTCTCAGACTTCCGGTCTATGGACTTGTGTTTACGGGCATTACGCTGCAATCCTGGCTTTACGGCTATTTGCAATGGATCGGGTCAACCTCGGTTTATTTGATGAACCTGGCCAATGATCCGCTGGAAATTATCATCGGATGGCTGCGGGCCATCATCGGAACTTACTACCGGCTTGGACTTGTCAAAGACAATAGCTGGATTGACCGGCTGCTGAGTAACCGCATCTATCCTGCGCTGGAATGGGGCTCGACCCGCAGGGGTGTTTGGAAAATGGCTTTTTTATCCGAAGGCAATCCGTCTTACAGCGTTTATCTCTGGGCCGCTAAAATTCCTTTGGCTGCCGGCTTGGCTTCGGCGGCGGTTCTCTCCTATGGCACCGCGCCGTTTGGCGCCATCATGACGATTATTTTGGGCCTGGCACTCTTTAATGTGCTCTATGCCTTGCGCGGGCGTTTTGCCGACAAGGCTGATCCAGCTTATGTTTCAAGAGGGGAAGTCATTATTCATGGCATGATTGCCGTCAGCCTTCTGGCTTTGACCTGGCTTTTTGCACCGCAAATGGCCATGCATATCCCGGCCATGCTGATTTCACGCGCTTCGCCGATTCTCATCGGATCTTTTATTTTTGGGAATGGAGTCGCGTTTTATATGGGGATGAATCTCATCCGCAGTAAAATCCTTGATTACAAAAATCGCGAGATTACGGTCGGGTACATTCCCGAAGGGCGGTGGTGGACCGAGTTGGCAGTCCATGGCGTAGCGGTCACCACAGCGCTTTTGGCCTTGGCCGGCGGAATGATTGTCATGGTGGCCGGTCTGACCGGCATGTTTAACGAGGCGGCGATGCTGATGTTTGGCTCTTTTGTTTCAGGTGACGGCGGCGGTTTAGCGCCTGCGATTTTGCCGTACGGCGGTTATGAGCGGCTGCTGAATCTGCCGGCGCCGTTTGCTTTATTTTTCAACCTGGTGGTTTCGGGCTCTATTGTGCTTGGAACGGTCGGAATGACTTTGGGGTTAGTGACCGGTCTTTACCGCGGCCTTCGATCGGCTCTCCGGCTCTTTAGCCGGGATTTTTCGGCCGGCAGCGGGCCGTTAACAAGCGACAAAGACCGGCTTCGCAAAAAATATGGCGCGGTCACCGCGCTGGCCGCGTTAGTTTTATTTATGGCCGGGCTTGCCTATCAACTGCGCCACGAACGCGAAACGCTTGCTGAAAAAGCCCCTGCAAAGCCCGAGCCGGCGGCGATCGAACGGGGCGAGATTGAAACTTTTTCAAGCCCGGATGGAAAAATGAAAATTTTGGGGACCCGCGATGACGGGCCCAATGCTTTTGAGATCGATCTGAACGAACGCGGAAAATATTCGCATCTCAAAGTCATGACCCGGACGCCGGCCGGAAAATATCAGGAAGTCTTTAACTTCAAGGGGAACGGTTATGCGCGGCTGATTCCACCCTCCAGCGATACCCAAATCGAGAAAGAAGAGGTCTATATTTTTGGCACCAGCATCCGTGTTACGCCCAGCATCAATAACAGCGTCACCTATATTCAAACGGGCCGTTTTACCTATGACGCCGAGACCGGCACGCTGACCTTTAAAGGGAAATTATATGATAAACATGAGCAAATCGCCGGGACGCTTCAAATGGATTTTCGCGAGGCCGGCATAACGGTGAAACAGCATCTTGTGGCCGCTGGAGATTTGACCCTTGAAACGGAACGTCTTGGCGAGCAGGCTTTGAAAGTTTTTCAAGGCAGCGGTATGTATGTTCATCCCGTTGGCAAACCCGCGCCGGAGTATGATACGTCGCATGTGCGGATTTATGCGGCCGATGGCACACTGGCAGCGGAGGCACCTTTGGCCGGCCGTGCGGGAGAGCTGTTAATCGTACCCGCGGTTCCGCTGCAGCCGGGTATGACGCTCGACCATACCAATGACGGCCGCGGGGGCCGCAGCCAACGCCCAAGCATCTCAGTTCAGTCTTTGAGTTCGACGCAGCCGCTTGAAGCGGGCGCGTTTAATTTTGAAAGCGTCAACCCCGATAATGACACACTTGGGACTTGGCTGGGACTCAGTCCGGCCGCTGTCCCGGCGCGGGGATATACGAAGGGAGAAACCCTTCTCGATGCGGAAGTGCGGATTCAAGCACGACCCTCGGACGCGGCGGCAGCCCAAAAAGAAGAACCAGCCGCCATGCCTGTGGCCGGCGAGGAAACGCCTGTGCCTGCTCCCGTGGATTTAGCTCCCGCCCGCAGCGAAGTCCGTGCTTTGGAAGAAGCCATTGAAAGTGCCGAGAGTATGCGCTTTCAAAGCGGGGAATATAACCTTTTGGATGCGCGGGCCCGTGAATTGGGACTGCGGCTTGAACAAGTCATTGAAAAGGCCGTGGTTCAGGCCGCCCAAAAGCGCGGTTATGTTTCCAAAGCCGCTGCCAGCCAGCCTGTCTACTATGCGATTGAAATTCATGAAAAAGATTGGACGCCTGCGTTTGAAACTGAACTTGACCATATTGCCGCCAAACTTGGGCAGGATGGCCGGCTTATTCTCTTTAACGCGGACAACTCTGAGACCCTTCGTTTATCCGCGCGGCAGAGTTTGTACCAGAAAGCCAAAGATTGGGGTGCCCAGTTTGGCTCAGCCCGGATTCAGGTGGCCGCTTTCGCGGAAGAGGCTTGGGTGCAAAATCCGGCGAGCGCGGCCCAAAAAATGACTGCCGGTTTTGCGCAAGAGGCGGGCATGAGTCTGGAAGACAGCCTTCATCTCAATTTAAATTCAGGCGCTGAAACCGAAGCGCTTTCAAAAGAACTCGTCCTCTTGGGCGGCGTCACCCTTGCCCGCCAATACGGCGTGGTTATTGCTTCCACCAATCCCGTGCTGGGCCTTACGCAGGAAATCAGCATGACTGAAATTCTGCAAAACGCGATAAGTGCCCTCGAAGCCACCGCCGCATCGGCCTAACCCCTCAATTTTCCTTGATTTTATCCCAGTACCTAAGTACCGGGATAAAACTATTCTATTTCCTCCCCCGTGTTCTCCGGGGGAGGATTAAGGTGGGGGAAAGAACATCAACCTGTCCCCAAAAGTTCTAGTTTAATTTTAATGCTAGTTATTGCTATTAAAAGAGTTAGCGTGATTTGCCATAACGGCGAATATGTGTTACTTTTTAAATGTCAATAAAAACACTCAGAACTAACAGCATTGCAATACGTTACGAGGTCTGAAGGAGGCGCTCGTGTATCTAGGCACGGTCTGTAAAAAAGTGTCTGCGGTTATCATTCTCATCTGTTTTCTTTCGGGAGAATGCCTCAGACCCGCCGGTGCGCTGGCAATGCCCTTGGCCGCGCCGGAAATTCCCATAGCGGCTTCCTTTCAACTCGATCTGCCGCCTGATCTTGGGACCGTGGATACCCTAATTGCCGGGAACAATCCCACCACGATTATTCACATCCAAGAAGCTCACGGCGACGCGGCCTCTCAGCAAAAAATAGAAAAAATTCTACATTATCTAAAAAACCGGTATGGCATTGATATGTTATTGCTTGAAGGCAATGCCTTCAAACTACACCCGGACTTGCTTAACTTTTTTCCAAGCCGGGCGGAACTGAATAGCAGTATTCTTGAAAACTTAGCCCAACAGGGCCTGGCCTCCGGCCCCGTTTTTTTTCTACAAAAAGAACCTGCGGCCGAAGCCTGGGGCATCGAAGATGTGAAAAGTTATCGCGCCAACGGGCAGGACTTTATCGAGGTTTTGACTCAGCGTGAAAAAACTTCTCAGTTTGTGCGCGCGATGGATCAACAAATCGAACGCTTGAGCGCACCTTACCTGGGCAAGAAACTGCGCGGCTACCTCAAGCGCGTCGAAGAGTTTGAGAGCGGACTGCTTTCGTTCGATGCCTGGCTTACCAAGCAAAAAGAGGCTGCGGCCAGTATTCTCAAGCAGGATTTAGGCAGCCCCGCGCTGCAGCTAGAGTGGCCTATGCTGGTGCGTTTTTTTGTCCTGCGCGACTTTGAAAAAAAATTAAATCTTAAAGCCTTTGAATCCGAACGCGAAAAATTCCTCAAAGAGCTGGCGCGTGTAGGGGCAATTCATGAATTGCCCCTACATCAGGGACAGATCCGTGAAGATAAAACGGACCTTTCTTTTGGCGATCAAGTCGCCCGGCTCCTACGCGCGCCGCTCAGCCAAAACCGCCTGCCTGACCCTGAAACGGGGCTCTTATTCGAGAATATGGTTGCAGCCCTGCCGCAAAATTTTTCCTATTCAAATTATCCCAATGTGACGCTTTTCATCGGACACTTGATTCTCCAGAGTGAACTCAAAGCCGGCCGGCTTTATGAAGAACTGCAGCGGCTGACAGACGCCATCACGGAAGTTTTGGCGCAGAGCCCGCGCGAAAAAGAAATTGCCGGGCTTTTAAAAAAATACCGGCTGCTGATGCGGCTTTTTCAGTTGGAGCTTAGCCCGCAGGATTATGAGGAAATAAAAGAGTTGGAAAAAGGAAAAAGGGGAAAGGGAAAAGGGAAAAGGGAAGAAGGTGGAAGGTGGAAGGTGGAAGGAAAAGAGGAAAAAGGGGAAAGGGAAAAGGAGAAAGAGGATGCCGGGAATGTGAGCGATAAAAACAACTCTGTCATTCTGAGCGAAGCAGGCGCCGGGGACATACACTCTTTGTCTTTGCGAGGCAGCGTTCAACCCAGGCCGAAGCAATCTCTGCGCCCTTCGATTTTTGTTCAGCAATTCACCCAACTCAACTCCGACAAACGCGTCCGCAATTTCACATTCTCGCATCTTGAAGAACTAGACCATTTGTTTGAAACCGCTCTAAATTTTTACCACGGGGCCAAAGAACGCGATGGGAAGATGATCGAGAAAATCGAAGAGCGCCTGAAAGCCTCAGGCAAGACCAAGGCCGCAGTGATTACGGGCGGGTTCCACTCCGAGCCTTTCAAAAATTACTTTGAGCAGAAAGGCTACAACTACGCCTTGATTACGCCGCGCATGACCGAGGCCCATGCCCAAGAGCATGAAGGCTATGTGCAGTCCATGCTGCAAAATTATATCGCGCCTTTGCGCGGAGGCAAAGACAAGGATGTACACTCCGTTGATGACGTCGTGTCATCCCCGCCGCTGCGTCAAACGGCCGCCACCTACCGGGCCATGGATTTTTCAGCCAATAATCAGTTTGAAATCAAAGCGCAGGGCGGCAACGCGGCGCGTGCGCAAAGTTCGATCTTGGATTCGATGAAAAACCAAGCGCTGAAAGCCGGCTTACCGGCTGCAGAGGTCCATGCCCGCCTGCGAATTTATCAAGCCGTGCGCCTCGGGAAAATAGTTCGTTCTGAAGCGGCGGTAGTCAGCCCTTTTCTTGCCGTGAACAAACCCGAGCTTCGATCTGAGGTGCGCAAGCAGCGCAAAACGAAATTGCAAGTACCGCCAACTCACGAAGTGAGAGAACAGGGCATGAACATCCAAAAGGGTTTGAAACGGCGGCATATTTTATGGACTTCCCTTTTGATCGCAAGTATGGGGTTTGCAGCGGGCGGGATTTTATTGCGGGAAATTGAACAGCCGCCGGTTCCGGCCGCCAGGAGTCTTTCCGGTGTTCTTCCTCTTACCGTCGTTTACGGTAACCATGATGGGGAAGGCCGTTTTGAAAAAGCCAAGCCGTATTTCAAAGAAGCGGTTGACGCAGCTCCTAAAAATGCCAAAGGAGAACCCCTCGCTGCTTATCTGCATGAAGCGGTTAATCTGAACGCGGCTAAAGATATGATTTTCGAAAGGGTTTCTGTGGCTGATTTAGTAACGAAGGATGCAAAAGGTAAAGAGGTGGCTACGCGCGCGACCACAGACAAATTTCTGGAGCGGCTCAAGAAATTGCTGGCCGATTACCGCGGAAATGAGTCAATGAGAAAGAAAATGGAAAAGAGGCGCCAGCGCTTGAGAGTAGAACAGGAAGGGTTTTTTCCGGACCGTTTGGTGCCGGCGCTGAGCAAGCCCACGTCTTCAGGAGGGGCTTCTGCTCAAAAATTTATAGACGAAGAAAATCTTGCGCTTCAGGAATTAGGCGTACCCTATGCGGCTTTTGAGGATGGGACTTTTGAAACGGATCTTCTTGCCGTCATCGCTCAATCTGAGAATGAGCAGATGAAACGCGTGCTTTGGGCTGGAGATACGCTTGCGGTTCTTGACTATTCTCGGAACAGTACGGCCACGGGTCTTGAGTCGGCGCGGCTTCGCGAGATAAGCTTGAATCAGCAGATCCAGGAACTTTGGGAGAAGCATCCGCGTTTAACTCTTCTTCATTTTCGCGGGCATGTGCACAAACAATTTTATCCGCTTCTGGTAGGCAAAAATGCAAGCGCTCGGCACGTTGAGTTGACCGAAGATTCTCCGGGGGATTACAAAAAGCTTCAAAAATATACCCAGCCGTTTTCAGGTTCTATCAAAAATATTGCGAATCAGAAAAAGGCGCTTTTGATGCTGATCGTGATGAATGACCTTGTCCTCCCGCTGGAAATCATTGAGAAGCTTGAAAAGGACCTTGAAACACTGAATTCAGGCGACGCGGCGCGCCAAATCGACCAGATCGTCAAAGGGATTTCTCGATATGCGCGAGGCGATGACCAGCAAATTTCGGAAGCGATCCTCAAAGTGCTTCGAGACAAGAAATATTTAACGGAAAAACTCTACCAGGATCTCTCGGCGAAGGCCGCTTTGCTCCGCTCGGAAATGCGGAGCGGAAAAGAAGGCAGGGTCAGCGGTGCGGATGCTTCTTTTTTTGGAAGTAGTCAATGGCCAGAGCGCCGTAGACCAAAACAGCAATTACGGCCATTGCAACCAAAGCAGATTCATACATGGTTTTTGTCTTCCTTCGATGGGCACAAAAGCCATCCTGTAATGAAAAATATGATCAAAATCATACAAGAGATGAGCCGTGTTTTCAAAGAGAATCCTTGGGTAAAAAGCTTGCTGGCAAAGGCACCCGCCAGGGCCAAATTGTATGAGTTCATCAGCGTGGAGGCTAAAAGTTTCCGTTTTGGATTTGTCAGCATGTTTTTCATCGGATTCTATGCTAGCAGAGTTATTTATTTTAATCAATTAAATTATGATTTTAAAAAAATAATCCCAATTCCATTCCTGAGAGGGGGCGAACCGGCACGCTCGGAAGTACGGGGAGTACGTGAAGCGGTGGATGCGCTGCGTGACGCCGGCTTGATTGGGCCCGGTGAGCGGTTTGCCTATTACGGCAGCGGGGGAGAGACCTATTCGGAAACCGGCGGGCAGCGTTTTGAAGTGGAAAAGGGGAAAGAAATTATTAAATTGCAAAGCCGCGGCATCAAGACCGCGGTGGCGGCTTTCGATTCTTTGGAGATGTTAGACGAGCAGGCCGGTGCGTTAAAACTACTCCTGCGCAGCTTGCAGGCCGGAACGATTTATCTGGCGCTCAAAAGCGAATTAATCCCTACGGACGCTGAAAAACTTCGCTCTTTTGTTTCTCAGATTACAAACGGTTTTTCTAACGTCTTAACCCCAGCGGGCCTGCTTCGGGTGGCGACGCATTTAGATAAATCCGGGCTGCCGCAAGGCATCCTTCAAATTACTTTTAGCGGAGCCGAACCTCTTCAAGAAAGTCCCTTTGCAAGACCTCAGCAGTTTGCCAAGGCGCCGGCTGCTTCCGTGCGCGTCGCAGCACCAGGATTTCGCCGCCGCTCCGAAATGCGGTCCAGTGCACCAGCCGGTGAGGCAGACTTTTTTTCCGAAGGAGGTTCTTCGAAATCGAGTAAACCACTCGACCTTTTCGCCTACAGCAAAAAGGTTAATCATAGCGCTCAACTCAAAGCACTTGTCAGTCAAATCCCCGGCGCTGCGCAGCCGTGGCAGGCCATTAATAATTTGCTGGACACCCCTGGATGGATCAGCGGTGCCGCGGCGAGAGAGTCGCATATCCAGTGGTATCACGAGGTGACATGGCGCCTGCTTGAGGGCGATCTGTCCGGGGCTGCTGACGGGGCAGTGCGTGTCCGCGATCAACTGATCAGCGTGAGAGATCTGGCGGCTATCCAGCACTTTGATGACTTTGTCAAAGCGCTCAGAGCCCAAGCAAGAACCGATTTAAAAAAAGAGGAGCCTGCCTGGCTGAGAGAAACCCTGAAGAGGATTCAGCCGCTTAAGACGCATGTAAGAAGTAAGATTTTAGCCCGCTGGATTCCAAAGGCCTATGACAACCTCTGGATTTATCTTAGAACTTTAGACCGAATAGACGCCGCTGTGCTTGAGGCTGGCGACAAGCTTGACCCGCGGCTTCTTTCCGCTTTGAGAATCACAGCACAAGATCAATTAAAAAATACGCCGGTTCTTTTAAAACTGGCGGCTCTTCGTATCCAGCAGGCCAGTGACCGGTTTTACCCGGAATCTGAAACAGACAGAGACTTTGACTCTCAAGTGATGCAGCTTGAGAAACAAAACCTGGTTTACCCCCAAGATTGGCTGCGCCGGCTGGTTATTTCTTTGGGCAGCGCCGAGGCTGCCAGGGATGAACTACGGAGTTTCTTAGCGCAAGTTCAGGGGCTGCGGTTTGCGTTTTTACGGATAGTTTTTTCCGGCGACATTCAAAAAATCAAGTTCGAACTCCAGGCCAAGACTCAAAAGGTTGCGCTTTATCGCAAGGCTCTGGTTCACCAGTATCTAAACAAACGGACCGACGATAATCCCTTTAGCCAGATGTTTGGCAAAGAAAATGAGGCGATTCGCCGGATTGCTGCGGATAACTTGCGGGCAGCCTATCAAAGTTTAAAACCGCTTACGTCGATTCCTCACAAAGCATTTCTTGCCGCCGTCTTTTTCTGGGGGCTCACGCTCTTAGGAGTCGTTGATTTATGGGCGGGAGCATTTCGCGCTCCGGGTTATGAGCCAGGAGGGTTCTTGGATTTTTTTAGCGCTGTTACTTTGTTCACGTCACCCGTATGGGCGGGCCTAGGTCTGATGATCATTTTGATTTGGTGGGGGAGCGGAAGTTCTCAGATTTCACTTAGAAATAGAGCAGCCCTTATTTTTTCGCCCTATATCTTTATCACCCGAAGCGATGATCCTAAGCCCTTCCGGTTGAATGTTCTCGATGATGTCCGCAGTTTTTTAAAGTCGGCAGAACAAGACGGGTTTGACAAAAACTCCGAAATTACGCGCCGCTCTGAAATCAGAAGCCGCGGTTTGCCGTCGTTTTTTGAAAAATTTGATAAGGAACTGCCGGGCTTATTACAGGCGGCCGTTGCTGACGGTTCTCTCGATCAAAAAATGGCGCGCCGAATCCAGCGGGCCTACGACAAACAAATCAATCCGGACTGGTGGGGCTATGCCGATCCGCCGGCCGACGATTGGCTGCGGAAACAAAAGGCGGCGTCTTTTGCGCTCTGGGTTTCCGAATTGGATGTTCCGGAGTGGCGCTACCGCTACCAATCGGTTTTTCTGTATGATTTTCTGGAACCCGGATTTGATCTAACGATAACCCGTCCCGAGTCTAAACCGCAGGATCTTCAATTTCAATTTACGGTCGAAATCAAAACCCAGCGGGCAACGGCGAGGCGTGCATTTTTGGCTGACGCGGTTGACGATCCGGCTCTTCAGACCCTGGCGCAAGCCGTTTTTGATCTTGATCTTATCATGCAAAAAAAATATCACAGGGCACTGACCGGGTTTAGTCTTTTTGGAATGGTTCTTGGTTTTTTTGCGGTGATAAGCCAAATTTTTTTACGAATCCTCTTAGCGGCTATAGGCGAAAAAGAAGGAGGGCTTTTGGTCGGTGCGATGAGCGCAGCTATGATCACGGCCGCTGCTTTAGTAAGCATGTTCCCGAAACAAGATACCTGGCTTGAACAGGGCAAACGCAACTTTTTTAAACAGCAGCTTCAAATCCAAAAAACGCAAATTCAAGTACGGCTAGCCGAATATGCCTTTAGCTTGAACAATCTTTCCCGCTCTGAGGTGCGGAGCAGGGAAAATGAGCCGGAAGAACTGATCATGGTGCCGTCCAAAAAAGAAATGAACGTGCTTTTTGCCCCGCGCCTCGTGGCTATTTCCGCAGCGGTTTATTATCTGCTGCAATGGATTCAGAACCTTTTGCCGCTCCCGCCGCAAGCCAAAGCCTGGGTCATGCCGCTGGAGGGTGGAATTTTGGCCGGAGCGATGATTGGCAGCTGGTTTGAGAACTACTGGAAGCCTTATGAAAAAGAAGTTCGCGAACGGCAAGACCAAAAGGATTATACGGCGTTTAAATATTTTTTAGCGCATCCGGCGTTTGCGGCGTTAAACCGGATCGTTCAACTCGGCCTTGTCGCCCTGACAGAGTTTCTAATCTTTGTGGTTTTGCTGCCATGGCCGCCGGTGGCCATCATGAGCGGCCTGGTGTCAGCGACAGCCATGCTCTTTTTTTGGAGTTTGTATGACGTCCGGCCCTACCGCTTGCAGCAGCAGGCGGCCCGGGGGGATTACACCGCCTTGCCTGAAGTTGGTGTCAGTGCCGCCGAAATTCCCGCAGCCTTTGAAAATGAGACTGCCCGGACTTTGGAAATGATCGGAGAAGAACTGGAGCAGATTCATTCACCCAAAACATACACCCTCATGGAAATTCGTGCTTTACAAGGAAAGTACAGCCGGCTGATCAAGGCTGAAAAATTGATGTCCAAAGACATCATGCTGCTCAAAGAATTCGGCTACATTTCCCGGATGGTCTTTGTAACTTATATCCGCCAAGCGCTTAAGGCCCAGTTCCATCCTTTAATCAAAAGACGAGAGTTGGCCGCTATTCGCGCTAAAATCGATGCCAATCTTCGTTCGCATGAAAATATAAGCGGTATGACCTTTTTAAGCCTGGTGGAAATTGCCATGGTCGAAGAGGGCCTGCGCCTGAAGGAGGCCCAGGAATTTTTAGTGCCTTTTTGGGCCCGGATGCCCGAAGAAACAAACGTAGACAGACAACTTCTGGCGCACCATAGAGAAGCTTCGGAATTATTTTTTGACGGATTGTCACAAGAACCTCAGCAAAATGAGATTCGTTTATTAAGCGAACTTTTTTTAGAATCATTCTACAGCCCCGCATGGTCAGAGGTCACCCAACGCGAACTATACGCAGCAATGGATGCCGCGATTGAGGCAAAAGTTCTTGAGACAGATAAGGTGAATTGGGGGCTGCCTATAAGCCTTGCTGTGCTGAAAGCCTCTGCCCATTACGGCGAGGACCCCGAGCAGGTGATGCGATATCTCGCTGGGCAGATTCAAGCACTCCGTGACTCAAAAAAAATAAGCAATCTTACTTTTTATATTTTTATCGATGAAATTATTTATGAGGCTGTGGTCAAGCGGCACAACGGTGTTTTGCTTGAACTGGCTGAGAAAAATGATGAAGCGCGCCAGCTTATTCTTTGGAAAATAAAAAGTGATTTTAAAACCACAGAGATCGTTTCAGCGACCAGACTTCATGAGGCTATCGAGCGGCTTGATTCGGCCGATCAGGCGCAGGGCAGTGTTTATGAAGACGTGCTGCGTAAAATAAAAAGTTATTACCCTCCGGATGCGCCAAATTTTGAACCCCATACGATCATCGACCGCTTGATTGACGATTTGCGCGGCCGCTCTGAGGTGCGGTGGGCCGGCAGAGGGGAAGACGAACTGATTCGGGTCTTGACACGGGATTGGGGAAAAATTAAGCGGCAGGGCGCTTTCGTGTTTGACATGCAGAAGACACTGACCGGCCGTAAAGAAGCCGCAACGCCTGAAATGATCCGGCTGCTGGCATGGCTGCTTGAAGAGGGGATTCGCGTCGTCATTGATTCGGGCAATACGGATAAAGAAGTTTTGAGCCAGGTTGTCGATCCGCTAAAAACGGAACTTGCGGCCCGGAACAAAATGGCGCTGATGCAGCATGTGATGGTGTTTGCGAATTCCGGAACTCTGATGCTGGGTTTTGATTTTGAAGGGGCCACGGTGAGTTTTCCGGAGTATCAGCGAGCTCTTATGATTCCAAACGAAGTGACGCATGCGCTTGAAGACATTCTCACTCAAGCGGCCAAAGAAAATTGGCTGATCCCGCAGGAATCAAAGCCGGAAATCCTAGGCTCATGGGAGGCGATGTACCGGAAAGAAGAGCAAAAATCAAAAGGAGTTTCCTTTGACTTGTCCGCCCTGCGCGGGGCAGAAAATTTCAGACCCTCGGTCGTTCATTTCCCTTTTTTGGATCAGGCGCCGCGCCTCACAGGTCCCTATATTCAGATACGCGGCCTGGTGAAGATGCCTGACGGTCATCCCAGGCCGACGGCAATTGCCGTCACCAAGCTTCATCCGGCCATACGGCAGCAGATTCTCGAAAAGATTAACGCAGAACTCAAAAATAAACTGTCGGCAGCCGTGACCGAAGACCTTCACATCGCGGCCGGAGGCGAATCGACCATTGATATCACCTCCAAACGAGCCAATAAAGCTCTTGCGCTGGTGGCTTTGACCGAGAACCAGAGCCTGCTGGCATGGCGGCAGATGCGGCATGCCTTTGAAAAAGCCGCATGGCTGGAAATGTTCAAAGCCTTTTTGCGCTGGCTAGGATTTGTTTTGAAAAGGAACCCAATCCGTCCCGGCCTTATTTATTTTCATGGCGATGAAATCACCGGCGATGTGGCCGGAGCGCTGACCGGCAAGGCGCATCCCGGCAATGATTTGATTGTGATGAATTATAACGCTTATCCGGATGCGGCTTACGGAGAAATCAAGGGGATTTCCGTCGCGCCGTTTCCTCCGGTCGGCCTTGGCAAAAACGAGGCCCGTACTTTTTATACCGGCGGCGAGCAATCCGGCATTCAGCGGTATCTTTCCCGCCTTCAAAGCAGCATTCTGCTGGCAAAAACCGGTTTTGACCGCCGCTCCGAAGTGCGGAGCGCTGCGCCGGTCCGGCTCGACATTGAACTGGCAGCGGGCAGGGCGGATGCCGCTGCGGTGGAACTGAGAATACAGTTTGGCGAGTTTAAAAAAGCGGTGATTGGCCATATCGGTGACCGAGGTATCGGGTTCGGGAAAAAGGGTAAAGAGGCTATGAAACCGGTTGTCGCCGCCCGCATGGCGTTAGAAGAGATCAAAAGCAGGCTGGGAAATTCCGCCTTTAATCAAAATGGAGAAGCCCGGCGTCCTGCGGCTGAGGGTGTTCTTGAACAAGTTGACGTCCTCCGCCGCAGTTATCAGCCGGGCAATAAGCTGACCGAGAAATTGGCGGGCATGCCGGATTTCATGCTTCAGCTTGACGCTTTTGAAACAGCCTTGAAAGTTCTGATCCGTCCCGAAAGTTTTCTGACGCAAACCGCAGAGACTGTGCCAAATCCGGCCATTGAAAAAGTCCAGGCATTGCTGACGGCCTATGTGACGCATTATGACCCGGAGGATACCTTCGGCCTGCTTCCGCAAATGAAATCGATCCGTCAGGACTATACCGCAAACGCGAAAATTCCATCGGAAAAAGTGGCCGGCATGCTTTCTAATTTTCGCCGGTTTTACGCGGCAAAGCCCTATGGAGGCCACCGGGAAAGAGCCGAGGCTATGCTGACAATCCACAGCGCCATGGTGCGCGGCATTTTGGGCATGCTGCCAGGGGCGCAAGCGGCATTGACGGAAATAGATTCATTTTTGCAGTCTGAACAAGACAGTCGAGGCGAAAGGTTAAAAGATTACATTGAAACGGAAATTCTTACGCCGCTTGCCGCTGGACAATTCAATGAGGCTCAGGCGGGGATGCAGGTTTTCCGGCAGTCTCAAGCCAGCCTTCTGCCGGCCCTGGGCTTTTTTGCCAAAAGCCTTTCCGCTGCAAAAACGTTCTTGCCAAGCCGCTCAGAAATGCGGAGCCGTGAGGAACTGGAGAAAAAAACTTTCAAGGGATCGATGTACCGGCCGGAATATTATGAAAAGGAGCGCCAACTCGCCAGCCAGACCCCGACGATCGCGGTTGATTTTTCGCACATGCTGGCGTACATCACGGATTTTAAGTCCGGTCTGAGGCCCGCGCAATTCCGGGTCCGGCCCGGCATCCGCAAACAACTTGCAAAGTTAAAAGATCACGGTTACCGGCTTGTACTTTGGACCAAGGAATCTAGAGATGCGCTTTTGGATTTTTGGGAAGGCCATCCTGAAATCGCGGCTCTTTTTGACCATGCGATCACGCGTGAGAATTTTACGGTCACTTGGCCGATTTTTGAAGAGGCTGGAACCGATCCCTTGAGCGAAGTTAAGGCAGCTTACGCGGCGGATGGGATTCCTCCGGAAGCAACGGCCGCCTATTACGGTAAAAATAAACGGATTAAGGACATCGCGTTTTTAAAGCACCGCTGGCTGATTGATGATGCTGAAGAAGCGGCTGTTTTTGTGATGGATTCGCCGCTTTACAACCATTGGGGGTATGAAGAGGCCTATATCACGGCATTGCATTTTGATGGAAGCACGAAGCGAAAAGAAAACCGCACTTTCGTGGAGGCCTTGGCCCAGAACATTATTGATCAAGATCGTGCGCGTTTTGGGCCGCCGAGTACGGCGCCGGCTAAAGCAAAGCAGTCTGGAACAAACTCATTGGATATCTGGCGGGGGATTGATTTGGAAAAAACACTTGCTTATGGCCGCGGCTATAACGACCAAGGTTTTGCAATCTATCCGGATTCTTATGCCTCCGTCGGGCTGCCGGCCAATAGCTCGGGCTACCGGAATTGGTTTGTGCAGCGCATTGGCGAGCGTTTTGGACCCCATTTAAATATTCTCGTTTTAGGACCGGGTCCCGGCCAGCTCGAGGAAGCGCTGCAAAACGCCGGGCATGCGCTGACAGCCGTGGAAGCGGATAGTCATTTTGTGAAAGCACTGATCACGAGAAAAATTCAGCATGTCATCGAAGGTGATGCCCGGCAGTTGGACAAACTGGGGCTGGCCGAGCAGAGTTTTGATCTTGTTTTAATTTCAAATGCGGTGGGTGCCTTGGGATTGAATAGTCTTGAGAAAGCCCGGCGCTATCTCAAGCCTGGCGGGCATTTGGTCATCGCGGATGCGGTTTTTTCAGACGAACGCAACCAGACCTTGGCAGCCCAAAACATTCCCTTTATCGTGTCCTCTCCGGAGCAAATTCAACAGGCCTTTGCGCGTTTTGGATACAAAGATGAGGGGCTGGAATATACGCCTCAATTTTTGATCGATGAAGCCCTGCATGCGCTGGGATATACGGAGCAAACCTTTGCCCAGCGTTATCCGGACCAGCCCGAAGAGATTTTGAAATCCGCCGCGCTTTATTTTGCTTCGACCGCTCCGCGCTCCGAAATACGGACCATTCCCAGCGTTTTTGAAAAGCCGGAACTGAATTTCGGCCGTGAAGAAAAAGTGCTGCCGCGGCCGGCTTACGCGGCGGCGCTGCCGTACATTTCATGGCTGGACATTCAGGATAAACTGGCTGCCTTTACCGATCCGGCTTCGCTGCAGGGAAAGCAAGTCATTGAATCTGTCATCAATGTTTTGATGCGCGATAGTTCCGATTTGTCCCGGGCTTTTTATACGCTTTACGAGAAATTGCTGATGGCCGAAGACTGGGACCGTTATGTGCTTGATTCCATCGAAGCCGTGGTCCGTGAAACAGCGCGTCAAAGTGTCGCAAACCTGCTGGAGGAGCAATCTCCGGAGCAAACCGAAGGCGCGCGGCGCCGTCTTTATGAAATGGCCTATATCCGGCAAGTTCCCCAGTATTATAAACATAATGTCGAGTTGCCTGAATTGACGCAGCGCCGCGAACGGCTGGTTTCCGGAAACCAGTCCCGCCTTAAACACGTGCACGAAATTCTGATGCAGGAAATTGGCAAAGCCAGGGCAATGCAAAATGCGGCCCAAAAACCCGGTTATGGCCTGCTGACAGAACTCATTCCCGTCTTGGAAAACAAGGACAAACTGGCCAATTATGCTTATCACGCGGCTAAGAGCAGCCGGTTCGCAAGTATCCGCGAATTTGGCCTGACAACTTCAAAAATGGAACCCGGCGACGAAAATCCGGAAAACGTTTTTTTTCATGATTGGATGCCGCTGGCTTCCATCGGTAACAGCGCCTACGATTATGGGGCCAACACCCAGTTTTACGTGCGGGTTCGAAAAGATGCGCCCACGGTTCATGAAACCCGCATTGAAGGCGCCGAATTTCATGATAACGCCAGTGATTTTTTGGGCACAGATATCCCGCCGGAGTGGGTGGAACTCATCGATCCCTACCGGCCCTGGATCGGCTATCCCATTCAGAACCTCGAAAGCTTGGAGCAGTTTCTGCAAGAAATCAACACGCCGTCCAAGCGTTCTGAGATGAGGAGTTCACCGCAGAAGCGCTTCGGCGATGAACGCATTGCGCTCATGAGCGGTCAGACGATTCCTCGTTTTATTGAACCGCTGTCGGGTTTTTTTATTTCAGCCCGGGATCTTAAGGATGAAGTTTATTTTGCTCTTCGTATCAACAAAGGCGGCCTTTTTGCGGTCACTGACGATGACCTGGCCGAGATGGATTTCAACACGCTGACGCAGAATATTGATGAGCGCAACCTGCATGATTATACCCTGCGTGTTTATGGCCGGGAGGGTCACCTGGCTTTAGAGTACGAGCCCTATGAGGGATCGGAACATGCGGCCGATACAAAGCCCGTCCGTTGGATCATCAGCGGAAACCGCGCCGATCATGCCGAAAGTCATGAACTGGTTATTTTCAATTTTGGTTTGGCCCGTAAACATCGTGAACGAATTGGAAAAATCCAGCGCATTTTAAAAACCTACCGCGATGGCGCTGCCGGCGACCGCGCCGTGATTGAATCCAATCACAATATCGCGGCCCTTGAAGCGGAGTTGAGCCGTCTGCGCGGCGATCTTTTCTCGGTGCATCTTGACCGCGAGCGGAATCCGGCCGACAGAAAAAGGTTCCAAAAAGGTTTTACGATCAAGCGCATCAATGAAGATGAGGAGATTTCCTTTGAAATTTTGGTCGACCGCGAAAGCCAGCGTTCGGAGGTGCGCAATCTCGAGGACGTCGTCAATGCGATTATAGGAGTTCTGGATATAGCCAAAAATGAGAGAGGATCTCTTTCTTTGTTCGATATTTTGAGCGGCCGGGCTGGACCGAGGATCTCTTTGCCGGAATGGATGGCCAAAGGCAATGCGGTCTCCGCCTGGGGTGATTTGTCGCTGAATATCGAGAAAATTCCCGATACGTTTCTGCAGCCCGCGGTGGAGGTTATCCGTCAGCGCATCCAGGCGGCTTTTTGGATAGATCAAGAGCAGGCCCGCCGGGTTTTAACGCATCTCGAAGAAACGGGTGTGGAGTGGTTTGATGAACAACGCTATGCGGCGGGTCCGGAAGAAATCAATTTTCTGATGGGTTATGTCGAACCGGAAACAATCGCTGTCGGGCGCGGCGTGTTTGCTTTGCAGGAAGAGGATAAGGATTTTGCCCCGGCCTTTGTATTCCGGACCGCCCTGGAGAGTCTAAATCGTAAACTGCGTCAAGCGAGCCAGAAGGAAATTTCTTCAGACCTGACCGATTCTTTATTTAAAGACAAGACGGAGTTTGACCGCCGGCTTGATGATTTGATCCATCTCAACGACCCGCTCTTTCTGCGTTCCGCCGTTTCGCGGTTCAAGCATTTTGAGCCGGGCAGCCGTTATTTCCGGACTTTTGATCTGCTGAAAAACTGGATCGAGTTTCAGATGAACCAGCCCCAAACGGCGCAGGAAGAAGACCCTTATCCGGTGGCGGAACAGGCCGGTTTTCTTGTGCAAAAACTATGGCCGCTTTTTATAGACCAGACGGAGCGGCAGAAACCGGAAACCGCAAGCGCTTATTTCCGCGTAGCGCTTCCTTTTTTTGCGTTTGCAATGCACCGGCAGCAGTTCTTTAAGACTCATGTGCAGGTCTACGACGGGATCATGCGTGAAATCGACCAGAGTTCCATACAATTCTATGAGGCGGTCAAATACTATTTTAGAAAAGTGAAAGAAATCCCCGAAGAGCAGGACATCATTTTAGCGGATTATCCGGATGCGTCTGTGGCGGAGCATGTCGTGAACCAGGCCAAACTTTTTGTGAAAATGGGGGTTGAAAAATACGGCCGGCACTATAATCCGGCGGAATCGGCCGTCGGCGATGCCGCCTTCACGCTCCAGGCATCAAAGCGGCTTTGGAGTAAAATCAGCCGGAAAGAAATTCAAGACGGCAGAAGAGTCTTTGATCTTCAGCCCAATTTTGTATTGACGGCGGCGCTCCCTGAAATCTTAGATGTTGGAAATACCGGGAAGTATTTAAAGGAGGTCGAGGCGGCCGGAGCCCTGATGCTGAGGAATTTACAGTGGCTGAGTGCGGCCATCCAGCTCTATGCTCCCCGGGAGACAACCGAAGCCAACCGGTCGATTTTTATGGAAGGCTATATTCAAGGCGATTCTTTTCAGCCGCCGGACGCTTTGAGTGCCGTTCAGCTTTTTTATGCGAAAGTCGAGCAGGGGAATTTAATGGCGCTGTCCGATACGGGGGACACCGAAACCTTTTGGCTGGGCATTGGGGAAAAAATCGAGGATCGTCCGGTTGTGCTTGACGCTGCCTCGGGCGCGAGCGTCAGGTTGATGACCGTGGGCGGCACCCCGGTGAATGCCGGCACCGCGCCGAGAAACCTGGTTTATTACCGCGCGGAGCAGGACGGCAGTATGAGCGCCGCGGTTTACAAAAATTCAATCATTGCCGGCCTGCTGGCATGGTTTCACATCAAAGACGATCCGGAATATTTCGGCAAACTGGAAGATTGGGAAAAGCCGATTGCAGGCATATGGCCGGCGCTGCTTCGCCTGCGAATGACGCTGAGCGAAAATCCTGCGCTTGAGGACGGTTACTTTTCGCCTTGGCGCGCTGACATGGCGACGTGGGCGGATGCGATTTTGAATTTGCGCTTCATCGCGGATTCGGCTTTTTGGCGCACGGTTTACCGGATGAAAGGCGACGTGAAGACTTCCGCCCGCGACCCCGCCATTCCGAAGCTGGAACTTTATTCGCTGTTCCGGAACCCGGACGGACTTCTGGCGCATTTGGCCTCGCATCTGGAGCAGGCGCCGGGAACAGACCGGTTGACCGAGGATGCCGCCCGGGCTGTCATCGACACGCTGGCTGCGCTGTGGTGGAGCGGCGCGCCGCGCTATCCGAGGGTCAACACGGCATTTTATATTGTGCTTGAAGAATTCCGGCAGCGTATGCGTTTTCATCCAGACGGCATCAGCGTTGAAAATCTTCAGGAACTCAAAGATTTTCTGACCAAAGAATTTTCGGATGTGCCGATTGAAGAGCGTCCGCGCGAGGATGTAGAAACCTGGGAGCAATCCACGCAGCTGAAATCCGTGATCGAGCGGCATGCCGCATTGGGCGATTACTCAAGATTTGGTTTTGACGCGCTGCATTATGAGCCGCCGTCGCTGGACGCCGGTCATGAAAACTTTGGTTTTGCGCAAAAACGGCCGCTTTTATCCAGCCACTACGATGCCGAACGGATGCCTTCAGAAAACCTGCTTCATCCGGAACTATGGCCGGCCTGGAAAAACTATCCGGCGGCTGCGGCCATGGAATGGGCGGGCCGTTACGAGTCGGGTGGAATTGCGCTTCCCGGCAGCAGCCACCGCATCCGTTTCGATGAAAATTTAGGCGTCCAGCCTGGCGACCCTCTTACCGTGAGGGTGGTCGCCAAACCGCAGCAAGAACAGGGCTTGGCCCAGGTGACGATTCTTAGACAAAGCAGAGAATCTTTCGACGCCTTACCGCCGGAGGCGCTGATCGCAGAGTCTCCTGGGTTTGAAAGCTACAACCATCTGCGGCAATTCCTGCAATGGGGCGTTACGGAAGACAATGCCGGAAAAACTCTGCGGCAGGCTGTTCCTCTCGCTGAAGGCCGCAAGGAAGCGCTGCTGGCTTCGCTGGATGAGCGCCTTGTACAGCTGCGGCAGACCCTTGAAGCACGCGGCGCCTCGCCCCTATTTTTAAATATTGCCAAGACCATTATTGACGGCATTCGAACTGCAGACATTCTTAAGTTTCCGGAGTACCGTAAGCTGGATTCTTCAGGCGAAGTGGTTTATCTGTTTGCTAAAGGCGAACCGGAGCATATCTGGATTTCTCAAGAGTTGGCGGATTCGGAAACTGAAACGCCGGTAGCGGCCATGCTTCTTTTCATTGCGGGCATTGATCATATTGTCAAATCGGAGGCCAACTGGAATACCGAAGACTTTGTGACGCTGATGGATCTGGTTCGCGCTATGTTTCCTGATTCGGAGTATTTCGAATTGACCTTTAACGATTACCTCCGTTCCGGATTTTTTCTTTTCGAAATGAGTTTTGGCCGGCTTATGGCACCGGGAGGCGAACGCGGGAAAGGCTGGCAAAAGCTGCCCATCCTTTCGAACGTGCAGGTCAAGCCGGCGGTCTCGCCTTTTCATGCCGCTGCGGCCGCTATGCCAGCACCGGAAGCCGAGGCCCTGGCGGGTATTCAGGAAGCCGGGTTTTACAGCCTGCCGGGCGGCACGAACGGTCTTTTTGCTTTTGATCTGCCGGGCGGCGTGAGAAAAGAAACCGCGGAACGCGTGGC
>JAHFHF010000105.1 GCA_023247055.1 Candidatus Omnitrophota bacterium
TAAGAAACGATCAAAACAGCCGCCCTGTTTTTGAGCGCGGCCAGAAACGCAGCTTCGAGAAAAAGCCAGGGGGCAAAGAAAAATACGGCGGGTTTGGCCGACGAAAACGGCAAAAGGCCGGCGGGCCAAAAAACAGCATCGCGGAACCCCAGTCCTGCGGCCATGTCCAGGTAAAAGGCTAGAACCAAGGCGAAATAAAGAAACCCCAGGCGTAAAAAATCGAGCAGCAAGGCGAGGGCCGCCAGCAAAGCGGTTCCTCCAAGAATCAGGCAAAGAGATTCAGGCGCATAGACCGGATAGCGATTGTAGTTGAGATAGGGAAGTGACAAGGACAGGCAGGCCAGAAAGCCAAAAGCGGCCTGTGCGGAAAAAAAAGAAAAAGCCCGGATTTTAAGGGGTGCAGCCGGCATCCAATGCTTTCGGAAGTGTCGTTTCTATTCCGGAATGAAAACGCTATAATAGCACCCTTATCGCACGCCGTAAACCCAAGCATGGAGAAGCCTTTTGCTTTTTAATTCGCCGCAGTTTTTAATTTTTTTCATTATTGTCTACGGCCTTTACCTTGTCCTGCCGCACCGCGCGCAAAACCGGATGCTGCTTTTGGCCAGCTGCTTCTTTTATGCTTCCTGGGACTGGCGTTTTCTGGGCCTGCTGATCTTTACGGCCGGCGTCGACTTCCTGATGGCTTCCGGCATCCGCCGCTCGCAGCAGCAATGGCAAAAAAAACTTTGTGTGGCCCTGACGGTCATCATTGATTTCGGGATTCTCGGTTTTTTCAAGTACTTCAATTTTTTCGCAGAAAATTTCAAAATTCTTGCCGAAACCGTATTCGGGTGGAGTCCGGATTTCGTCACGCTCAACATTATCCTGCCCGTCGGCATTTCGTTTTATACGTTCCAGAGCATGAGTTATGTCACGGACGTTTATTACGGGCGGACGGAACCGCTGAAAAAGTTTCCGGATTTCCTGCTGTTCGTCACTTATTTTCCGCAGCTTGTGGCCGGTCCGATTGAACGCGCGCAAAATTTGGCTTCACAAATCCTGCGTCCGCGCGTGGTCACGCGGCAGAAAGTAATAGACGGCCTTTGGCTGATTTTCTGGGGGCTTTTTAAAAAAGTCGTCATTGCGGATTCCCTGGCTCCGGTCAGCGACCGGATCTTCAATTTGGCCCATCCTTCCGGCCCGGAAGTCCTGATCGGGATCTATGCGTTCGCGCTGCAAATTTACGGTGATTTTGCAGGCTACAGCGATATGGCCCGGGGGCTTGGCAAAATGATGGGTTTTGAAATTATGCTTAATTTTAAAAATCCCTATTTTGTGACCAATCCCCGGGATTTTTGGCGCCACTGGCACATCAGTTTGTCCGAATGGCTGCGTGATAATCTTTACATTCCGCTTGGCGGTAACCGCAAAGGTCCGGTCCTTGAGGTCCGCAATCTCATGATTACGATGATGCTGGGAGGATTGTGGCATGGCGCCAACTGGACGTTTGTTCTTTGGGGCGCTTATCATGGAATTTTGCTTGTCATTGAGCGCGTTACCCGCGGGTTCTTTCAAAAACTCAACGAGATTTTTAAACCCGTGGGACTTTTTTGGCACGGCTTAAAGATTTTTGGCATGTTTCAGTTAACCTGCCTGGGCTGGCTTTTCTTCCGGGCGCGGTCTGCGGAGCAGATCCGGAACTTTCTGCAGGGCTTGACGCATTGGCCGGACTCTATGGCGGTTCAGGGCGCACAAAAACTGCTTTTTTATACAGGGCTCTTTGCGGTGCTATGGGCTTTGAAAAAAACGGCCCATACGCTAAATCCCGGCTGGACCCGCGATATGGTTAGCAGCATGACGGCCGGCACCCTCGCATACTTTATTCTTTTTCACGGTGTTTCCAGCAAGGCCTTCATTTATTTTCAATTTTAGCGTGGTGTCTTTCCCGCCTCTGTGCGGAGACCGAGACGGTCATGCACAACGCCGTTAGCGTGGTGTCATTCCCGCCTCTGTGCGGAGACCGAGACGGTCATGCACAACGCCGTTAGCGTGGTGTCATTCCCGAATGTTTTTGTCGGGAATCTAGAATTGTGGATCCCCGCCTAAGGCATGCGGGGATGACAGGTGCACAACAATATGCGAACTTCTTTTTTTAGATTTTTTTTGGCCGCGGTTGTGACAGCTGGCAGTCTTGAAGCGACGGCGCGAGCTTCGGACTTTTTTCAATACGGAGCGGATCCGTTGAAACCCTACAACCGCTCTGTGCTTGAGATGCGGACGCCCTATGGGACTTTCGGCCGTCCGGACGCGCATTTTGAAAAATGGCGCTTGAACCATCATGGTTTACGCGGGCCTGATCTGGGCCCGAAACAGCCTGGAGAAATCCGGGTTGTGGCGATGGGAGCTTCCGATACGTTTGGACTCCATGAACCCGAAGGCCAGGAGTGGCCGGCCCAGTTAAACCGGCTGGTTCAGGCGGAATACGGCCGTTCCGTCCACGTGATCAATGGTGCTTTTTACGGCCTCAAACTTCCGGGCACGACCGCGTATCTCAAAGAACGTATTCTGCCGCTTCAGCCGGATATTGTGATTTTATATGTCAGCCTGCTGCACCGGGCTTTTTTTACCGGAGACAATGCCAAAGGAGCCGGCCGTCTCGACCGGACCGAGGGACCTGAATCCGGAGCAAAAATAGCGGGTTTTGAGTGGCGCATGGCGCGGAAGATCAAAGAAAAATTTAAAGAGATTTTGCCGGCTGGGTGGCTTTACCGCTGGAATGTCGAACATTTCCGCAAAAAGATCGAACGTATCCGCAGTCGCGGGCAGGTCCAGGTCACTTCCGTTGTGGATGAGCGGTTGTTTCAAGAAACAGCCGGGGATCTGGAGGAGTTTATCTGGTTTGCGCAAGAGCGTGGAATCCGGGTGATTCTGACGAGCCATCTGAACAATACGACGGATGAATGGGGCCTGCTCAATTTTCAATTTCTGCTGCCGGCATTTGAACCGGACACGATCCGGCAGATTTTAGACCGGATGAACCAAGTGACGGCCCAGAAAGCCCGTGAACACGGCCTTGCCTTCGTGGATGTTGCAGCACGCGTGAAGCCGGGCGCTCCCAGAATGGCAGACCACGTTCATTTGACAGGGGAAGGGGCGCAGCTTGTGGCCCAGGCCCTGATGCCGGAGTTGAAGACCGTCGTTGAAACCTTGGGGCCGGAAAAGCCATGATGCCTTGCGCGGATGAACAGGCTTGGGAACTGGAGAAACATTTTTGGGCCAGCGGGACCCAGATTTGGACAAACTGGGGCGCCAGCCTGCCGGATGAAGACGTCAAACTTTTGATTTTACCGCCCGCCGCGTTAAAAGACCCGGGAGTTTTGCACAACGCCGCGCAGGCCTTGAAGATTTCCGGAGAACTTTTGATTCCCTTGGAAAAGAGAGACGTAAATATGCGGGGACTAACCCAGAAATTCGCCGACGCGGGTTTCGCCGCTCCGGAATGGTTCGCCGTGCTTCCCGGTATGAAAGACCCGGTTTTTACAGTCCGGCTTACCGACCGGAAGGCCGTGGAACTGCTGGCCGGTCTGGTGGTGCAGCGAGCGGGAGCTTCCTGGCAAAGGCAGGCCGGCGGCCGCCTCCTGAAACTTCTCACAAGGTTCGGCCTGGAACAATCCTGGCTCAGCAAGAAAATTCTGGGTTCTTTTTGGCTGAGGGCGGTGCGCCAAAATGTTTCGCAGCAGACTTCGGCCCTGGAACGGCTCGCGGCCCGGGATTTCGGGAGCGCTTCGCCGGCCGCTCTGCAGTTTTTGGTCCATGCGGGCCATGATGCGCTGACGCTGATCGCCGTGGATACGCAAAAGCAGGAACCCGCCGGTATTTGCCGGGCCGCACGTGCCGCGGACGACCTGGGTCTGGAACGCGAGTACGCCATGCTGGAGTGGATCCATCGGCATGCGCCGGAAGATTTTTTGAAAACGGTCCCGCGTGCTTTAGGGTTGCACCGCCACCGGGGCCGGCTCGTTTTAAATCAAAGCTATCTGACGGGCACGGTCTGCCGGCCCCAAGAAGGTCAGCCGGCGGCGTTGCAGAACTATTTTTCTACCGTGCGCGGCTGGCTGGTGAAACTCGCGAAAATTCCGGTACCGGAAAACGCAGCTCCGGGTAACCGTTTCCGTGAAGCGTTGGAAGCTTTTCAGCGGTTAAGTCCGGCCGTGCCGCGGGCTTCCGGGCGGTCCCAAGACTCGTCCGTCCCCGGACGAGCGTGGGCAGTCTCTGCAGATAGAAGCAGGAGACAGGAATTATTCTGGCAGGCGGTGCGGGAGGCGGCCTACAAACCGGAAACATTGCCGCGGGTCCTGACCCACCGGGACCTCGCTCCTTCTAACCTTCTGTTTGATCACGGGCAGCTGCGGGTGATTGACTGGGGAAACAGTCATTGGGGGCTGCCCATGACCGACTGGGCGCGTTTCGGCTGCAATGCGCTTTTAATGGCCCACCGGCCCATAAAACTCGAAACCGTTTTGCAGAAAGTCTTAGCGGGGAAGTCTCCGGCGGGACTGATTTTTTTTGAACAAAGCCGGCTGTATGCTGAAGAAATGGGGCTGAACGCAGAGCATGCGCGCGCACTTTTCTTTTTGGGACTGCTTGATTATTTGGCGAGTTGTCATCAAGGCTCTGACGCGCATTGGCCGGAAACGTATTTATTTCTTTGGAAAGATCCGCAGTGGCTTTGGACGATTTTTGAATAGGATTACAACCATGCCGCCCACCCAGGAAAAAATTCACAGGCAGAACAAACGCACGAAGGAAATGACGCTGATTCTTGAGACCTTGAGCAAAGTCCTGCCTGCGGCGGCCGGGCGGCGTGTGCTGGAGTTTGGGGCCGGCGCGGGATTCCAGATTCCTTTTTTGCGGGAACTGGGGCATGTCAGTGCACTGGATGTTGCGCTTGAACCGTCCCTGAAAACGATGCAAGGGATTGATGTGTTTGAATGCAGCATTGCGCAGACCCCGTTTTCAAACGGGTCATTTGACCTTATTTTTTCAAATCACGTCATTGAACATTTGGAAGACCCGCCGGCGGCGTTTGAAGAATTGAAAAGAATTGGCAAGCCAGATTGTATTTACGCATTTTCCGTACCCACGAATATCTGGCTTCTGCTATCCGTACCCGCGCAGTATTGGAGCCGCTTGAAGCGGGCCTTGGGAAATAAAATGCCAATACCTGCCAGTCATTCTGAGCCCGCGGAAGATTTTAAGATGGGCGAAGAATCTCAAAGCCAAAGTTCTGAGATCCTTCGTCCGCCACTAAAATTTCAGCGGACTCAGGATGACAAAAAAGGGGAGGGGCCAGTGACTGCCTCTGCGTCTAATGCAGAGACTGCCCAGGCGCCGGCCGATCCAGGGACTGTCCCTGCTTCCTCAAGGGACTGTCCCTTTTGGAGTAAGCTTTTGCCGCGCGGCCACGGCGTCGAAGAGAATTTCGTGCGCTGTTACGAGCAATTTAAAATCAGCCGTTGGAAGGATTTTTTTAGCGCGCAAGGATTTGTCATTCGCGAGACCAAACCGCTGCTGCTTTACGGCCCATCAGAATTTCCGGTAATCCCCACGCTTCCGGCAGCGGCGGCCGCAGGCCTGTGTTCAAGCGTTCTATTCATCCTGAACAAAAAATGATTTTTAGAGTGGTTTTTATTAAAATAGGATCTTGAGTTTGGCACTTTTCCCTCTCCCCACAGGAGAGAGGGGAAAAAGCGAAACTCAAGTTGTGAATCGATAAGGAATTATTATGATCATCGTCACCGGCGGGGCCGGTTTTATCGGAAGCTGTATGGTCTGGAAGCTCAATAACCTTGGGCGCAAAGACATTCTTATTGTGGATGAAAAAGGAGACGTCCCGCCCAAGGCCGCCAATTGGAACCCTCGCGCGGTCCTGGATTATCTGGATAAAGCGGAACTGCTGAGACAAATCCGCAAAGGAAAATTGGACAAGGTGGAAGCGGTTTTTCACATGGGCGCTTGTTCGGCGACTACGGAGATGAACCGCGAGTACCTGCGCGAGAATAATTTTTTATACACGCAGGCCCTTTGCGAATGGGCGCTCAAAAACGACAGCCGGTTTCTCTATGCTTCGAGCGCGGCGACCTACGGCGCGGGCGCGGACGGTTATTCGGATGCAGACGCCGTGACGCCGCGCCTCAAGCCGCTCAATCCTTACGGTGAATCTAAACAGATGTTTGATTTATGGCTTTTGCAGAACCGGCTTGAAAGACTCACGGCGGGCTTCAAGTTTTTTAATGTCTACGGCCCCAATGAGTACCACAAAGGCGACATGCGCAGTGTCGTCCATAAGGGCTATCAGCAGATCAAAAAAGAGGGCAAGATCCGGCTGTTTAAATCCTACCGGCCCGAATTTGCGGATGGGGAGCAGAAACGCGATTTTATTTATGTTAAAGACGTGGTGGCTGTAATGGCCTGGTTTTGGCAGAACCCCTCGGTGAACGGGATTTTTAATCTCGGCGCAGGCAAGGCCGAAAGCTGGAATGCCCTGGCCCATGCGCTCTTTGCGGCCTTAGGCAAAACCCCGGACATCGAATACATTGAAATGCCCGAGAACATTCGCAATCAGTATCAATATTGGACCGAAGCGGACCTGACGAAGCTGCGTCAAACCGCGGCACCTGCGGCTTTCAAACCCCTGAAGGACGGCGTGGCCGACTATGTGCGCCATCTTGAATCTGCAACTCCTTATCTCACCGGCAGTTAAGCATAGTATTTTTCAGGCTATTTTTT
>JAHFHF010000037.1 GCA_023247055.1 Candidatus Omnitrophota bacterium
GCAATTGTATTTTTTTTGACGGGCAAGGCGGAGTTCGCCGCCAAGGTCGGCCTTTTGGATACAACCATCAAACTTTTTGTTTATTTCATGCATGAGCGTCTGTGGCTGCGCGTACCGTTTGGCAGGATCAAGCCCACGGAATATCAGATTTAACCGGTGAGGAGAGGGTTATGCTGAAGAGAGCGCTGTTGTGCTTACTCGCGTTGGCCTTTTTTAGCCCTGCGGCATTGCCGGCGGCCGTTGGAAACGGTAAAGCTTCGGAAACGGTCGAAATTTTTAGTGAAGCGAGCGGGAAAGTTGAAACCGTCCCCAAAATTATGAAAACCGACGCCGAGTGGAAAAAGATTCTAACGCCCGAGCAGTATCAGGTGATGCGCAGCAAGGGAACGGACCGGGCTTTCAGCAAGCAATGCGCCATTCCGCGCAGCGGCAAGGGGATTTATCAATGCGCGGCTTGCGGCACCGATTTATTCAAATACGGGAACAAATTCGAGTCCGGCACCGGCTGGCCGAGTTTTTGGAACCCTGTTTCTGAAAAAAACGTGGTGCTGAAAGAGGACGATGCTTTCGGCATGCACCGCGTCGAAGTGTTGTGCGCGCGCTGTGAGTCGCATCTAGGCCACATTTTTGACGACGGCCCGCCGCCCACGGGTAAACGTTTTTGTATTAATGCCACGGCGCTTAAACTGGCGGAAAAGCTGTAATCAAAGTCAAAAAGTCACAAAGTTATAAGGTCAAAAAGGCTGAACCATGCGGTTGTTTATTTTTTTAATCCTGGCGGTTTTCTCCGTTCAAACCTTTGATTTCCCTCCGGCTGCGCACGCGCAAAACCCAAAGACCTGCTGCGGCCGTTCCATTTGTTTGTGTAAGCACGCTCAAGGCGCGCGTTGTGACTTCAAACAGCGAAAAGCCGTGGGAGCACTTAAGGCCCAGGCGGCGCCGGCGCACGGTGATGACTGCCCGTTTCACAAAGGTATGAAAAAAAGTGAAATGGGCTCCGCGGCGGGTAAGGAAATCGCCGCGCTGATGGATAAAATCAAAAATGCGCCCTCGGTTTTTTCGCAAGCGCCCTGCCATACGAATGCCCCTAAGTCCACGCTGCCTCAAACGGCGCGTGATTATGAAGCGGTTTTTTCTTCTGAGTTTCCGGCCCCCATGTTCCGTGAATTTGTAACGCGTTTTTCTTCTTCGTATCTCTCGTCAGATCTGCCACTCCTCGATCGTCCGCCGAACCTTTCGTTTTAACTCCTCTCTGAAAATTGTTGTAGGGGCTAGATCCGCCACAAAACGTGGCGGGTAAATATGCCTGGATCCTATGCCTTGTCGCGTCATTGCGGGCATAAAGGTTAAAAAGTGGTGCTGTTTTTTAGCGAATGCTGAAGCCATCTCAGATCAAAAACGAGATTGCTTCGCCCTTAAACATCACCGGCTCGCAATGACAAAAATAAGTGCAATGGCAGGTCCTATTCGAATCTCTTATTCGAGAAAAGATCATAACGGACATCACCTTTATTTTGTTATTGCGGAATAAAAAATTATCGGAGGTTTTATGCGATGGCTTAGATCATTGATTCTTTTAACAGCCGTGCTCTGGTTTGGCCGGCCCGCGTTTGCTGCAGAACAAAAAACTAAAACGCTGCCGCCAGTGGAGGTGGTCGGCAAAGAGGTCAAAACTTCCTTGACGGTGCCGACGGGTTCCGAGGCCGCGCAAAATTTAAAACGCGTTCCCGGCGCAACGGCGCTTGTCAACGCGGAAGATTACAAGACGGGCCGCAGTTCCACGGTGCAGGACGCGCTTGCCTTTGCTCCGGGCGTCTATGCCAAATCACGTTTCGGTGCGGAAGAAACGCGGCTTTCCATCCGTGGCTCCGGTATTCAGCGCACGTTTCATCTGCGCGGCATCAAGCTGCTGCAGGACGGCGTGCCGATTAACCAGGCCGACGGCGGCGGGGATTTTCAGTTTATCGATCCGCTGGCGCTGGCCTATACCGAAGTTTATCGCGGTGCCAATGCGCTGCAGTACGGCAGCTCCACGCTGGGCGGCGCGATTAACTTTGTTTCGCCGACCGGTTATGACGCGCCGCTTGCCCAGGGACGTTTGGAAATCGGCAGCAACAATTACATCCGCAGCCAAGTCAGCTCGGGTGCGGTGGTTGGACCTGCCGGCCGAAGTCCCTCAACTTCGGCACGCTCGCGGGAACTTGAGGTTCCCGTTTCCGCAGACTATTACGTGTCGCTGTCTCACTTTTATCAGGACGGTTTCCGTAACCATTCCGACCAGGACACGAAACGTTTCTTTTCCAACTACGGATTGCGGATGACCGATCAGCTGGAAACCCGTTTTTACGTTAGCGCGATGGATTCGCGTTCGAAACTGCCGGGTAATCTGACCAAGGCGCAGATGCGCCAAAATCCGGCGCAGCCAGCCCCGTTGAGTGAGTCTCTGAATCAAAAACGCGATTTTGATTTGGTCCGCATTGCGAATAAAACGACGCTGCAGCTGGACGAACAAAGCGTTGAACTGGACAGCTACTTTATTCGCAAAGATTTATATCATCCGATCTCGCCGATTGTGGATGACGTGTCGGATGATTTCGGATTCAGTTTGCGTTACAAGAACGAAATGAATGTGTTGGGCCATAAAAACCGCGTTATTGCCGGGATCACTCCGTCGTTTGGAGCGATTTCAGCCACGCGCTCGACCAATGTGGGGGGAGTTCGCGGCGCCCAAACCGCGCAGAGCCGTCAGCGGGCCTTTAACGTGGAGACGTTCGCCGAAGAACAGTTTTATATTCTTCCGCAGCTTGCGATCGTCTCCGGCCTGCAATGGACCTATGCCTCGCGCGCGATTCATGACCGCTTCACGCCGGACGGCGACAACAGCGGGCATCCGGTTTACAAACAGGCCAGCCCCAAGGCCGGTTTGATTTATGACCTGACGGAACGGAGCCAGCTCTATACCAATTTCAGCCGCAGTTTTGAGCCGCCGTCCTTTGCGGAACTTTCCAACGTCGCCACCGGAGGCATCCGCGACATTCATGCGCAGATGGCCAGTACCGTGGAGTTTGGAACCCGCGGTTCGGAAGGCCGCGTGTCTTGGGACGCAGCCTGGTATTACTCCTGGGTTGAGAATGAACTATTGAGTCTCAATGACGGCGCGGGTGTTGCGCTTGGCACGATTAATGCGGGACAGACGAGGCATCAGGGGGTGGAGTTGGGAAGTGATATCGTTTTGTGGAAAGGAATATTAGAAAGGTGGAAGGTAGAAGGTGGAAGGTGGAAGGAAAAAGAAGAAAGGGAAAAGAAAAAAGAAAAAAAGATAGATCGAATCAAAGTCCGCGCGTCGTATCTATGGAATCGGTTCCGTTTCAACAACGATCAAGCCTTCAGTAACAATCCGCTGCCGGGCATCCCGGAACATTTTTTGCGGGCCGAGTTGGTTTATGAACATCCGAGCGGCCTTTATTTCGGGCCGAACCTGGAATGGTCCATGAAAAGATATTCGGTCGATATGGCCAACACGCTGTTTGCCGATGGCTATGCGACGCTGGGGGTTAAAGGCGGCTATCGCACGAAGAGGGGGATTTCGTTTTTTGTCGAAGGCCGCAATTTGACCAATGAAATTTATGCCAATACCACGGGCGTAACTGCCAATGCCGCGGGCCGCGATTCCGCGCAATTTCTACCCGGCGATGCGCGCAGTGTGTATGCGGGTGTGGAGGTGAGATGGGGGTGATAAAAAAGTCGTGAGAAATGAGTGATGAGTGATGAGAAAAACTGCCGAGGTGCCATGGGTTCCCAGCATTTTTTTCTCATTACTCATAACTCATCACTCATGACTAATTCATGATTGACCCTCCCGCACATTCTGAGTAGCATGTTCCCATGACATCCGCTGCTAAAGCAAAACCTGCTGAACATAACCCTGCCGCGCAGGCGTTTGAGAAGCTTCTGCAAGACAAAGGCCTCAAGCTGACCTACGAACGCCGCTACATCTTCGACGAGGTTTCTAAAATCGACGAGCATTTTGACGCCGACAGCCTGTATGACCGTTTCAAAGACCAGGGCCTGCGGATTTCACGCGATACGGTCTACCGGACTTTGCCGCTTCTTCTGGAGAGCGGAGTTATTCAAAAGTCAGTGGGCGAGGGCAAACGTGAATTCTTTGAGCGCACCTCCGGCAAAGGCCATCACGACCACATGGTTTGCATCCGCTGCCATTCAGTGATTGAATTTCACTGCGATGAGATTGAGGAAATGCAGGATCGCGTCTGTCAAAAGTACGGCTTCAAACTCGTCTTCCATGACCACCGCCTCTTCGGTATCTGCAAGAAGTGCCAGTAGCAAACACCCTCACCCCGGCCCTCTCCCTCTGCTGAGGGAGAGGGAGAAATGCCTCTCTTAAATTAAATATTGACACTTTTCAGCAAATAGCTAAGATTATGTCCAATTAAGACAAAATCTTAATAGGTGTTTGTCTGAACAGAGTGAGCGGGGATCGATGCTTCATGTAGAAATTCAGTATCAGACGCGCAAGAGAATCTGGGAAGTTGACTGTCTTTCTATGGATACGGCCATTGCCGCGGCTTTTGATTGGCAGGACCTCGTCAATCTGATCGTCAGTTCCGGCTATGCGTTTCAGACGGATAAACCGGCCGCGGTTTTGGAAATGGAAGCGCAGAGCGTGATTCATCACCATTGCCATTCCGAGAATGATTTAGCGCTCAAGGTTGAAACGCTGCTCAATCAATGGTTTGAAAATTGGATCGTCCGAAGCGCCGGTCTTCCGCCTCAGGAGCTGATGCAGACAATTTTGAACTCCGATTTCAACCGCAGAAAAGAAATGGCGGGCATGGCTTGGGCCTTGGGGACCGATGCGCGCAGCGAGATGAGTTGTATGCGCCGTAAGCTTCATCAACGCTTTCAGGTTGTTACGCTGCGGCGTCTCGCATGATGGATGTCTTATGAAAAATAGTGAAACCGCGGTTAAAATTCTCCGTTCGGAAGATATTTTCGAAAAAGAACGGCTTGTCATCATTGTGCACGGTGGCGCGCAATACCGGCTGCAAATCACCAAGGCCGGCAAGCTGATTTTAACAAAGTAATTCAAAATCCCGCAGGCGAGGAGTTGAAACATGGACATTTTTTATTTTTTTCAAAAAGGCGGACCGGTCATGTGGCCCCTGCTGGCCGCTTCCGTCACGGCAGTGACCGTCGCCATCGAACGCCTGATTTTTATTTTGAGCGAGCGCGTCAAAAATAATCCCAAAGCTGTCGAACAGATGCTGGTGCAGATCAAGATGGGCAAAGTCCAGGAAGCGCTCCAAACCGGAAAAAAATCCCGCGACTGCGCCGCGCGCGTGCTGGTTTACGGGCTGGAGCACGATGAAGAACTGCTCGGCAATGCCTTGATGCATGCGGCGGGCCGCGAAATCCACCGTTACGAACGCGGCCTGATGACGCTCGATACGATCATTACGCTTGCACCGCTCCTGGGGTTGCTGGGCACGGTGACGGGCATGATTCATGCATTCGGGCTGCTCGGCAGCCAGGAGTTAAGTTCGCCCATGGCGATTACCGGAGGCATTGCCGAAGCGCTGATCGCAACCGGGTTTGGTTTGGGCATCGCCATCACCGCGCTTTTGCCGTTTAATTATTTGAATTCGCAGCTGGACCGCCTGCGCTACCGGCTTGAAGAAGCCGCGACACGGCTGGAACTGCTGATGCGAAACGAGAAAAAGTATGAAACTTCCGCACTCCTACGTTAAACGCAAAGCGCGGATTGAAATTATTCCGCTGATCGACATCATTTTTTTCTTGCTGGCGACGTTTGTTATGGTATCGCTTTCCATGGTGAGAAACGAAGGTATTCCGGTCAATCTGCCTTCGGCCGCAACGGCTGCGCCGCAGGAGCATAAAGATAGTCTGACCTTAAGCGTGACTCAAAACGGAGAAATTTTTTTGGATAAATTGCCCATAACGCCGGATGACTTGATGATCCGGCTCCGGCTTTGGAAAACTCAGCAAAGGGACCCCCGTGTTTTTATTCACGGCGACGAAAACGTGCCTTTCAAACACATGATGAAAGTTATGGATACCGTGCGCGGCGCGGGCATCGTCAAAGTGGCCATGCAGACACGGCCCGAAAACGAGAGAGCTTTGTAATGGTTCAACTGGCAAAAGATATCAAAAGCGGTGCCGGGCATAAAACCAACAGGCTGGATTTTGCAGCCGATACGCTTGCTCCAGCCAAACTTCCGGTTGTCCGGCCTGCGCCTTACCTGGGCCCGCTGGTAGAAAAGAACCCGTGGTTTCTCAGTTTGTGTCTTGCGGTGGCCCTGCATGCGGCGCTGCTGGCCGCGGGAAAAGTTTTTTTTGTAAAACCCGCCGAATATGGCCTTCAGGGATCCATGGCCAGCATGGAAGTCACCATGATTGCGGCACCGGCCGAACCGGTCAAAAAAAATCAGGTTCCGCCGCCCGTAAAACAGCCCGCTCTCAGACCCGCGTTGATCGAGCCGGTCGTAAAAGCGGAAGAAAAAAAACCGGAGCCAAAGCCGGCCGTCAAAGGCGACGGCAGTTCGCCTGCACCAGGAAAGAATAACACCACGTTTACCGCCCGTGCCAGCAGCGAAACTCAAGCGCGCAGCGGGAAATACAGAAATGCGCCGCCGCAGTATCCTGTTTTGGCCGAACGCAATGGCTGGGAAGGCACCGTCATGCTCAAGGCCTTGGTTGAAAAAGAAGGGCGCGCATCGCAGGTCGTTGTCGGCGAGAGTTCCGGGTATAAGATTTTGGACAAAGCCGCGTTAAAGGCGGTCCAAAAATGGCAATTTGAGCCGGGCCGCATCGGTTCTGTCACGGTGGCGTCCTGGGTTAAAATTCCCGTCCGCTTCCGCATCGAAAAGAATCTCTGATTTGCTTGTCAGTCATTCGAAACATTTAGCCAGGCCTCCCCAGCTAGCCTTCTGCGTCTATCGCAGAGACTAGAACATCCAATGCCTAAGGGCGTTTGTATGTCTAGAAACCAAGCCGTTGATCGTGAAAGGGAAACGTATGGAAAAGCAAAGAAAAAAACAAGGCCTGGCTTTTGTTCTGGCGCTGGGAGTTTTGTGTTTAACGGAGGCAGCGTTTGCGGCTGAAACGGCGAAATCAACCGCGGCTCCAACGAAGACGATGCCCGTAGTGGAAGTCAAAGCCAAAGGCGAAACGCCGCCTTTTTTGAGCGATGTCAGCGGAACCAAAATCTATGCGGGCAAGAAAACAAGCGTGACGGTGTTGAAAGAGGACGCTCCCGCGCTCAGTAATAACAATTACCGCCAGGCCCTTGCCAAAGTTCCCGGCCTTCTTGTCAGCGAAGAAACCACGCCGCTCGTCAGTCTCGGTTACCGTGGTCTTGATCCGCACCGCGGCCAGTTTATCCAAATCATGAAAGACGGCATTCCCATTCATGCGGATATGTTCGGTTATCCGGAAGCGTATTACACGCCTATTCTTCAAAGTGTGGATAAAATCGAATTCATCCGCGGCGGGGCAGGCCTGATGTACGGCCCTCAGCCCGGCGGCGCGCTCAATTACGTGACCAAAATGCCGCGCCTGGATACGAAATTCAGCGCGTACTCCGAAAATATTTTCGGCTCCGACCAGTATTTTTCGACTTATGAAGCCCTGAGCGGCACGGTGGGACCGGCCGGTTATCACGCCTATATTCACGAGCGCGAAGGAAATGGTTTCCGCCAGGCCAACAGCGATTACGAAGTGATATCCTCCGGATTGAAAGTTGCCCTGTTTCAAAACACAGATACCCGCCTGACTTTTTTTTACGACGAATATCATGAAAAACACGGCGAACCGGGCGGGCTGACGCGTGCGGCGGCCGACTCCGACCGCACTTCGGTCACGCGTTTCAATGACCGTTTTCGTTTGGAGCGTTATTACGGCGGCCTGATTCTCGAAAAAGAATTTTCCGACACCACGCAGCTGGATGCGCGCGTCTACGGCGGCCACTACCGGCGCTGGAGCAAGCGCCAGCGCGGCGGAGGATTCGGTACGCTTCCGACGGGAGCTACGTCCAATTCCAACGATATCGAAGAACAGGATTTTTACAATCTTGGTTTTGAACCGCGCTTGCGGCATGATTACGAGTTGTTCGGTGAAACCCATACGCTGACGGCCGGAACGCATACGTTTTTCTCGCATGCGCCGCGGGTCGATGAGCGCGGGGCTTCGCCCACAGCCGAAACGGGCGATGTCCGCAAAGTGGCTGAGCGGGATTCAGCTTACTTTTCGGTATTTCTCGAAAACCTCTTCCGCCTTGGAAAACTCAAAGTCACGCCGGGCGTGCGTCTCGAGCATTTTTGGCAGAGCATCGAAGAAAAAGTGAACTTGGACAAGACCACCGTGCCTTTGGCCGACGAGAGCACTTTTGATTTCGTACCGCTTTTCGGACTCGGCGTGGCGTATGAAGTCTCCAAGGCCCTCGAGGTCTATACGAATTTTTCACAGGCTTACCGGCCTAAAATTTTTACGCAGGCCGTGCCCAACGGGACCAACCAGACCGTGAACAGTGATTTGGAAGAAGGCAAATCCTGGCAATATGACGCGGGACTGCGCGGCCAGCCGCTGCCATTTGTCAATTATGACATGAGTTACTTTATTTTGAATTTTGACGACCAAATCGGCACGGTCGGCAGCTCGGTTGAAAACGTGGGGGACATGCGCACGCACGGCCTGGAGTTTGCGTGGGAAGCAGACGTCATCGGGGCGTATGATTTCTTCGCCGGCACCGAGCATGGACAGACGCTCGGCGCGCTTGCGCCTTTTATGGCCATGACGTTTATGGATGCGGAATTCAACGCCGGGCCGAATGAGGGCCGCCAGCCCCAATATGCCCCCAAATACAACGTGCGGTTCGGACTGAATTACAAATGGCGCGACCGGGTGCACGTGAATTTCCTCGGGACTTTTCTTGGCCGCCATTTTGCGGATGACGCTTCCACCCCCAACCGTGAAATCCCTTCTTACAAGGTCTGGGACTTAACGGCGGAAATCAATCTGCTCAAAAATGCGTTTGATACTTTCGACTTAAGCATCTTCGGAGGCATCAATAATATTTTCGACGAAAAATATTTTGCGCGCGTCCGTTCAGACGGCATTGACCCGGCCTATGGCCGCAATGTCTATGGCGGGGTGAAAGTGGCGCTGGGCTGATGATGAATGTTCCCTGCCCCTTATGCCAAAAGGGGGAGACCGCGTTGTTTTTGCGCGAGCCTGCGCGCGATTTTTATGCGTGTAAGACCTGCGGTTTGATTTTTGTGCCGCCGCAATTTTTTCTCGATCCGGCCGGCGAAAAAAAACGCTATGACTTGCATCAGAATTCATCCGCGGACAAAGGCTACCGGGATTTTCTTAACCGCTTGAGGCAGCCCATGTGCGCGCGTGTGCCTAAGGGGAGTCAGGGATTAGATTTTGGGTCCGGTCCTGGCCCCACGCTTTCCGTGATGTTCCGGGAAGCCGGCTATGCCATGGATGTTTTTGATCTTTACTACGCCGCCGATGACGATATGCTGCTGCGGCAGTACGATTTCATCACGGCCACGGAAGTGGTGGAGCATTTACGCGAACCGGCCGTGGAACTCGACCGGCTTTGGGACGCGCTGCGCCCGGGAGGGTGGCTGGGCATCATGACCGGTCTGGCGCCTGCGGCGGAAGCATTTGCAGCCTGGCATTATAAAAACGACCCCACGCATATCCTGTTTTTTTCACGCCGGACCTTCGAATGGCTGGCCCGCCGCTGGCGTGCCGTCCTGGAAGTCGAAGGAGATACCGTGTTTTTGCAGAAGCAAGACGCCCGCAAATAATTAGGGACAGGTCCTCCTAACCCGCTATTGTTGAGAGAGTTACGGTGGACCTGTCCCTGAATGACCTAAAAACGATCCCACCCACATTTTGTTTTTTTCGCGCTGCACTTTCGAATGGCTGGCCCGCCGCTGGCACGCCGTCCTGGAATTCGCAGAGGGCGATGCCCTATTCCTGCAGAAGAAAGACGCCAAGAAGTAATTTCAATTCTTGAGTTTGGCACTTTTCCCTCTCCCCCAAGGGGGAAGAAGGAATTCCTGAAAAATGCCAAACTCGAGTTCAATTTTTGGATTCTTATTGACAGCAGCGCAGGTTTCTATAGTATTACAAAATATTACTATGACCCACGGTAAGGAAATCATCACTTTCAAAATTGATAAGCATCTCGCTAAGCTCATGAGCGGGATCGAAAACCGTTCTGCCTTTATCCGTACAGCGCTTTTGTCAGCCCTGGAGCATCTCTGTCCCTTTTGTAAAGGAACGGGCGTCCTGACGCCGCACCGCAAAGGCCACTGGCAGGATTTTTCAAAACAGCATGCGCTTTCAAACTGCGGTGAATGCGATGGCGTTGTCAGCGAATGTGAACCTCACTCATGAATTTTAATGGCATCCTAAAACGCGGACTTGCCGCGGTCTTTGCCTATTTCCTGCTGAACGCATCGGCGCTGGCCTATGTGCCCGCCGTGCACGAAGCCCTGCATGCCCCCCATGAACAAAATCATCCCTCGGATAGTCATGCGGCCGGAGATGAACTGTGTTCGGTTCAAAACCACCTTGCGGCAATTTTTTCACCGGCTGCCAGTCCCGACCTGGAAATTGACCGGAAACCTGAATCCATTCTTCTTTTCCGCAAAATACTCAATCCTCTTTCTCCTGAATTCAGTACCCATTCCCGAGCTCCTCCGGTTTCACCTGTCCACCCGTAACTTCCGTCTCAATTTAAAAATTAAATTTTCTAAATAACACTTGTCATCCTGGGCGCAGCGTCCGCCAAAATGCGCGGCGGATCCGTCCGGAGCTTCAGTGGCGGAAAGGGTCTCAGCCGTGGGATTCTTCGCAGTCCTGCGCAAAGCGCAGGCAGCTCAGAATGACAACAGGAACTCAGGTGAACCATGAAAAAAAGAGTATTTTTACTTTTGCCGCTGTTTTGTGTTTTTTGTTATGCCCGGCCTGTGCGCGCCCAGGAAATGCCGGCGGAATTTCAAAAGCAAATGCTGGAAATGAAGACTCTGATCCAGGGTCTTCAGTCATCAGTGACCGATCTGCGGGTTACGGTCGAGCAGCAGAATGAAGTGATTCAGCGCCAGGCCGTGCGTTTAAACGGGATTGAGTCCCGCTCCGGCGTGACGCCGGCCCTGATCACTCCGAAAGAGCCGGTTCAGCTGAGAGGCCTTTCTCAGGGCATCAATCCGGACATCGGCGTGACGGGAACCGCCATGGCCCAATTGACCGAAGACAACGAAGATGCGGAAGGCAAAAACACGATCGCCTTGCGCGAACTTGAACTCAGTTTCGCCCAGTACGTCGATCCTTACTCGCGCTTGGATGCGATCATCGCATTCAATGACAACCTCGAAGACCAAAATGTGGACATCGAAGAAGCCTATTATTCGCACTGGGGCCTGCCGCTGGGCTTCCGTGCGCAGATCGGTAAATTCCGTGCCAAGATCGGCAAAGAAAATGTGATGCACCTGCATGCCTTAGACACTTCGACCTATTCGCTGGTCCTGCAGGACTTTTTCGGCGAGGAGGGCTTGGCTTCCTCAGGCGTGCGCCTCGTCAATAACATTCCCAATCCTTGGGACCTTCCCATCGAAGTCACGGGTGAATTACTGCGCGGCAACAACGGAAATACGTTTTCCGGAATTTCACGCCGTCCGATTTTTAATACCCACCTGAAAACTTTTTTTGAACCCACGGCCAACTCTAATCTCGAACTGGGCGGAACGGCGCTTTTCGGCGACGAAAACCGCGACATTCCCGAGGTCGACGGCGACGGCGTCGAATTTACAAACCATCCTGACGCGGGACGGTCCCGTTACGGCATGGCGGTCTATGGCGCGGACGCTACTTGGAATTTTCAACTGAGCGAAGACCGTACCGTCAAATTTCAAAATGAAGTTTATTTTTCGCAGTCGGATACGAACCGCCGTGCGAATCAGAACCCCTGGGGTTTTTATTCGCTCCTGGATTACCGGATGTCGCGCAGATTCAGCGCGGGCATCCGATTTGATTACCTGGAAGCCCTTGATTTGGCGGAACAGGGAAGAACGGCGGCTATTTCGCCTTACATTACCCTGTGGCAAAGCGAATTCGCCAATTTCCGCCTGCAATACACGCATACGGAACCCGGCGCCGCCGCTGACCGCGCCAATAATGAAATTTTTCTGCAGGCCAATTTTATGATCGGATCGCACCAGCATCCGGTGCAGTAGGCAGCTATGAGCAACATTTCCATTTGTCATTGCGAGACAACATTCAACTGAAGTCGAAGCAATCTCAGGCCAAAAACGAGATTGCTTCGCCCCTCAAACCTTAACGGGCTCGCAATGACAAAAGGGCAATTTTCAGGAGCCGCAATGAAGTGATTCGGGGCATGTGATGCGCGACACAAAATGAAAACCAATTCAAGCAAAAAGGAATTTCAATGAAAAAAATAGTTTTAGTGCTTCTTGCGACTGTATTTTTGAGCCATCCGGCGGCACAGGCGGCGGATAAAATCCGCGTTGTCGCAACTATGAATACGCTCGGAGAATTCACGCAGAAGATCATGGGCGATGAAGCGGAAATCCATGTCGTTGCAAAACTGGGCCGCGATATTCATTTCATCCAGCCTACGCCGAAAGACGTGTTGAAAGTCAAAAAAGCCGAGGTGCTCGTCCACAGCGGCCTCGACTTAGAAGCTTGGCGCCAGCCGCTTCTCAATGCGGCGGGCAACACGGATTTTTTGGGCAGTTCCGAAAAAGCCGTTGATGCCTCTCAAGGCATCGAGCTTCTGGAAGTTCCCGCGATTTTGTCCCGCAGTGAAGGGGATCTCCATATTTTCGGCAATCCGCATTATTGGACTGATCCCGCCAATGCCGAACAGATGGTCCGTAATATTGCCAGCGGGCTTTCGCGGATTTATCCGGAGAGCGCGGCCCGTTATCAGGCCAATGCAGAAACGCTGATTCATCAAATCCATACCGCCGCAGCCGATTGGGACCGCCGCTTGGCACCTTACAAGGGGACAGCTATTGTGACTTATCATAAAAGCTGGCCGTATTTCGCAAAGCGTTTTGGTTTTGATATCATCGGATATTTGGAGCCCAAACCCGGCATTCCGCCCACGGCCAAGCATCTGCAGGAAATCGAACGGCTGATCAAAGAAAAAAATGCGCGGATGCTGATTAAAGAGACTTATAATGAAAAACGTCCGGCCGAAAAAGTGACGCGTGAATCCGGCATTCCCCTTGTGACGCTGCTGCAATTTTCAGGCGATGAGAAAACGAACGGTTACATCGGGATGATGGATGAGAATGTGAAACGAATTGAAGAAGCGTTGGGAGGGGGGCTTAGGAGTTAGGGACTAGGGACTCATAAAAACAGATTCTCAGTTTTTGCTAATCCCTAGCCCCTAATCCCTATTCAACATTATGTCCGATTTTTTACTGCTGATGTGGAAACCGCTTCTGGCAGCGGCTATTCTCACCGGCATCCATGCCTATCTGGGCTTTCATGTGCTTTCGCGCAAGGTCATCTTTGTCGATCTTTCGCTGGCGCAGATCGCGGCGCTCGGTGCGTCTGCCGCTTTTCTGCTGGGGTATGAACTGCACAGCGTTCCGTCGTATTTTTCCTCACTGACCGCTACGTTTATCGGAGCTGCAATTTTTGCAGCCACGCGGACACGTACGGAACGCATCCCGCAGGAAGCCGTCATTGGAATTGTTTACGCAGTCTCTTCCGCCCTGGCTATTTTAATTTTAAGCCGTGCTCCGGAAGGAGACGAACATATCCGCCATATGCTAGTTGGAAATATCCTGCTAGTCACGACGCCGGAACTTGTGACGATGAGCCTGCTTTATGGCGCAGTCGGATTATTCCATTGGATTTTCCGCCGGACTCTTATCATGATTTCCACGGAGCCGGACAAAGCCTTTGCCTCGGGTCTGCGGGTGCGTTTTTGGGACCTGCTTTTCTATCTCAGTTTCGGTCTGGTGGTCACAAGCTCCGTGGAAATCGCGGGCGTCCTGCTTGTTTTTTCTTTCCTGATCGTCCCGTCCGTCGTGGGCGTGCTTTTTTCAGACCGTCTGGGCATGCGGCTTTGGATCGGCTGGGGTTCCGGGCTGCTGGCCAGTTTTGCGGGCGTCGCGGCGTCTTATTTTTTCGATCTTCCCACCGGCCCCAGCATTGTGTGCGCTTTCGGCCTGCTTTTTTTCCTCGCCGGTCTCCTCCGCTGGAAACGCGTTTAGGCTCAGCCCTTTGCGTATATCCGGCGCCGCTTAATTATTATTTAAAATAAATTTAATTTGATTAAATTAAATAATTTCAGCATAATGCTTCAGTGATTCGCTTGATTAATCAAAAATAGTATTGATTTTAGGTTAAAAATGGATATTTTTAGTATAAAATTTAAATATGATGCCCTGAAATCGAAGCGGAATCAGGAAAAGCATGGCATTTCACTCGAAGAGGCCAAGGCCTTATGGGCAGAACCCGGGATTGAGATTCAAGCCAGGACTGTAGACGAATCTCGATTTTTGCGTATTGGGAAATTAGGAGCAGAGTATTATTCCTGTGTATTTACCATCCGGGAGCATTCGATCCGGTTAATCTCGGCAAGAAGAAGCCGGATAAATGAAGAAAAAATCTATGAGGAAAAAATAGAAAATGAAAAAGCCGCAAAAAAAAATCAAGGCGAGTGAGTTCGATCAGGCTTTTGAAGATGGCCGGGCTACCGAGCATCTCGATATGAGTACGGCCAAAGTGCGTTATCCCGTTCAGCGAATCAATATTGATATTCCACAAGAGATTCTAGCGAAGGTTGATAGGGAAGCAGACCGTGTAGGTGTACCCCGGACATCGCTTTTGAAATTATGGATCGCAGAGCGCGTTGATCAAATGATAGACCTTCATGCCGCTCGTGACCGCGTAGCTGAACCTTCTCGTCCTTATGAAGCCGTCCTAAAAGACCTGAAAGATATGAAAAAGGAAAAGAAGTTACCCGGCAGCTAAGCTAGAATGCTTCTCATGCCCAGCCTCTACGTCCACATCCCGTTCTGCCTGAAGAAGTGCCATTACTGCTCCGCCGCGCCTGCGTCGGAGCCCCGCACCGGACGCCAAGGAAGCGTCCGTGTGCGCTGGAGTATTTTGTGAATCACCGGGCAGTTTTGCCAGGGCTGTATGTCCATGTGCCATTCTGCCTGAAGAAATGCCACTACTGCAATTTCGTCATTACTACGGATCGCTCGAATGACATGCGGCAGCAATTTTTTGCGGCACTGGAGCGCGAAATCAATTACAGCCGCGGGCGCTATGGACGTTTGAAGTTTGAAACGCTGTATTTTGGCGGAGGAACGCCTTCCGCGTTGACGGCTGCTGAAACGCTCAAAGTGTTTGAACTTTTACGGAACGCGTTTGATTTTGCGAACGGCGCGGAGGTCACGTGGGAAGTTAATCCCGGCGACGTTGATGCTGAAAAAATTGCTGTCTACCGCGCGGCGGGCGTGACGCGCATCAGCCTCGGCATTCAAAGTTTTCAGGAGGCCAGCCTGCGTGATATGGGCAGGCCTCACGGCCTTGCTGAAATCAGACAGACGATGCAGGCGCTGCGTTCCGAGGGTTTTAAAAATATCAGCGTGGATTTAATCCTGCGCCTGCCCGGAGAAACGCTGGAGCATGTGCGGCATAATCTCGAATCGGCGCTGGCGCTGGAACCCGCGCAATTTTCACTGTATGACTTGGAAGTCCATGCGGCCACGGTTTATGGCGCGCGTGCGGCGCGCGGAGAACTAAAGCAGATTTCTGAAAGTGAGCATGAAGCGGTGACGGAGTTTGCCGAGCAGCGGCTGGAAAAAGCGGGCTATATTCAATACGCGCTGGGCGCTTTTGCACGGCCCGGTTTTGAATCACGCCATAATCTGAATTACTGGCATAACGGGGCGTATTTAGGATTGGGACCGGGTGCCTTTGGCTACATGGAAGGGGTCCGTTATCAGCATGCACCGGACGTGCAGCGCTGGATCGGAAAATGCCTGCGGGCCGATTGGAAACCGGAAACGGAAGATGTTTTGACTCCGGCGCAAAAGGAACTTGAAACGCTTTTGACGGGGCTGCGTTTAAAAGAGGGGATCAGCCCGGGAGATTTTTCCGAAGATACAAAAGAGAAAATAAGGCCGTTGGTAGAACGAAAACTTTTAGCGCAGGAGTCGGGCCGTATTGCCCTGACGCAGCGGGGAAGATTTCTAGCGGAAAGCGTTTTTGCCGCGCTTGTTTAAGATTTTATTATTTCCTCCCCCGTGCTTTCCGGGGGAGGAGAATCTGCATACACTCTATGAGTCATGAAAATTCCATTAGAGTTGATTTTTAAAAAATTCTTCCAGCTTCTGCTTGATTTCATCCCGCGCTTTTCTAAAAGCCCCGAGTTTTTCTTCAGCCGTGACGCCTTTGCCTGCGGGATCCTCGACGGGCCAATGCAGGCGGCGGATTTTAGCGGGAACTACGGGGCAGACTTCTTCCGCACAGAGCGTGATGATCAAATCCACTCCGCTAAGGTCGATATCGCGTACGGATTTTGAATATTGCTTTGAGGCATCAATGCCAAGTTCCGCCAGGGCTTTGACGGCAAACGGATTGATCATTGACGGATTTGAACCTGCGCTTTGAATTTTGGCGTTGTCCTTAAAAAGCTGCCGCGCTAATCCTTCCGCCATCTGACTGCGCGCGGAATTGGCCACACAAAGAAAAAGAAGATTCATCAGCAGCACCCCTTGGCCTGTTTGCGCGTAGAAGCATCATCGCAGCTTCTTAGCCATTCATAGAAAAACGCCGCTAAAATTGTTCCCGCCAGCGGACCGGCAAAATAAAGCCACAAATGTTCCAGACGGTTCTCGAAAAGTGCCGGAGCAAGAGAACGGACCGGGTTCATGGACGCGCCGGTCAGCGGCCCTCCGGCGTAAGCGCAAAAAGCAACGGTCATGCCGATGGCCAGGCCGGCCCGAGTGCCGGTAACGCGGCTGTCGGTCGCAACAGCCGTAATGACCAGCATCAGGATAAAAGACAAAAGCAACTCGAGTGCAAAGGCTTGCAAAAGGGGCAGCGCCGGCTGCGTTCTTCCGAAGACGGAAGTTTCGGGCAAAAACCAGCTAATAATGGCCATGGCCAGCAAGGCGCCCAGGCTTTGTGCGGCCCAATACCAGGGCATCTGCCGGAGCGGAAATCGTCCCGTCACTGCAAAGGCGGCCGTTACGGCGGGATTAAAATGCGCGCCTGAAACGGGACCGAGAGTGAAAATCATGACGCAGATCGCTAATCCGAAAAGCGCAGGGATAAGCATTGCGGGCATCGCATCCGGCTGCAGGGCATGCAGGCGGATTGCGCCGCAGCCGATCAGCATAAACACAAATGTACCGCAGGCTTCAGCGGCTGATTTTTTTAGAATTCCGGAAAACATGGGATTATTATATTCGCCTAAGCAAATATATCAAGGAAGAAAAAACCGGCTATGGATTTCAAATCATGCTGATGCTAGGCAGGTTGTGAACCCGCCCTGCAGCTTCTGCTCACAACCCAAGACGGACGACTCAAGACTCAAGACTATTTCGGGCAGCAGCCGCCTTTGCGGCGCAGAATGGCCGCGTGTTTTTGGTCCCGCTGAAGAGCGGAGCCGCTGGAGTTTTTGAGGAGGGTTTTGAGGGGGTTTAAAAGCGGTGTTTTGGACGCAAGCCTGTAAAACCGCCACAGTCCTTTTTTGCGGGCCGTGACCAGGCCCGCGCGCTGGAGATAACCCAGGTGCCGTGAAACGGCAGGCTGGGGCAGCGCAAGGATCGTGACGAGATCCATCACGCACAGCGTTTCGCGTTCCAGCAAAACCAGCAGGCGCAGCCGTGTCGGATCGGCAAAGGCTTTAAAGATACGGGCGGTTTGCTGTAAATCGGAGGCCATCATGAAAAGTATGGCGGCGGAACGGCCAATGTGTCAAGAGTTCCCGCGGCAGGCGGGGATACGACTTTAAAATAGCCTAAAAAAAGACGGGGTTTGGGAACCCGTGCGGATTTAAAAATTTGCGGGAAATCCCTGCAGGCGATATGCTTTGAGTAACTGCGCTGGTATGCGTATAATATCCAAAATCAGCCGGTACTTAACCCGGGAGAATCCATGTCGGCCAAAATTCTGGTCGTTGATGATGATGAAATGACGCGTCATTTTTTGGCGCACATTCTGGCCCAGCAGGGTTTTCTGCCTGAAGCGGCCATGGACGGCGAACAAGCTCTCAGCTTGATGCGCGAAAAACATTTTGATATTATCCTCCTCGATATTGAAATGCCGGTGATGAACGGCCTTGAAACCCTGAAAAACATCCGTAAAGAGCATCCCAAGAAGGATCTGCCGGTCTTGATGGTCACGGCAAACGATCAAAGTTCCGAAATTGTGCTGGCCCTTGATATGGGGGCCAATGACTACGTGGTCAAACCGCTGGATGTGCCGGTGCTCTTCGCGCGCATCCGCGCCCATTTGGAAACCGTCCGGAAAGCATAAATCTGCATGTTTTTGCGCCTTTTTTTTCTCTCGGCAGCGTTGGCTGTTTTTGCCCGCCCGGTCTTGGCGGCTGATTGCCGCCGTTTTGTAGAGGATTTCAGCGAAGGCGGCGCCTTTTCTTCAAAAACTTACCAGCTGGACCCCAAAGAAATTTATATTCCCGCGGCTTATTGCCCGTATCCGGTCCTGACCCCGGTTTCGGAACAGCCGGGCCGTACCGAACTTTATTTTGTTGAACAATGCCGCGAAACGGGTTACAAAACGCTCAAAACAACGCTGCTTTGCGTGGGCGGACTTAAAAAAGCCGTAATCCGGGCAAGCTGCGACATCGACGGACGCACTTTGGCCCCTTGTTTGAAAAACGAATTGACCGGTATCATTCCGCAAGGTTAACTTGATGAAGTTTCGAATTTTGGTTACGCGCCCCTGGATCGGATATGGCCTCGTTGCCGCGCTCGTTTGTTCCATGCTGCCGGCCGTGCTTGCGGATACCCCGGCCGCAGAACCGGACAGCAAAAAAGGCAATTTGTATGAGGGGTTTCAACCGCTTGAACAAAGCATGGCTTACCGCCAATACCAGCGCCGCGCTAAGAACAATCTTTCAAAATTACTTTTTCTGATTGACCGCTTTGCCCAGTCTAAAGTGGAAATTATCTATGATGGTTTCCATTTTCCGGCCCCGCAGGCCGCAGGTGTCGCGCGCTGGTTTTTGGCGCGCAATTATAAACAGCAATCGCCGAAGGAATGGATCTATCAATGGTGCAATACGACGATTCCGCGCGGCAAATTGATCCTTGTGAAGCTGCCTGACAGCAGCATCGAACTGGGGCGGGAAGTTCTTCTGGGCGAACTCTCCGCCTTGGAACGCGTTGAAAGTGCCTAACACTTACACGGGCTTCCTTGGTCCGTGATGGGTAGTGCCTGAACATGGGCTTTCAGGCCTAACACTTACACGGGCTTCCTTAGGCCCGTGATGGGTGGTGTTTCAGGCCGCCCATAACCTGCCGCTTGAATTTCCCCCCTTCATAAGGGCATACTTGTTTAACAGGGACAGGTCCCTAATACTGAAGTGGATCTTTCCTAACCCAGCTGAGGTCTGTTATGACGTTATATCCATCTCATCGCGGCACGATTTTAATCATAGACCAGGAACCCAATCTTCTTTGGTTTATGGCCCGGGTTTTTCAGCCCAAAGGTTATGAAATCTTAAGTGCCGCAAACGGCATGGAGGGTTTGAAGCAGATTCAAGAATACGGCGCTAAAATTGATTTGATGATTTTGGACCCCGAAATGCCGGGCATGGGCGGCCTGGAGATTCTGAAGTCGGTGCATAAAATGCATCCTTCCATGCCCATCATTATGTTGACCGCCCACGCAGAAAAAAGAAAAGAATGTTTGACGCTGGGCATTGAAGCCGTTATGGCTAAACCCTACAGTCTGGAAGAACTTTATCACCGCGTCGATTCTGTCATGGAACGGCAGATCCTGGATAAATCGGCGGTGATTCTGGACCCCAATGTGATTCCTTGCGCGCGCATTCTGATTGTCGATGACGAACAGCAGGTCTGCGAACTTCTCAGCGAAGCGCTCTTTGAAGATTCGCACGGCGCGGATTTTAAAGTGCAGTGGGTCACCTCCGGCGAAGAAGCCCTGCGTGTTTCTAAAGAATTTGTACCGGACCTTGCGATTGTGGATATCCGCATGCCGCGCATGTGGGGCGATGAACTGATCCAGCGTTTTAAATCGGGCGAGGGGCATTGCCCGCGCGATTTTGTGATTTATACCAGTGTGACCGAGTCGCGTGAAATCGACCGCGCCAAAAAACTTGGCCATAAATTTATCGCCAAGCCGACCGACCTGGACATTCTGCTCGAAGTTCTTATCAAACTCTGCATCAAGCACCATCTCCTCAAGAAAGTGACCGCGTAATCGCGGTCATCCCCGAATGCTTTTGTCGGGGATCAGGCAATCCGCCACTCCATTTAAGCGTTGTCATTGCGAAGCAGCGAACCACTGAGGCTGAAGCAATCTGATTGCCTTGAGATTGCCTCGCCCCTTAAACCTTGACGGGCTCGCAATGACAAAAAGAAAATAGACTTGCCGGCGGCCTCTGAAAACCCTCACAGGCACTTTCCCCATTGCTTTCGGCAGGCCATTTATTATAATTTGGCCAGGGTTTCTAACTTCGGGAGGCATGCATGAAAAAAATCCTCAATTTCTTTCTTCTCCTTGTGGTTCTCCTTGCAGCGCTTTACTTCGCTAAAAATGCCATTGCCAAAGGGCTGATCGAACTGGGCGTGGAAAAAGTCACCGGAATGCCGCTCAAGATGCACGGCATTGACCTGAATTTCGCGGGCCAATTCGTCAAAATTGACGACATGAAAATTTACAACCCGTCAGGCTTTCCCAAAGAAACCATGGCGCACATTCCCGAAATTTATGTGGCTTACGACCTGGCGGCTCTCATGAAAGGCAAAATCCATCTTCCGGAACTGCGCTTTGCGCTCGAGGAATTTGCCGTGGTGCGCAATGAAAAAGGCGAGTTGAACCTCGACCGCCTGCGCGCCTTGGGTGAACAGCCGCGTGCCGGCAAAACCACGGAACCGGCCAAGCCGCCCGTCAAAACGGATATTCAAATCGACAGCTTTACGCTGAAAGTCGGGCATGTGCTTTTTAAAGATTATTCCAGCGGCAGTCCGTCGGTACGCACGTTTGAGATCAATCTGGCCGAAACATTTTTCAACATCACCGACCCGAATGCGCTGGTGCAGCTGATTGTAGCCAAGGCGCTGATGAGCACGTCGATTGCGGCCATTACTGGTTTCGACCTTGGGGCGTTACAGTCCGGCGTGTCCGGCCTGATGGACTCCTCAGTCCAAATGGCCGGTAATCTGGCCGGAAAATCGCTTGAAGAAATCGCGGCCCGCACCGGCGGCTTAAAAGACGTGACAAATGCGGATGAACTTGCAGCCAAAGCCGAAGACCGGGCCAAGGAAGCGGCCTCTGCGGTCAAAGCGAAAGCCTCATCGCTGGCCGGCGGTCTGGCCGGCAAACTGAAGTCCTTCTAATTTGGCGTGCCGCGGCCTTAAATTCTTTTTACTCTTCATGAGTTTATCCGCGCTGGGCCATGCCGCAGAGCCTGCAGTCACGATCCTCGCGCTGGGAGATTCCATTACGGCCGGGGCACCGGCTTTCCGCTCGCCGGCCGAAGTGCCGCCGGCCGGCGCCGGCAATCCTGAAAGCCAATACGCTTACTGGATCCGGCAAAAGCATCCGCAGTGGCGCATTCTCAACCGCGGAATTTCCGGCCAGACCACGGCCGATATTCTTGTCCGGCTTGAGGCTGAATTGAATCAAGCCCAGCCGGCGATGGTCATCTTAATGGCAGGCGTGAATGATGTTTACCGCGGTTATCCGCAGGAAACAATCCTCAAGAATCTTCAGGCGCTTTATGAAAATATCCGCCGGCGCGGCCTGCCTTTGATGGCGTTGACCATTCTGCCTTACCGGGAAATTACTCCCGAAAAATTTGAACGGCTTCAGGCGGTCAATGCCTGGATCGCGCAGTACGCTCAGCAAAACGGACTGGGCTTCTGCGATACGTTTAGCGTCATGCGTGCACCGGACAATCCGCCGCGTTTGGCCCGCACAAAGGACGGCCTGCATCCCGATCCTCAGGGCTACCGTATTTTGGGTGAAGCCGTAAATTCTGCGCTGGAAAACTGGGAACCGTTGGATAAAATCACTGCCGTATGAATCTCCTTACATTCATTTTTTCGCTTTTTGTCTTGGCCACCGGCTCGATCACCACGCCGCAAGACAAGGCCGACTCCTCAGAGCGCTTCGGGGCCATCATCACCGCGGCCGCCATCAAACTGCAGGAAAGCGCTTCACGCCGTCCGTTTAAAATTAAAGCCATGAATGATTCGCTTGAGAAAACAGCCGGGGCGCTCCGGCTGCTGGCCTCGCGCCGTCAGGTCCCGGCACAGCCGCTGGACATGCTGACCCGCGGGCCGCTGACACCTGCCGCTTTTTCCATGAACTCCGTCAAAACGGAAAAAGAAATTATGCAGCTTTTGGAAGAGGCGCGCGGTATTTATCCCGAAAACAGTTTTGCGGTCTTGATCCAGGCCGTTACGCGCAATGCCGCCGGAGATACTGCCTCCGCGAACCGTTACTTTGAAGAGTACCTGCTGGGCAGCCGGACTTACGCCGATTTCGACCGCGAGTTTTTGAAATGGAATGAATTTCATACGCTGCGCCGTTATGCCTATGAACTTTTGCGCACGCGGGGCGTGAATTTTAAGGAGCGCGAAAAAGAAATCCGGGTGCGCGTTCCTTACGAACAGCTTTTACGCTATGTGACGCATCCTGAACCGCAGGACCGGATTTTAAATCTTTTTTTTGTAGCCGTCATTTTTGGGGGCGGAGTTTTGCTGGTGCTGGCATCGCTGGCCGGCATGGAGTTCTACCGTTCGCTGGGTTTCAGCCTGCTGGCCCTTTATTGGAGCGTATGGCTGGCCTATGGATGCTGGATTTATGATTTGGCCTTTGGCCTGCCGTGGGGCTGGAACCGGTACACCACCGCCGCGGTTTTTCTCGCGCTCGGCATTGCCGCCGGCCTTGGAGAGATGTTAGCTTCCTGGCGGGAGGCTCGCCGGCCCCTCGCTGAGGGCTATAAACGCTGCCCGCACTGCAAAGAAATTATCGTCAGCTTGTCCGTGGAATGCTTTCGCTGTAAGAAAAAATTGAATTAAAAAAAAGTTTCACCCCTTTTTTGACTATCCCTTCCGCCAAGTTTGCCGATACTTTTAAGTAAGGAAATTTCCATAAACTATGGCCCTCAAAATCCTAATTGCCGATGATGAACAAGGTTACCGGGACCTTTTTACCTATATGCTTCAGCCCGTAGGCATGGAAGTGACGTGCGTCTGTAACGGTGAAGAAGCGGTACAGCGGGTTAAGCAGAGCCCTTATGATTTGATTATGATGGATGTTCATATGCCGGAGATGACCGGCCCGGAAGCGCTTAAAATAATCAAGGCGATCCGGCCGGAACAAAAAGTAGTTATTTTTTCCAGCAGCTCCGACCCTGAACATCAAAAGGAGAAGGAAGCCGAAAAAGAGGGAATCGTCGCTTGTCTTTTCAAACCGGTGGATATGGAAGATGTCCTCCGTGTTTTGAAAGAGGCGCTTGGGAGAGATTTCCAGCAGGAACTATGAGAAAATGAAGTCGAAAAAATCTTTTTCTTTCCGATGGGTTGTGTTGGTCCTGGCTATTTTTATTTTTGCCGGATCGGGAACTCTTTATTGGTATATTTCCAGCCTTTCGAAGAAACTCGTCCAAATGACAGCGCTTCAAGCGGGTTCCAGGGTTTCCAAAATGCTTGCGGAATTTCGTACCCTCTATACCAGCGAAGTGGTGGAACGAGTCCGGCCTCTTGGAATTGAGGTCACTCACGATTATTTGAACAAACCGGGAGCAATTCCTCTTCCCGCGACTTTCAGCATGGAATTGGGAAAGCGAATCGGAGGAAATGAACTTGGGGTAAAAACACGGCTCTATAGCAACTATCCTTTTCCATGGCGCAAGCTCGAAAGTTCTCAGGATGATTTTGAGAGACAGGCGCTGGCCTATCTGAGTGGTCACCCCGACGAATCTTTTTACCGGCTGGAGGATTTTCAGGGGCAGCGGTCCCTGCGTTATGTGACCGCTGACCGGATGAGAGAAAGCTGCGTAGCCTGCCACAACACGCATCCGGACAGTCCGAAACGAGACTGGAAAGTGGGCGATGTGAGGGGCGCTCTCGAAGTCGTGATCCCGCTGGAAGCGGCGGTGAATCAAAGCAAAGAAGGCCTGAGGGGGACCGCTTTCATGGTGAGTTTTCTCGCGGCCTTGACACTTGCGGGATTTATTTTGGTGATAATGACACTGCGTAAGTATAGCAAAGTTGAGCGTCAAGTCCTGGAGCAGAGAATATTCCAGTCTGAAAAAATGGCGGCAATTGGGCAGCTTGCGGGAGGTGTGGCGCATGAGATTAACAACCCTCTCGGCGTCATTCTGGGATTTTCCCAGAATCTGGCCAAACGTATTCAACCGGGTGATCCGTTTGAACTGCCGCTGAAATCCATCGAACGCGAGGCGATCCGGTGCAAGAATCTGGTCCAGGAACTTCTTACTTTTTCGCGAGTGGGGAAGACGGAAAAGGAATCTTTGGATCCAAAAGAGGCTATTGAAAGCGCTCTCTCCCTGGTGCAGGCTCAAACCAATGTGAAAAAAGTTATGCTGGCAAAAGAGCTTTCAGACGTGCCAAGAATTGAGGCCAACCGGACTCAAATTCAGCAAATTATTGTAAACCTTTGCAACAATGCGATTGATGCGATGCCTCAAGGCGGACGCCTTACGGTTTGTTTGAAACCGGTGAAATCAGAAAGCCGGGACTGGGTGGAAATTCAAATCCAGGACACAGGACAAGGAATCCCTCCTGAAATTCACTCGACTATATTCAACCCTTTTTTTACAACCAAGGAAATTGGCAAAGGCACGGGGCTTGGCCTTTCACTCGTGCACGAAATTGTGGAAAATCATCAAGGCCGAATCTTTTTTGACACAGAAACGGGCAAGGGAACAACTTTTCACGTTTTATTGCCGATTTTGCAGGGTTGAGCTTGGGAGACGGAATGCAGATGCCATCCTTGGGGCTTCAAAATCTCAAAGTCAGCACAAAGCTTTTTTTGGGAAGCGTGATTATGATTGCGGTTTCCGCCGGGATTATGGGGATCGGCCAGTATGGAATGTCACGGGTCAATCAAGAGATGCGCTCGATGTATGAAGATCGTTTAATCCCTGTCAAAGAGTTGACCAAGCTTAAGGCTGACCTTATGGAATCTCGCGCCATTTTAGTCGCCATGATCTATGAGCCTGATTTGGCAAAAAAGAAAAAGATGCAGGAACAACTTCAGGCCATTGCAATTCAAATCGATCAAACGCTTGCCCGATATCTAAAAACCTCGAAACAAGACCCTTTGCAAAACGAGCAACTCCGGGCCATTCAAAAAATTTGGGAGGCATTTCGCCGCACCCGGGATGATGAAATTATCCCGGCCGTTTTTCAAGGAAACATCGAGACAGCGGCGAATTTGGCGCTGGGTGTTCAAGCGGGACGTTTTAAGCAATTTACGGAAGATGCGAATGCTCTTGTCGAAAGGGTGCAGGAGAAAGCAGAGGACGGCAAGCAAGCCGCTGAAAGAATGGTTTCGTCGCTTAGGAAAATCGCCGTGGCCCTGTCGATTATCGGGATTCTTCTGTCCGCGATGTTTAGCCTTATCGTCGCAAAGAATATTACCGATCCCTTGGAGCGAATTGTTCTCTTGGCGGACGATCTTGGAAAGGGACGTTTAGGGACGCGGTTAACAATCGACTCCAAAGACGAAGTGGGTAGAATGGCGGGGGCATTAAATCTGGCGCTTGAACAGATGGGCAGGAATATCGAAGAACAAAAGAAACTGGAAACCATAGTCATGCAATCTGAAAAAATGTCGGCTATTGGACAACTGGCCAGCGGCGTGGCGCACGAGATCAATAATCCTTTGGGAATTATTTTGGGGTTTGCCCAGAACATCGCAAAACGAGTCCAGCCTGGTGATCCGCTGGAAATGCCTGTGAAGTCGATTGAGCGCGAAGCGATCCGGTGTAAAAATTTGGTCCAGGAGTTGTTGACCTTCTCGCGCGTCGGGAAGACGGAAAAAGAATCTTTAGATCTCAAAGAAACCGTCGAAAGCGCTTTGACTTTGATTCAAGCCCAGAGCAGTGTCAAGAACGTGACGCTAGTAAGGGAGCTCTCGGAAGTTTCGCGCATCACGGTGAATCGCACCCAAATCCAGCAGGTGATTGTGAATCTTTGCAATAACGCGATTGACGCCATGCCCCAGGGAGGCCGCCTCACGGTTTGTTTGCAGAAATCAAATCAGGACGGCACTGCCGGAGCCGTTATTGAGATCCGGGATACGGGGTCAGGCATTCCCAAGGAATTGCACAAGAAAATATTCGACCCTTTTTTTACAACCAAGGAAATAGGGAAAGGAACGGGGTTGGGACTCTCGCTGGTCTATGAAATTGTCCAAAATCACCTCGGCCGGATTTCGCTTGAGAGTGAGTCGGGTAAGGGGTCCGTTTTTCGCATTTTTTTACCTTTGCTTTCCAATGGATAAATCCGATCATCCAACAGCAGGAGAAATCATGACCGCAAAAACTCAAAAAGTGAAGATTCTCATTGCCGATGACGAACCTGGCTGGCGGGATTTGCTTTCCTTGGAGTTGTCTTCTCCGGATTGCGAAGTGGTAACCGTGGGCAGCGCAGAAGAAGCGCAGCGGCTTCTACATCGGGATACCTTTGATCTTATCATCACGGATGTCCGTATGCCGGGCAAGCTGGATGGGATTGACCTCATTCAGACTTACCGGCGTGAGAATTCGGCCCAAAAGGCTATTTTTATCACAGGATACGCGCTCGAGGAAAAGGTTGAAAAAGCCCTGGAGAGCGGGATGGGAGCGCTTCTTTGCTTAAAAAAACCCTTTGAAAGCCAGCAGCTCGTAAGCGCCATGCAGCATCTCTTATCGATTTGAAATTTCTCGCCTGATTTAGCCTGCCTTTTTTAACCTCTCTGTTTATCAATAGTTAAATTTTCTGCGATCTTTTTAAGAAGTCTAATTTTACAAAATTTATTTCCTTCACAATCTTGATATCCTTCACAAACCTGCTAGGGTTTGATTGGAGGATGCCAATGGAAAAATTGATCAAAACCCAGGAAGTTGCGAAGATCTGCCGGGTCGCCCAGGGAACGGTGATCCGGTGGATTCATGCGGGCCGGCTTCCTGCTTCGACAACTGCCGGCGGACATAACCGCGTCCGTTTAACGGATCTCGTCCAATTTTTAAGAAACTTAAATCTTCCCATCCCCAGTGAATTATCCGCCGATGATAAAAAGCGCATTCTGATTGTGGATGATGAAGCCGAAATCAGGGCCATGATCCGCTGGATGCTGGGGCAGGATTTTAAAGACGTTCTGATCGAAGAAGCCGGCGAAGGGTTCGTGGCCGGCTGGAAAACCCACAGTTTCAGGCCGGATCTTGTCGTGCTTGATCTTATGCTCCCCGGCTTAGACGGCTATCATGTCTGCGAGTTCATCCGCCAATTTCCGGAATTAAGGGAGACAAAAATTATCGCTATCAGCGCATTAAATGATCCCGAAGTAGAGAAAAAATTTCTAGCTTTGGGGGCCGACGAATTTATGGTGAAACCCTTTGATCTCGAGGTTTTAAAGAAAAAAATCCGCATGCATCTCAAGGTTCATGAAAAGGAGGGCCGTCTCTTATGATTACGGATAGAGCCAATACCCGGCTTCTTGTTGTCGATGACGAGCTCGGGATGAGAGACTTGCTATCGACGGAATTGGGAGGGCAGGGTTACCAGGTGGTTGTCGCCAGTAACGGTCAGGAAGCCCTTGACACCATGCAGGGACAAAAATTTGACCTTGTGATTACGGATTTAATGATGCCGAAAATGGATGGGCTGACTTTGCTTGAAAATCTAAAAAGCCTGGATGCAGAACTCGAAGTTATCCTGGCTACAGGGCATGGCACCGTTGAATCCGCTGTTAGCGCCATGAAAAAAGGCGCCTATGATTTTATTCTGAAACCTTACAATCTGGATGAGTTGACCAATATGGTCGAAAAGGCGCTTGAGAAAAAGAAATTAAAAACGATGGTTGCGCTTTACGAAGCCAGCAATGCCGTTTTTACTACGATTGAGCTGGACAGCTTACTTGAGATTATTTTAGAGAGGATGGAAAAGGTGCTTGGCGCTGATGAAGCTTCCGTCATGCTTTTGAACGAACAAAACAAGCTCGCAATCGCGGCCGGCCGTGGGCTCTCTGATGAAGTGTCTCCGGAGGTTCAGCTTGAAATGGGTGAGCGTATTGCAGGTGTGGTTGCGCAGGAAAAACAGGCAAAACTCCTCATCAATGGCCTGGATAAATACTCTGAGTTCCAGGGGCTAACAACAAACACCCGCATCAAATCTTCAATCGTCTGCCCTCTCTTATGCCAGGGGGAACTTCTGGGAATTCTGAACCTGAACCGGACAAAGAATCAAACCAATTTTAATTTCCACGATTTGCAAAGCGCTACCGTGTTTGCTTCTCAAGCAGCACTGGCCATTCAAAACGCAAAGCTCTATCACAACCTCAAAAGTACCCAGGCCGAACTCGTTCAATCTGAAAAACTTGCGGGCATCGGCCGTCTAATCGCCGGAGTGGCCCACGAGTTGAACAATCCGCTTACCTCGGTCATTGGCTTCTCTCAGTTGGCTCTGGGAAGCCACGACATTCAAGAGATTCACCAGCATCTGCCGATCATCCATTCACAAGCGCTGCGTTGCAACGCAATCGTCCGGGATCTGCTGCTATTCGCGCGGCGTAAGAAACCCAGCTATCAGTGTGTTGATCCTTGTTGCTTAATCGAGGAGACCGTTCGCGGGCTTGGCATAGAGTTAGAGAAAGGAAAAATTAATGTCCGTAAGGATTTTCCCGCAAGTCCGGTCTCGTTTTATGCCGATCCCAAATTGTTGCAGCAGGTGTTTACCAATATTCTGGTCAATGCCTGCCAGGTGTTAGAAAGAATTTCGCACGAACGGATGATTGAAATTAAGGTGCGTGCGGCAGGAGACAGGCTGCAATTATCCTTCAAGGATAACGGCTTAGGGATTCCGAAAGAAATTCTTCCGAAAATATTTGACCCGTTTTACACGACCAAGGAAATCGGAAAAGGCACGGGACTCGGATTAAGTCTTTCCTATGGGATCGTCAAAGATCACGGAGGCGTGATTTCGGTTGAAAGTGTACTTGGAAAAGAAACCGTATTTTTCATTGACTTGCCCTTGAAGGGTAATGGGGAAATGGCACAAACTCCTACGGAACGGCCGAAGGAGGCGCATTTCAGGCTTCCGGCCGGCTCTAAAATTCTCGTCGTTGAAGACGATGAGCCTATACGGAAACTCATCGCGACTTTTTTTGAGAATCAAAACTACAAGCTCGATACCGCCTTTGATGGTGAAGTGGCGCTCGATATGCTGAAAAAGCAGGATTATGACATTGTCTTATGTGATTATCGGATGCCAAAGCTTGATGGCATCGAATTATTCAAGAAAATCCAAGCGTTGAAGCCAAAGCAGGCAGATCATTTTCTTTTTATCACCGGCTCGACTGAGTTTGTGAAGAACTTCGATTCTTTTTTTAAGGGAAGTTCTGCCATTTCCTTGTTAAAACCTTTTTCAAGAATTGAACTCGTTGTCGCTGTCAATTCAATGACAAAAAGCGAAGTGCTTAACCATGAAAATGCATCCTAAACCGAGGGCGAGAAAAAGACGCTGCGTTGGAGGAGCGCCATGAAAAAAAATGTATTCTGTGTATTGATGACGAGGTTCACATTACGACGCTCATGCGCACCTATCTTGAGAAGAACAATTACGAAGTCTTCACAGCCAATAATGGGGTAGAAGGGCTGAAATTGTTTAGAAAAAAGAAACCGGATCTCATCACGCTTGACGTCGAAATGCCTCAAAAAGGCGGATTGGAGTTTTTCTCTGATATCAGCACGGAACGTGGCCGCTCGCGTGTCCCAGTGCTTATGGTGACTGCTAGAAGCAATCTTCAGGATATTTTTAGAAGAATCGAAATCGATGGCTTTATCTCTAAGCCCTTTGAGTTGAATGAGTTTTTAAAAGAAGTCGAACGCATTTTATCTGCGCCGCCGCGTTGGCACGTATTTCTGTTTGATTTAATCACGTCAAAAAAAGCCGTTACGATAGCCGGGGTGCTGGAAGCAGAGCGCTATAGGGCTACCTTTGTCAAAGACCTCGAGGAGCTCAAATCCAATGTTTTAGTTTGCTCGCCCGATTATCTTGTTGTGGCCTATGAACGTCCCTAAATGGCGGGTGATCAC
>JAHFHF010000038.1 GCA_023247055.1 Candidatus Omnitrophota bacterium
TGCAAAATAGAGGTCGTACTGCATTTGCAGATTCATCCAAAAATCCGGCGTCGTATCAAAAATTCCGGAAAGCAAAATCGCCGTCTCCGGCGAAACATTCCGTTTGCCGCAAATCAATGTATTGATTCTTTGTATAGACACCTTCATTTTTCGAGAAAGTTCCGCCTGAGTCATCTTTTTGGGCTTCAAAAACTCTTCGAATAGAATCTCGCCAGGATGAACAGGTTTTCTGTTTTCAGGAATCATATTTCAATTCTCCTTCAATGATAATCGACGATACGCACATGGTAGGCATGCCCTTCGATGTAACGAAAAATAATTCGAAATTGATCATTGATCCGGATACTGTAATGCCCTTGATAATCGCCGCTGAGTTTCTCTAAGCGGTTACCCGATGGACTGAATAAATCACGAAGTTCGATGGCCGCGTTAAGTAAATCCAGCTTGCGAGCCGCTGTTTTTAAAATTTCATGCGGGATTTGTCTAATTTCGCGGCGTGTTAAATTGCCGTGATAAACACATTCCGTCAGCTTATCGCCAAAGGTTCTGATCACGATCCCACCTAAATATTAACGAATTAACACTATATGTGCAAACGTTAATTATATTTAAATTAATAATATTAAATTTATTAATTATATATAAATAGAGACTTTAGACCAGGAATAAATAATTGGACAGAAGGCAATTAGGAGCAGTGGATTTTTCAGCCCTGAAGGTTATAAATAGCTTTTAAGGCTTGATCAGCGGTCGGATATTTGAAAACGTAGCCACATTGCGTGGCTTTTTGCGGGATAGCTTTCTGGCCGGTTAGAAGCATCGTGGACATTTCCCCCAGCAGGATTTTCAGGACGAATGCTGGAACAGGCGCCCAACTGGGACGGTGCATGGCGCGGCCTAGGGCTTTGCAGAAATCGGTCATCCTCAAAGAATCGGGCGCCGTGGCATTGAGCGGCCCCGAAATATCCTCATGGGTGAGGGCAAATTCGATCAGGCCAAATTCGTCGTCGCGATGAATCCAGGGAAACCATTGCTTGCCGGAGCCCAGCGGACCGCCGGCAAAAATCTTAAATGGAAACTCCATCTTGGCCAGCGCCCCGCCGCCGCGCTCCAAGACCACGCCCGTTCGCAGCAAGACCACACGCACACCTGAATTTTTTAACGGCTCTGTTTCTTTTTCCCAGGCTTCACAAAGGCTGGCCAAAAAACCATCGCCGCACGGCGCATCTTCAGCAACGTCCCCTTCTACCACGGGGCCATAAAAACCAACTGCAGAGCCGTTGATTAAAACCTTAGGTCTTATCTTGGCGGCTTCAGTGGCCTGCACCATCGTACGCGTGGCATCAATGCGGCTTTTCAATAATTTTATTTTTTGTTCCAGCGTCCAGCGTTTGGCCGCAATAGGTTCGCCGGCCAAATTGATGATTGCATCCGCACCTTCAAAGGCCGCAGACCATTTTCCGATGGATTGGCCGTTCCACTGCAAAACTTGAAGCTTGGGCGTGACGCGCCAGGGCAAAAGTGCAGGATCGCGCGTTAAAATAACCAGATGATGGCCTGCGGCGGAAAGCTTCAGCGCCAGCGGCTTGCCGATAAATCCCGTGGCTCCTGTAAGGATGATTTTCATGCCTGAATATAGCCTGAATGGCTTTGAAACGGTAACTAAAATTAAGTCAGGCCGGGCTAAGACACAGGACATAGGACACACTTCTGTATACATCATGCACAAGAACGATCTAAAACACCGTACTTGAAGTTATCCTACCAAAGAGAGAGAATATTTATATGGAACCCTATTCTTCATCCCAAGATGATTCTTCGCGCAAAAAAAATAAATGGCTGACGGCCCTTATTATTTTTCTCATTCTGCTTTTGACCGCGCAAACAGCGGCAGTCATTTATTATCTCACGCGTAAAGACAACGGCCGCGCTGAAACCGGTATAGCCGCGGTTAATCCGGCTGTCTATGGCACGTCGCAGCCGCGCGCGCGCAAGCCTACCACTCCTTACACCCGCAGTTTCCATCAAGCCTATGACCCTCTTTTTGCAGATGCTGCGGATTCCATGGGGCGGCTGGAAGAGCATCTGAACCGGATGCTAGGCCAGTGGATGTCGGCTGGACCGGCCATGAGTGATTTCTTTGGTGGTGCGGATGCTTTTGATTTTATGCCCACCGTCGACTTGGAAGAAAAAGAAGGCAATTACGTGGTCAAGGTCGATTTGCCGGGCTTGGATAAAGACAAAATCGACATCACGGTGCGCGACGATATTCTGACGATCCAAGGCATGCGTCAAAGCGAATCCCAGACTTCCGATGATCAAAGCGGCGTTTTTAAGCAGGAACGCAGCTATGGCTCCTTTGCCCGCAGCTTGCGCCTGCCCGGGCCGGTCGATGACTCCAAGATTGCCGCGGATTATAAAAACGGCGTGCTGACGATCCGGCTGCCCAAAGCCGCAGTGGCTGAGGCCGAAGCTAAGAAAATTGCCATTCAATGAAGAGAGCATTTAGCATAGCAAGTGTCGCCGCCGCGCATGTTTTTTTCTGCTTTTCTAAACGCTAACGCCTTGTGCGAATTCACGCTACTTCCCCCACCTTAATCCTCCCCCGGAGAGCACGGGGGAGGAAATAGTAGAACCTCTTTTATTTCTCCCCCCGTGCTCTCCGGGGGGAGATTAAGAGGGGGGAAAACCCGCACCCGGCGCTAAACGCCAAGCATTCCTCCCTCTTGCTTTTTCCATTCCCGCTGGATATAATTCAAATGCTTAATAGTTAAGGCATTGAACCATATAAGGGACTTCCATGCGCTCATCCGAAAAAGACTTTGTCGATAATTTCCGCCAGACGCAGCCCAAATTTTCGCGTCTTTATGCCTGCCTGCTGACGCATGAAGGCTTGAGCCTTGCGCAATATGCATTGCTCTCCGAATTGACCGCGGCCGCCCGTCCCCTGACCATGACTGAATTGTCGCGCCGGCTTTATATCACCAAACCCGCCGTTACAAGCCTGGCGGACCGCCTGGAAAACAACCGATTCGTACGCCGCAGACCCCATCCTTCTGACCGCCGGGTGCAGCTGCTTGAAATCCAGGCCAAAGGCCTCCGCGCCGTGAAACAAACTCAGGACGCGATTCTTAAAATCTTGCTGCAAAGCTTCAGCCGTTTTAATGTTTCGGGACAAACGATGATTACCTCGTTCTATAAAAATATTTCATCCAGCATCGATGCTCTGATGAAAGGCACCGAAAAATGCAACTAGCACAGCCTGTCATCCTGCTTGCCCGCCGCTGCCTTTGTGACGGGAGCACAGCGAAGGATCTCAGAACCGGGATTCTTCGTCCGTTACAAATACCTCGCCGGACTCAGAATGACAAATTTGCTAAACGTTTATCTTTGTCGAGTGCGCTCATCTTAACTCTTCTTTGTGTCATGCCGCTGGCCCATGCCATGGGCTCAAGGCCGCCTGAAACTCCAACGGCGATTGAAATTTCTCCTGCGCAACTTCCCCCGTTGACATTGCCGGAGGCCTACCACCTGGCCCTGAAACGCAGCGAAGATCTAGCCCTAAAAAAAGCGGATATTGACCAAACCTGGGCGGATTTTCTGCAGGCGACCAGCGAAGCCCTGGGCGATGTCCATTTCCGCATTGAAGATTTCCGCCAGGAAGACGTGGGCGGCGGCTCAGGAGAGGGCGCAACGAGTTCTTTTAACCGGCCGCACAGCCGTGAAGATAAATTCGTGATTCACCAGCCGCTTTTTCAGGGATTTAAATCACTGGGCGCTTTGACGGGGGCCGGCAGCCTGCGTAAACAGCGGGAGAAGACCTATCAACGCGCCGAACAGCTTCTTTTTCTGGATGTTTCCGGTGCTTTTTATGCCTTTCTGCAGTCCCAACGGGCTTTTGAAATCACCGCCAATACCATCCAGCTTCTTGAGCAACGCGCTGGCGATCTGTCCAAGCGCGAAAAAATCGGCCGTTCACGTATCAGCGAAGTCATCACCGTGCGAACGCGCATCAGCACTCTCAAAGCCGATCTTGCACGCCTGCGCGGAAACCTCCGGCGTGAGCAAAGAGTCTTGGAATTTCTGACAGGTGAAAACCTTGAGGGCCGCCGGATGGAAATTGAAAACGTTCTTCCAGCCGCCGCAGGAGAACTGGCGGAATACCTGACTATTTCTGGGCAACGGCCCGATGTCGAGGCTGCGCGCTACGCCGTGAAAACTGCGAACCGCAACATTGTCGTGGCTCAAAGCCAGCTTTGGCCGACGGTTTCGCTCGATCACAACCAGTATGAAAAACGCGACGGATTTCAATCCGCGATCGACTGGGACCTTTTACTCACCGTCAACGTGCCCCTTTTTCAGGGCGGAGAGGCTTTGAGCAAAATCAAAACCGCTCTGGTGGACCGTAAAAAATCCAGCCTGACGCTAACCCGCACTGAACGCGAAAGTGAACGGGACACCAAGCAAGCCTATGACTCGCTGAGTTCCCGGCTTGAAGAATACCAAGCCCTCGAAGCGGCCACCCAAGAAGCGGATGAAAATTACCGCATTCAAAAAAAGGACTATCTGCTGGCGCTTGTCACCAATCTGGACGTTCTTGAAGCGCTTCAAAATCTCAATCAGACCCGGCTTGATTCGAACGAAGTTTATTTTGAACTCTTAAAAGATTACCGCCGCCTTCAGGTGGCTTCGGGGGATTGCTGTGAGTCTATCTGAAATTGCGATTAAACGGCCTGTCTTTGCCTGGATGCTGATGATTGCCATTATGTTTTTTGGCTTCATCTGCTTTAAAGACTTGGGCATCGGCAGCATGCCGGACGTCGATTTTCCGGTGCTCAACATCAGCGCCGCCTGGGAGGGCGCGGCCCCCGAAGTCATGGAAACCGATGTGGCCGACATTATCGAAGATGCGGTCACCGGCGTTGAGGGGCTTAAAGAAGTGTCTTCGAGTACACGTCAGGGTTCGAGCGAAATCATTCTTGAGTTTGATCTTGAGCGCGACATCGATGCCGCGCTCCAGGAAGTTCAAAGCAAATTGTCCCAAGCCCAGCTGCGCCTGCCGCGCGATATGGATCCGCCGATTATTCAAAAAAGCAATCCGGAAGACCAGCCGATCATCTGGCTCGCTCTGGCCACAAAAACCGGAAGCGTGCGCGAACTCATGGAATTTGTGGACAAGCATGTCAAAGACCGTTTCAAAACCATTCCCGGCGTCAGCGAAGTTTTTCTCAGCGGTTATGCCGATCCCAATCTGCGCATCTGGGTCGATGCTAAAAAACTTCAAGCGTATGAACTGACCGTCTCCGACGTCATGGATGCCGTTCAGAACGAGCATCTTGAAATTCCGGCCGGTAAACTTGAAACGGAAAAAACCGAAGCCAACGTGCGCGTCATGGGCGAGGCCCATACCGTTGCCGATTTTGAAAAAATCATGATCAACTACCGCGGCGGCCAGCCCATGTACAAGCCCATTCCTCTCACCGAGGTGGCCGCGATTGAAGACGGTCTGGCGGACGTGCGCCGCATCACGCGCACCATGGGACGCAACTCCGTGGGCCTGGGTATCCGCAAACAGCGCGGCTACAATTCCGTGGCCGTGGCGCGCAGCGTACGGGCGCGCATGGCCCAAATTCAAAAGGACCTGCCTGAAGGCTATGACATCGGCGTCAATTTCGACAGCACGGTTTACATTGAAGACTCCGTCCATGAGCTCAACTTCAACTTGATTCTCTCGGCGCTTCTAACCTCCCTGGTCTGCTGGTTTTTTCTGGGCTCCTGGAGTTCGACCATGAACATTCTGTTCGCAATTCCGACTTCAATTTTGGGCACGTTTCTCGTGCTAAAATTCTGCAATTTCACACTGAACACCTTCACACTGCTCGGGCTCACGCTTTCGATCGGCATCGTGGTCGATGATGCGATTATGGTGCTCGAAAACATCGTACGCCACCGCGAAAAAGGTGAAACCCAGCGCGAGGCGGCCCTAAAAGGCGCCAAAGAAATCGGCCTGGCCGCTCTCGTGGCCACAACGGCCATCATCGCTATTTTTCTGCCTGTGGCTTTCATGAAAGGCATCATCGGCAAGTTTTTCATGCAGTTCGGTATTACGATCACCGTGGCCGTGGCCCTGTCCCTGCTTGAAGCCTTGACGTTTGCGCCCATGCGCTGCTCCCAATTTCTGGAAGTTGGTGAACGGCATACCCGGTTGGGCCGGGGGTTTGAAAGCGTCATCAAAAATATGTCGGCCGCTTACGGACGCGCGCTTGGAAGCGTGATCCGGTTCAAAAAGACTGTTTTTTTGGGTTCGATTGTTTTCTTCGTTCTCAGCCTGATGGTGGTCCCCCATATCCGCAAAGAATTTGTGCCGGCGCAGGATCAAAGTGCTTTCATGGCCCGCCTGCAGACACCGATTGGGTCTTCCATTACCTATACCGATACGATTTTTCGTAAAGCGGAGGAAATTGCGCAGGCACGGCCTGAGGTCCGGCGTTACCTCTCTCTCATCGGAGGCTTTACCGGCGGCGAAGTCAATCAAGGCATTATGTTTTTTTCCCTGCATAAACCCAAAGAGCGTCCGAAAGACCCCAAGACCGGCAAACGCGCCACGCAGGAAGAGCTCATGAACTATATGCGCGCGGAATTCAACAAAATACCTGACCTTAAGGCCTTTTTTCAGGATTTATCGACCCGGGGATTTGCCGCTCAGCGCGGTTATCCGATCGAGTTTACCGTGCGGGGACAAGATTGGGAAAAACTGGCTGATTATTCAAAGAAAATTCAAGAGCGGATGAAGGCTGACGATCTTTTCCGCGACGTGGACACGGATTATCTGGAAGGCATGCCCGAACTGCGTATTTTTCCGGACCGCGAAAAAGCGTTTACGCATGGGGTCAGCATCAAAGCCATCGCGGACACCATCAATGCCTTGATTGCAGGCGTGCGTATTTCCAAATACACCTCCGGCGAACGCCGCTATGATGTGCGCTTACGCGTTGTGCCCGAACAACGCCTCCGCCCGGAGGACCTGACCAGTCTTTTGATCCGCAATAACCGCGGCGAAATGGTGGGCCTTTCAGAAGTGGCCCGCATTGAAGAACATTCAAGCTTGCTGACGATTACACGGCGCGGCCGCGAACGCGCGATCGGCCTTTTTGCCAATGTCGCTCCCGGCAAATCCCAGTCCGATTGCATGAACAAAGTTCAAAAAATTGCTGATGAGATTTTGCCCGAGGGCTACCGCATCGTTCTGAGCGGCACGAGCCAGACATTCCGCGAAGCCTTTCAGAGCCTGCTTTTTGCGCTGCTTTTGGGCATTCTAATCTCGTACATGGTGCTGGCGTCTCAATTTAATCATGCCATTCATCCCGTTACAGTGCTGCTGGCCCTGCCCTTCTCTCTTTCGGGAGCTTTTCTGGTGCTGTGGGCCACGGACAAATCGCTGAATATTTTTAGTTTTATCGGGTTGCTGCTTTTGATGGGAATTGTGAAAAAGAATTCGATTTTACTCGTGGAGTTTACCAATCAGCTGCGCGAACGCGGGATGGGCCCGGTGGAGGCGCTCAAACAAGCCTGTCCGATCCGCTTCCGGCCGATTTTAATGACTTCCGTCGCCACGATTGCAGCGGCCATTCCCCCGGCCCTGGCGCTGGGTCCGGGCGCCGAGACGCGCATCCCCATGGCCCTGGCCATTATCGGCGGCGTCACCGTCTCGACCCTTTTAACTTTCTTCGTCGTACCGGCCGCCTACCTGCTTTTCCTGCCGCTGGAGAAAAAAGAGACCTGGCTCGCGCCTTTTCGTTTCATCAAAGAAATTTTCGTAAAAAAATAATCTCCGTGTAGTAGGGTACAGGCATGCCTGTACCCTGCGAATGCATCAAATGGGATTTTATTTTGAGACAGCTTCCTGAAAGAGCCGCACTTCGCGCTGAGGGAACGGGATCGTAATGCCATTTCGGTCAAAAGCTTCTTTGATCCGTTCAAAAATATCCAGGGAAACAGGGCCAAAATCGGCTGTTTTTACCGTGGGGCAGACCACTAGATTGACACTGCTCTCGGCCAATTCCTTGACGCCGATGACCGGGGCCGGATCTTTCAAAATGCGCGAGTCTGTCGCAAGCGTCTCTTCAAGGACGCGCCGGACTTTTTTCAAATCATCCGCATAAGAAACGCCCACCACCACCTCAAGCCGGCGACGGCCGAGCGCCGTAAAATTCTGAATCGCATCTCCCGTAATTTTTGAATTGGGCAAAATAATCTTCACGTGATTGGGGGTAATGATGACCGTATCAAAAATCTGGATGGCGTCTATGGTTCCCGTGATGCCTCCGGCTGTGACCGCGTCGCCGACCTTGAACGGGCGGAAGATAATGATCAAGACTCCGGCCGCAAAATTGGAAAGCGACCCCTGGAGTGCAAGCCCCACCGCCAGCCCCGCCGCGCCGAGCACGGCCACAAAGGACGCGGTCTGAATTCCGAGCCGGCCCAATGCGGCCAGCAAAACAAAAATCCAAAGGGCGTAATACGAAAGATTGACAATAAATTTTGTAAGCGTTGGTTCCACGCGCTGCCGCGAAAGAAATTTCTCGAATAAATCCGTCACGCGCCCAGCCGCCCAGCGGCCGATGTAAAAAATCAAAACCGCGGCAACGACATTTAAAAAATATTGAAGGCTCAGGGTGGGCACCGCGGCCCAAATTTTTTCCATATCCATAATCATGACTCCTCGTTTAATCTATTTTGCAGGGAACGGTTTGAAACGGCTCCCTACGGAAAAATATTTCCAAGGAAACTATAGACCGGGCGAGGATGCTGGGTCAAGCGTAGGATTAGGCTTAAATTTTTAACGCCGCGGGCGAGCCCCCCTCTTAATCTCCCCCCGAAAAGCACGGGGGGAGAAATAAAAGAGACTCTACTATTTTCTCCCCCCTGCTCGCGGGGGGAGAGTTTGATTCTATTTCCTCCCCCGTGCTTTCCGGAGGAGAGTTTGATTCTATTTCCTCCCCCGTGCTTTCCGCGGAGAGTTTGATTCTATTTCCTCCCCCGTGCTTTCCGGGGGAGGATTAAGGTGGGGGAAAGCAAAATTAACTCGCACTCCGCGTTAAATTTTAATTTTAAGCACAATGCTTCGCCCGCCAAATCGCCGGCGGGCACGCCGGCCAAGGAAGCTTGTCTGCATAGAGGCTAGGCGGACTTGCGGATTTCGGAGCGAACTTCAAACTCGCTGATCAATGTCTGAACGGCATTAATCATAATGCTGACCTTGCCGCCGGACATCTCAAAAAGGTTGGCCGCATTGAAATCCAGCTCGCGCAGTAACTCACCGCTGATTTCAGCAGGATCCATACCGTTTTTGAGTTTAAAGGCCGCAAGGATGCTATAAGCATATTGCAGGGTTACGGCCGTTGCGAGGGTGTAGAAAGTAAAATCATCCTGCGAATGCTCATACCCTTGTTCTCCCAGCGCCACACGCAAAAGATCGGCGCTGACAATCCCCTTGATTTCAGGCTGTCCCACTTCAATGGCCGGAAGCCTGCCTTGGCCGTCGGGAGCTTTTACCGCACGGGCGTTTCCAGCCATCCCCAGTTTGGAACCGGAAATGCCGGCAGCGGAAAATACTTTTTGAAATTCGGCCGGTAAATGTCCAATCACGACCATCCGATTGATCGACCCGGCGATTCTTTTAAGAGCTTCTGCATGCGGCTCTACCGTTTGGCTGGCGGTTGCTTTATCCATTGCCAGAGGTGTGATCAGTCCGATTGTCACGCCCTCCGGATGATCGCTCTGCAAGATTTGGTTTTGAAGCCCGTTCAGATAATCAAGAACTTCACTCATCACTGCCATTGCATTCTGAACATAGCTTTCATCCTGAAGCCCGGAACGCTCTGCATTGGACTCAGCCGCTTGTTTGAGTTTTTCGAGATTCCGGATGACGGACTCCACGTCTGCGACCTGCACCAGGGTTTTGGCCGAGGCTTGTGAAACAGCTCCCCATTCGACAATTTCTGAAAAAAGCCGGTTTGCCAATTTAGGAACATTCCGCTCATCCACTGCGCGGGGTCCGGTTTGTTGTCGTGCCGCACGGGCCGCGCGACGGGAATCCATGAGCACCGGGTCCACATCCCGCAGGCGCTTTCCACGCGGTAAACGCTTCAAGGCCACCTGTTTGGGTAACGCGGGTGCAGCCGCCTTCTGTAATTGGACGACCGAACCCGCTTGAGCCGCATTGATATTGATCCGGAAAATAGACGCCGGCAAACGCGCAATCTCCGACTTAGTTTCAATGCCGCTATAGCCGGGTAATTCCTGCATCAGCGAAAGAATTTCATTCCGGCCGGTTTGAGGATCAAAGTTATGGATGCGGATATAAAAGGCGCCTGTTCCCATCTCTTCTGCGGCCTGCTGCAAAAGACCGGCTTGCGCCCGAAACTCCTCCAACGCCTCAAAATGGAAAATGAGGCGTTGAATGCCCAGTTCTTTCAACGAAGCTTTCGCAGGATAAGCATAAATTTTTCCAGCCGCCTGAAGGCTCATCGCACTCTTGCCCCAGATGGCCATTCGCTCCCGCCGCGGTACAAAGCCCTGCAACAATTCGAGATCCTCCGCCAGCCCCACGCCCTCAGGCTCAGCCGTCCGCACTTCGGAGCGGCTGGCCTCGGAGAAAGGCTGTCCGATTTCTTCCTGAAATGAAAACCAACCCATGGCACCTGAACTGACATGACCGATTCCTGTCAAAAGAACAACATCCGAACTTCCTGTTTTGGCGCCTTCCAAAGCCATGGCTGCCATATACTGCCCCCGGCTTAGATAGGCCGGCACCGGCGTAATATAATCCGGCCCGGTTGTATAATGTTTTTCGCGATTATGAAGATAGAATGGAAAAATTTTAAGCAGCAAGCCGTCGATATAAAAAACAGGAAGGAATAAAAGAATTTTTACGATCATTCCAAAACTACTACGAATCAGCGCTGTGTCCTGCAGTTCTTCACCATAAGAATTCTTGTTGAAATTCGGCAATCCCGCCTCTCTAAAAAACGGGAAATTGTTTTGCTTTAGATGGGACACGAGGCGATCTATTTTTTTGACGCTCAGGGGCAATCCGGAAATGCCATGGATATATCCAAGAATGTGGTAAGTCGTCTTTCCTATCGTGACCTGAATTCCGCGAAATCCGAACTGTTGTCCGATGGTAGATTCCTTAAATTGGGCCAGCGTTGCGTCGGCCACAAGCGGCCAAAGATTTTCGGCCAATGTTTCGAATGTTTTATGCTGAAAGGGTTCTTTTGAATCCAAAAGTTCGTGCTCTTTGAAAAGCTTGAATAAATCTTCCAGCGTTTGCTGCTTTAACATCCACTGGCCCAACTGGACCGGGGTTATCGATTGATCAAGCGCTCTTTGATAAACTATTTTTGCGGCGGGATAAACAACCGCCGCCCTCCAATTCATGTAAAAACGGTTAATGAAAATATCCGCCACAAATGCCGCAATCGACGCCGCCAACCAGGCGGCTGCTCCCAACAGCGCCGGCCCTATCCAAGGCATTTGATAAATCCACTCAAAAACCCCAATAGCATTTCCAGAAACACTTAGCCCCCAATGCGAAACAAATCCTAAGAAAGACAGGAGGCCTCCAAAAAGCAGCAGGGCAATCATCCGCGCAAGCGTTTTTTCTTTCTCCGATATCTTTGGGTTTTCTTCAAAGGTCTTTCTTTTTTCCGCAAGCATTTTTAACTGCGCATCGATTTCGTCTATTTGCTGCTGAAGAGTTTTCAAAGAAGCCGTCCTCATTTCGTCTTCAGATCTGTCTGGCTCAAGAGTGCGCACTTCGGAACGAACGGACGGCGAGTCTTCAAACTCGGCACTTTCGGAGACGGCGCGGGGAATATAATGCTTATCATGAAGAGCTTCAATATAGGGTTTTAGTTTGTTTTGCAACACAAAAAATCCATCCCCTGAATGATATAAAAGTAAAGACAGTTGGTCTTCGAGCCAGGCATAATCACTTTTGTTCGGCGGAAGCTTCTCATCTCCTTGATTTTCTTTTTCTCTGGTAAGTTTGTTCCAATAAAGTCTCGCATATTCCAAAATAACCATATCGAGGAAAGGAAGAGGTTCTTCATGCCCTAATAATCCTTTGGGATTGGATAAGAATTCTGATTCGAAGCGTTTTTTAAAAATTCGTTTAAAATTAGTTTGCCAATCACGCATCTGCGGCCTAGCCCGGCGGGTGCCAAAAAAGTATAGTTTTTTTGGATATTCATCCTGTTCATTCTCCGATTGAAAACCTTGATAAATAGCTCTCGCAAACGTGGCCAAAATGGCCATCCTTTTACGCCGGAAAGCCTTTTGCCAGTCAAAATCTAAACCTGATGATAATTTTGGAACCACAGCGGCCTTTGATTTTAAAGATAAGCCGGGATTGGTTAAGTGCGCCATCAAAAGTTTAGGTTCGAGGTTTAAATATCCTCTAGCTTCGTTTTTGCCCACCCATACCCGGTCTTTCGCAGGTGCTTTGAAAATAATCATTTCGGCGATGCGCACAGCAAAAATAAAATTATCGTCAAATAATAGATACATGAGCCACTTGGCGGCTATCGTGGGAAACTTCACCCTAATGTGGTCGTAATAAATATCTTGCGACAAAAGCCATTTGCGGTTCTGTTCATCCGCTTCATTCCAAACATGAATCAAATAAGCCAGCTTATTTTTGATTTTATCAGCGTCAACATCAATAATGCGCATTCTCACCAAGTCGGGAATGTCCGTAGGCACCCCGGTACTCTGACCGGGTTGGCCAGCTACTTCGGACTTGGCGCTAGGTGACGCATCTTCTCTTTCGAGAGTTTCTTCACCCTTTTGAACATGTGGAAAACTGGGGTGTGAGACTTGGGTACCCCTTCCGGAAGTGCCGGGTTCACCCGTCCGCATTTCAGAACGTGGGATCTGTGTGTCCCCTGTCTGGGTGCCTGGCACCTTTACTTTCCGTTTAGCCGCTCGTACTTCTGATTTGGCGCTGGGCAGTGTTTCTTCTCCTTGCGGGGATTGATCTATTTCTTGTTGGCGGCTGTCATCCTGAGCGTTGGAGACGAGCGTTCCTTTGGCACGAGGATACTGCGAGGGCACAAACTGGATACGATGCAGCCGGATACCCCGCTGTTCCCAGGCCTCCCAGGCCTCGGGACTCAGGACCACTTGCAAAACTCCCTGATCGCTCAAAAGTTTCCGACTCACCCGGACGGCCTTGACGGAATCCGGAGTAATGATTTTCTCAACAGGAATCTCGTCAACCTGAGTGGAACGATCCGCAGGCCCGCTGAAATCGTGGTTGATAAGCACATCGATCGATTGAGCGCTCAGTCTGATTTTTTTATGCCAAAAGACCGCATGGTTCTCTCTTTTTTCCAGCAACTCCGAGGGCAGCTTGCGGTCAACGGAAGAAAACCGCTCCTCCACAACGAGGGTGCCATCGGACTCCCGGCCGACAGTCACAGAATCTTCTTTAACTTCCAATTCCTCGGACCCGGACTGAAATCTTACCGTGATCTGATCTTCTTCCCGTTCGACCTCAGGACGGACCTTGCCAAGCACGTACTTTAACCGCGAAATTTCCTTCAAAAATCCCTCAAAATCAGCCCGGATAAACTCGACCGGCCATTGGCGGTTAAAATCAATCAGGTCTTTCAATCGGGAGATGATCAGAGGGAAATCCAGCCGGGGAATGACGATATTCGGAATGTTATTTACCTTGCCGAACTGCGAAACAACCTCATTGCGCGTTGTTATAAGTTCGGACAGCACCGGCTCATAGGGCGACGGGTCGGACAAGAGCTCCTCCAGCAGCGCTGCCATCTCGACATAATTCTCGTACACCAAGCGCTCGAGATTGGCGACAACTTCTTTGATCGTTTGAGGGCTCTCCTCCGGCAGCGTAAGCGGCCTTACCCAGTAACCCAGCTGGCGGATGACATCCTCCTTATCGAACGCACGCACTTCAGAGCGGGCAGCGAATGGTTTGGGGAGGCTTAATTCAAACGTAATTTTCCATAAATGATCGGGCTGTTCTTCTTCTTTCCATTGCACTGTCGGCGAAGGCCTTGCTGCCCCGCTGGGAAATATCTGTCGAAGGTGGAGCAAAATGTTCGGCATCCCTGCACCTCTGACTCCCGCCGTCGTATTCCGAAGATCATCCGGAACCGCGATGATTTCGGACTGATTATTAAAAACTTTTCCTTGATTTAAAAGCACGTCGGGTAATGGTAAAACGCTTTCATTTTCAATTCTAAAAATTACAAAATCAGGGTTTACAGTCCAATCGGCGCTTAGAGTAAATTCTCCACTGGGTTTTGCTTGACGGCCGATGAACAACGCATTTTCAGCTGCAAATTGCAGGATAGTTTCCAAGGCATAAGAGGCTATCGATTGCTCCGGAATATTGCCGTAGGCCAGTGCCATTTTCATGAGCGTTGGCAAGAGGGTAAGATAACCTGCGGGTCCTTTCGCATACGAAATTTTCATCCGTACTCCTTTGGAGGGTTCGTCCATTGCGGCTTGCGGACGAGCAGCCGGCGAAACGGATTCCAACGGTTGCCTCTGACGGGAATGCGCTTCTGCTTTAATCAATTCAACGCGGAATGCCTCCCAGTTCTGTGCGAAATTCGCATAATCAGTGCTAAAGGCATCTGGCCATTTGAGCGCCATAGTGATGCGATACCTTCCAGGCACATCATCGATGATACTGGCGGCTTGATAGACCCAATCATGGACAGCGGCCGCCAACAACCAATCCATGGCTTGAGAAACATTCCCCCCTTCAAGTTCGGCCCGAACTTGGGTCAATGCATGTTCAGCCCACACAAGGTATTGATCCGTCTGTCTGAGTAAATCATTTAAACCGATTATCCCATAAGAATTATCCAGCCGTAAATTACCAGTCAGATACCTCAAATTTTCCAGCATGGCATCAAGCGGCTCTCGCAGTTTCTCATCGATCATCCGCACTTCGGAGCGGGGCGCCAATAAATTAGTGAGATTGGCGTTTAATGAATGCACGGTGATTGTAAAACCTTGCGGCAATGAGGCATTGAGCTGGGCCGTCAGGCGGCGGACAAAGCGGATGTCTTTTTCTTTATAGCCAAATTGGCGGATGTATGCTTGGCTGTCAAACTCCAGCAGCACTTTGTCTTTGAAACCTCTGAAGGTTTTAGCCATTTTTTGATTATCTTGAATCGAGTTCGGGATTTTCACTTCCGTAATCCCGACGGAAGTCACGATAAAGACAGAAATGGGGACTGGCTTAGAAGATTTTTTGAGCAGCTCTGCGAAAACTTGAAAATCGGCATTGCTCGGCATGGCCGCCAAAAATTTTGTAATTTTTTTCTTTAACCGCGGATAAGCGAGACCTTCTTCGGAGGGCGCAATCAGTTCCTCCCCCTTTTCAGGATGAATGTGTACATAAACCGGCGATTGGCTTAACCGGGCCATGTCGTAAAGGAAAAAATTTTGCCGGACGCTTCCCGCTTGCTGATACGAGGTGCTGCCTCCCAGCGAAAACCAAGTCTGTGATGCGGGGTCATAAATCCAGGCACCCTCGGCGTATTCTTTTCTCATCAAACTTATTAAATCATGGAGGCCGCTTGAAAAATCTCTTTGCCTACGATAAGGCAGTATTCCATGAACCAAGCCCTTGGCGCTGATTTCAGGGAAATAGTCGTTTGGCTCTTTGACAATAGCGGCGATGTCCCCCGCTGCAGAGGACAGCGGAACTAACCCCAATTCCTTTGCCGCCAGGCTAATAAGACCGGTTTCTCCGGAGATCGAGTTATCCTCGTTTACAACCGTCAGCGAAGTCCCTTGACCCTCAAGCCGCCCCGGCCGGGCCGCGATATCCATAATCTTGCTTACAATTTCTCCCTGGGAATATCCGGTGTGGGTTGCCCCAAGATAAAGCAACTCCGCCAACTCCGAATAATAAGTCAAAACATCGGGATAATTGCGGGGGCCTCTCATCAGCATCTCAAAAAGAGCATTCCCATCGATATTATTTGCCCTCAAGCCATTGAGCGGATCATAAAGAGCCCCGAAAAGATATCCTGCTGTATTCGAAAGCTGGTAGACATGTTCAACCAACGCCATGCTCTGCGAAGGCGTCAGGCCGGCGCGAATTCCCAAAGCGACATGCTTAACGGCCGAATTAAAATCGCCCCTTTCTTGCTTCCGGACCAAAAGTTCTTTCAGCCCGGATAATACCGGCTTTGCCTCAAAGCTTTTTTGCGCCGCCTCTTCTAGAATGTCAATTAAGGCTTCCATAAAATAAATCGCGTTTGAAAAAGGGTCTAATCGATAGACAGCCGCAAGATTGGAAAGTTGTTCTACGGCCTCCGCATAAGATAATCCCGCTTGCTGACTTGCTTCCACATAGTGCTGAAAGAGCTGCGGTTCTTCACGAAGTTGAAGTTCGCGCAGAAGCGGATCCAGGCCAGATGGACTGCCGCGGGGGAGAGTTCGCACTTCGGAACGGCGCTTTGACGCTAGAAGTTGGGCCGCGCGATCAATCGTGCGGCGCGCGCTCACTTGAAAATTAAGGTCGCGCAAAGCCTCGCGCGTTTCCCGCCAGTATTCCGCCCGGGGAGTCTTGGTTTGCTCTGATTTGGGAAGATTGCGCTCAAGGCGCTTCGTGATTTCACCGAGGGAGCCCACGGCCGTCAAGACCAGTTCGTCTTCTTCAATACGCGCCTGGATGCCTCTCCACTTGCCTAAAAATTCATTCAGCTCACGCAAATCTTCCGGTTTTGCCTGCGTTCCAATCAATGGCTTTTGCGTCCAAAAAACAGTTATTGTGGCTGCCGCGTCCAAAAGAAAATCCGAAGTCTGCGAGTTGATACTTTTCCATTTCAGTTCTGTTTGGTCGATTAAAACTGCGGTTTCGCTCAAAAGTTTTGTCACTATACGGATCCAATCTTGCGGAATGGTCTTGCGGACAGCTTCTTGTTCAAAATGGTTGTAAATCGAATACAAGGCCTGATCCACGGCTTTGAATGTATCTTCGATAAGCCGGATCTGTCCACTGCCGGATAAACTCTCATAAAAGGCAACCATCGACGGATAATGAATAGCCAAATCGCTCAACAAATCGCCTATAGCTTCGAGAGTCGCACGAATCGCCTTGGAATAGTCGAGGACGAGGCTCTGGGTTTCAGACTCCGCGGTTCTTGCTTTGACCGATTCGATTCTGGTGTTCCAGGCTTCTGTGAATGTTCTTTGGGCCTGGACTTTTTGAGCGGTTTCCTTAATCTCAGCGAAATGTTCCAAATAATAAGCTCTTAAATCCTCCAGAATATCCAGCAAGAGATTTGAACTTCTTTTTTTCGTATGCGCCTCTACCCCTTCCTTGGCTTCCCGAAAAACATTCTTTTTTATTTTTTCCCAGGACTCTTCTTTGTTCGCACCGACCCCATGCGCCAAATAAAGCTTCGCAAGTCCCCTCCCAGAGACAAAATGGAGCCATAAATAACGGAGCAATTCGGGATGCGTTGCCAAGGTTCGCGCATATCTACGATTAACCAAGGTTTGTTTGAAAAGTTCGGCCGTGGCATCCTTTTGCTGTTGCCGCTCTAGCGCCTCATCCTCTTCGGCATCGATGAGCGTTTGCATAGCGAGGAGATAGGGCAAATCGACGAGCGCTTCTTTGACGGCCTGTAAATAATCGGTATGGCTGACAGAAGTTTTTTGTTGATCCTTGCGGAGATCCATGGCAAATAATTCTGCCTGCAAGGCCCCTTTGTATTCATTCAGCAGACGGGGATAATCCTTTGACAATTCAAAATCTGCGGCGGCCAAATCGATTTCGAGTTTTTTCAAAGAGACCTGCAACTGCTCTATTTCCAGGTCACTGAGCTTGGCTGAAAGCACTTGCTCAAGGTACTGAACATTTCGCGGGAAACTCGTATCCATGGCGGAAACTCCCCGAAGCTTCTCCTCCAGGGGAATGCCTCCGCCCTCCCCCTGGGCCATCCACTGTATGCCGCCGTCATTTTCCTCTTCCAAGCTTTCTGCCGTCATCCTAGCCAATTGCCGGAGGATGCGCTGCCGGTCTGTCGGCACCTCAGATTTGGGCGGCCGGGTTTTATTTTCGATATCACTACTGGACATACGCACTTCGGAGCGCTTGCTCTTCCCAATTAACGCTATTAAGTCCTCATTGCTCATTTGAGTTATCTCGTGATAGACCTTTAATTTGCTTATACCCAATTCCATCCGCTCTTTACTGACAAACCCTAAAGCGTGGGCTCTCCGAAGCTGTTCAACGATAAAGTTTTTCTTTTCATCGGTGGAGAGCACGTAAAAAGAAATGAGTTCTAAAGGAGCTGAATAAAGCAGGTGGTCATCGTGATTTAAATAAGACGAATCCGGAGCAACAAGCGCAGGAGACAAAATAGCAAAATCGGGGCCGTCATAAATCTCCGCATCGTCCTCCGATGTAATTCCTTGATAAAATATCCCATTGGCTTCTCTGAACTGACCATCACTCCCGAGAATTTGACGGCCATCGATGGCGTCTTCTGGAAACCCCATCGCTTTCATTTCCTCGGGAAGCATCGGTACGATCGCACCATCTAAAATTGAGGAAAGAATTTTTAACGCGCCGTATTTGCGAAAGCCATGGGCTTGAACCCAGGATTTGGGATAGGGCAATCTAAGCTTATAAAGTTGGGCGATGGGATCAGCGCTCTGTCGAGGAACGAAGCGATTAACCATTTCTCCCGGAGCAACCGCTTGCAAATCCCGTATAAACCTTGCTTTCTTACCTAGATTTCCAGCTGTGGAGCTGCCAGATGGCGGCAGTCTCACTTCGGAGCGAGCTATCGTAGAATCAGGAAGCTGTCCGAAGATCATCGCCATGTCGGTGTATTTTTGATTCAATCGCGCATCGGTTCTGATTTTTTCCCGGAGCAGGCCGGGAGTTAAGACAAAGGCCCGGTAAGTTTCAGCAAAATCTTCATCGGGGCGTACCATGGCCATAGGACTCACAAATCCTGGGCGGGAAGAAAATAGGTACAGGAGATGAGCAAGAATATTAATATGCGTCAACACTAACTGAAATCCTGCGCCGCGAAGCCAATCGCCCATAGACGCTTTTGAAACATCGCCCCATACGGACAGAAATAAAATCAACACTGTAACCACCATCGAAAAAAAGCCGTTTAATATAAACATCATGCTCGCATGGTCCTTATGCTTTTGCCAAATCGTCTTTGATTCTGGCATTTCCGCATTAACAATATGGCCTAGCTCATGCACAAAAATTCGTTCCATGGTTTGATCATCTCTCATGGCGGAAACATTGATATAGAGCGTACCCGGAGATGATTTTGAAACATAACCCAATGCACCCCATTTCTTGACGATCACAATTTGTTTTAGCAAACTTACGTGGTGACTCGGTATTTTTGAATTCAGTCTTATCAAGAGGAGCCGAACCCTTTCCTGCTCCTTGGCTGAACCACCTGTTACCGGAATATCCGACAGCACGCCTTGCCGAACTTCAGAGCGTTGGGCAGATCCAGCAACAGTACCAGAAGAGCCAGGTTCGTTTTTGAGTGCTTTCCAGTGGGGCTCCTCCTGCCTACCCCCACTTGAGGAACCTGGTACCTGCCTCATCAAATTATTTATAAATAGCATTTTTATATTGATAATTTCCAATTTTTTGATAATATTCCGTCCATGATTTATCACTACACGAACCATATTCTCCAAAGAATGGACGAACGAGCCATGACTCGGGAACAAATTGAGCAGACCGTTGCCAACCCCGACTATGCCGTTCACAGTTTCGGAGGGCGGCGATTGGCCGAAAAACATTTCTATGATAGACTCCTCAAAGTTGTTTACTCGCGCCACGGAGACAAGATTTTTTTGATTACCACTTATTGGCAGGAAGGCGGATAAATTATGAAAATTGATTATGATTCTGAGGCGGATGCCCTCTATATACGTTTTCAGCCTGGCAAAGTTAAACAATCGATCCAAATTAAAGAGGGCATTGTTTTGGATATGGCCGCGGACGGCAGCCTCTTTGGCATCGAAATTCTGGACGCGACCCGCCGCATCCCCGCCTCTGAGCTGACCCATATGGACGTCAACCTTCCCCCCCTCAAAAAAGCTTCCTGATTTTTCTTTCCGAACCTCCGATCTAATCCGTTCGGTGCTTTTGTCAGGCTGATTGGTACGCATTTCGGAGCGGGAAACATCGGGCGGTGCGCGGTCAAAATCGGCGTATTTTAAAAGCAGCGTCAGGGGCGCGCGAGCTGCGGGATGTTCCAGCATGAAATCGAGAATGTTTTCGGGTTTTTGCGGCAAGGCGTTTTTGATGCGGTCGAGAAAGGCCCAGCGGCTGAGCCCGGCAAGCGTTTGATTAAATTCAGCCCAGCGCGACTGCACAACTGCAAAATCATCTTCACTTAAAGCCAGGCTATCGGGAACCGTATTTAATAAATCAGCGATGTCCGGCTGAATCAAATCAAGTTCTGAAAGCTGCGCGATCTGGTCCTGCACGAATGATTTCAGCCTAAAATTCGTATTGACTGAAACAGTGGTATCTTGACTTGCGGGTTTTTCTTTTCTTGCCTCGATAAAAGCCTGCCAGCCATCGGAGGTGATATTGCCGTATTTAAAAGGAACCAGTTGAAAAAATGAAAACAGGGGCAGGTTTAGATACCACATGAGATTCAGAGAGAATTGCCATACTGAGGGCTTTGTTGATACGAGAGCCCCGGCCGCATAGGCTGCAGATAAAAACAAACTGCCTAAAATAAAACTGCCGAACGGACCGGCAAGAGCAACATTCCGCAGCTTTTTCCCTGAAATTTTCTGCGGATCAAAGAAAACGCGGCCGTAAGTGAGCCCGATCAAGGGCAAAAGGACAAAACCGGCGGTCGTAAAGTGTTTCCAGGGTTTAAGCGATAGCGATTCTCTGGCCCGCTCATCCCCCATCTTTACAGCGGCGAGGGCATGCGAGAATTCGTGGATCACCATCGAAAAAAGCAGCGCATAAGGAACAATGGAAAAATAAAGATGTCCTTGCAGCGCATGATAGAGCCCGAAAATCGAGGCCGAGGTCACAAATAAAGCCATCTTCACCCAAGCCGGGGCGTTCATCATTTTTTGATCCAACTGCCAAATCTTCTTAATGCTTTGTGTCACCCATCCCGCGCTATAAGCCGCTTTTTGGGCTCGGGTTTCACTTTTGCGGCTGTCTACGGTACGCATTTCAGAGCGAAACATTAATTGACTATTTCCTAAATTAAAATTGTTAAAAAATAAATTGACACGTCTCCTGAGTCCTGCTAAAGTGCGCCCATGTCTCAAAATTTCAGTCATAATCCCGAGTATTCCCGCGACCGTGAATTCAAGGTCATTCTTGAGGATCTGCAAGGCCAGTTTCGCGTCTTTGGCGAGGGGCAGCAAATGCTCACGCGAAAAGTGGACGGCCTCAGTGAACGCGCTGACAGACTGGATCATCGCATGGACAATTTCGAGGTTGTCCTCTTGGCCAACCGGACTGACGTTGCGAGTATTAAGCAAAACCTCGATCGTTTTTTTAATATTTTGAATGATCACGAAAAAAGGATTATTGCCCTCGAGCCTGCTGGCGGCAGACGATAGCGGGCCGCCCATGTCTAAAGCTGGAGTTAAATGACGCCCCTGCCTAAAAATTCCAATAATCCCGACTATTCCCGAGACCGCGAATTCAAGGTAATCCTTGAGGACCTGCAAGGCCAATTCAGGGTTTTTGGCGAAGGCTTGGAGTTGGTCCAAGAAGGATTGGAAACCGTGAAGACGGGTTTGGACACGGTCAATCAAAAGGTAGACCGTTTGGCGATTAAAGTAACTCATCTCGAACCTCTGCCGCATACGGTCAAACAGCTTCACGACGATTTCCATCAATTTAAATCGTTTGTTCAAAAAGTCCTGCCCGAAGTCGCCACCAAGGAAGACCTGCGCCGCCTCGAAACCCGTCTTACCCGGCTTGAGACCACCCGTTAATTCCTGATCCGTCATTTTCTTTTCGCGTGATTCACCGCGCATTTCAGAACGTTTCGCGCCGGGCTCTGTGTCTTCAACAGACCAGTCGCTCAAATGTTCCGCAAGCACTCCAAAGATCCGGCGCACACCGGCTTCGTCCACAGACAATCCCTGCTCTTGCAAAGCCTGCGCCAAACCCTGTGCGTCCGGTATCTCTTCAGCATCTCGTATTGTTCGGATCAAATTTTCAGCAATAACTTTGTCTTCAGCAGCCATTCCGCTGATGCTGTCTTCCACCCGCTGCCAGAGTTCGTCCTCAAAAATTAAGGTGTCAGGTCTTTGCGGCGGTTCGCCAATCAAATTCGCTGCTGAGCGGGCATATCCATCTTTAGAATGAGCACCTGAAAAAAGAGTTTCGTTCTGGAACGATAAGCTTAGAGGTGAAGGGGTTTGGGAATTCCGTGAAACACCGGCCTCTTTTTTCGGCCGGGTCCTGGATAGAGCAGCTTTGAATGGCGATTTTGAATGTGACCGAGGTGAACGGACTTGGGAATTCCGTGAGACATTAGCCTTCTGTTTCGGCCGGATCCATGGTAGAGCAACTTCGGATGACGGTTTTGAACGTGATATTTGATTCCGGTTACGGTTATAGTTTGCAAAATAGACTGAATTCATTGACACAGGGCGGTCCCACAGGCTATCCGGAATGCGGCCGTCCCGCTGAATAGCCAGCATTGCGGCCACAAGCCGTTCCAGCGGCCAGCGAAGATATTTTTGAATCTTGTCAGGATTTAAACCACTGGCCCTCAAAGCTTCCGGCCAGCTTCCAAACAATCGCCTGGAGGCTGAATATAAAGCGGAGCCATTTATCCGGTCTCCATTTTTATTTCGCCCCACAGCAGCTTCGAGGATCTGCATCGTCCGTTCACTTTGATCCTCTTCAATAGCTTGGCTATTAAGAGGAATCCCAGCTTCCGACAGGGCCTGAATACCCGCAATAATTTTTTGACGGGTCCAAAATACTTCCGAAAAACCAGATACAGTAACCGCGGGCTGCTCGTCGCGAGGCTGCGTCTGGATGACAAAAAAACGTTCACCGGAATTCAAAACCGATATGGTTTTTGATGGATCGATAGAAAAAACGGATTCTTTTGAAATTTTTAATCCGTCATCATTTTCTTTATGAAGCGTCACAAAAAGATAGAATCTCCCGGCTTTTCTGCGCACTGCCGTTAAAACCGGCTGCCAGTCTTTTTTATCTTTTTCTTCCCGAGGAACTACCTGCCAAAGATAGCTCTCATAACCCGACTTAAAAAGTCTGATACGCCCTTCAACGTCTGTCTTATGGAAAGAAACTGCTTCTCGAAAATTTTGAACGGCCGTCAATTTTTCTTCTAAAGACAGCCCGTCGGCTTCTGCGGATGGCGTTAAAAGAATTTTTGGCAATTCGCTCGAACCTTGAACCGGCACTATCTTGTCCCACGCAGGTGGTTTTTCAAATGCGGGAAAGTCTGTGGCATCTTTAGCTTCTAATATGAGAATTTTTTGTTTTTCGCCTTGAGCATTTTTGAGTTCTCTTTGCTGCCGCGTGACATCAAATCTTCGGAAGTAATGCATGCCGGCGTGGTTACTTATTTCAAACTCCAGCATCAGCAGCCCGGACATCTTGTTGATTTTGGCAGCTATAATCCGGACGCTCGAGCCGGCCCCTTTATTACCGATAACGGGAAACAAATATCCAAAGGAAGGTGCCACGGTTATGTAAAGCCTCCCGTTATTATCTGTTTTTCCAAGGTCCAAAAGGGCAAGATCTTCCAAGAACTGTGAAGAGCCATTCCAATCGGTTTGAGGATCTTTTAGCAATAGTTCTACGAATTTTTGTTTGTCCTGTTTAATTTTTCTCTTCGCTGCTTGTTCGTCAACCATCCGCATTTCGCTGCGTGGGAGTAAAGGCTTTTCGTAAATGGTTAGGGGCATCTCGTCTGTTTCAGCAAAAGGCAGTTGGATTAGACTGGGGAAAAACTCCTTCTCGGGCTTGCGAGAGACTTCAAACCCTTCAGCATAATATAGACGCCCGCCTGGTCTCAGCGATTCGGTCAAATAAAGATTTGCATTTCCCCACTGCTCCGGCGAAGCTTGATCTTGAACATATTCCATCGTCCGCGCTGTAAATACCATATCGAAAGGTTCCGCGGCATGCCGGACGGCATCTACTTGAAGCAGGTCTAAATTTTCGAATTGGATGTAAGACCGCGCTTTATCCGAAAGTTGATAGCGCCGGCCTACAAGTTTTGAAACAAGGGGCATTGATTCAAAAAGTTCCGAATGTCTAAAGCGGCTTACCTCATTTTCAGTAAAAGTGACTCTTCCGTCTAAAACGGCTGCTGTTTGTTCGGGGAGGTCTTCGGAAACCAATTCGATTTTAACCTGCCCGGTCAGCCCCAGCGTATCGACAATGTCAAGAATATCATCCAGAAAAGATACCGCCTGATAGCCAAAGGAATCACCGGGCAGCAAAACCCTGAGCGCCTTTTGGTTTTGGAGGGTTCCTTTGAGGTAGTCATGCATCGCTGAATCAAAAATGCCTTCATAACGGCCGAGCCATGTGCGGTTGTCCCGAATGTCATGAATGAAAGCATTGTGGATGAGACCTGCTTCCGCATCCGTCAACGAATGTCGCGCCGTTTTCAATCTTCTGAATAATTCCACTCTGTCGACTTTTTGAGCGGCCAGCTTTTCAAGAAAGCTTCTCCCATGCGCATAGATCGAACTCCAGACCCAACCCCAGCGGATTTGGTTATAAGCATAGGGCGAGGCGATCACATCGACAGAGTTCTGACTGGAAAAATAGGCTAGAAGAATATCAACTTCTCCGGCAGTCAAATCATGCAATGGCAAGTTCGCATCCGTTTCAGGCTTTTCGGCCGCTGCCGGTTGAAGCGCTCTCTGAAAATCAAATAAACCCGCTTGTTCGACCGCTTCCGGCTGTGTTAATTCCAGAATACCCAAGCGCGCCGGACCAACCGCTTGGGTACCCGGCGGAACAAAAACGGGTTTAGATGGATTTTCACCGACCTGTTCGACGACCAATCGCGTACCGGACTTTCCAAAAGTCAAAATCAAATTGCGGTAAGGCAGATAAGATGCAAGCGTACGCACGAGCGGTTCATTTTCAGCCGGATTGCCAGTTTCGAAAAAGCCAGGAATCGGTTTTGTCAGAAAACCCTCCTGGGTCTCTACATTCGCATAGCTCACGTTGCGATAAAAAATGTAATCAGCTTGAGGAAATTTCATTATGGCTTGATCGCGCCCTGCTTCAGACAGGTTAAACACATCCCCTTCCGAAAATTGCCAAGAGACCTTACTGCCAAGTTCGTCAAACATAACATGATGTGCCCAATTTCCGGCTTCTTGCCGGGCAGTTTCGATAAAGGTCTCTTTCGGATCAAATCCATAAAACTGGATCGACCAGCCTTTTTCTGGAAATCCTTTTAACACCTCATAAAGCATGAAAAGCAAGACATTCGTCTCCAACGGCCGTAAACCCAGACCAAACTGAATGATGTCGAGCGTCTTGGGTTCGCCCTGATCTAATTTCCCCTGTAAAACACGTCTAAAATCTTCTTTCAAAAGCGCAACTTGATCACTGTCTCCCCGCTGGCCAAACGCATAGGCCGCTCCGCCAATATTAGCCACGGTCTGTCGCGCTGCCTGGATAAGCGCAAGCACATCAAAGTCGTCATATCCTAGTGTTCTAACGTCCCGCAGCCATGGCTCGTCATCCCTATTAGGAATGCTGGATTTAACCATCCGCATTTCGGCCCGCGCTGGTTGGCGCGTACCCGGCAAGCGCTTCTCCAAAACGTCAAGTTTTGGAGAGTTTTGCGGTACCGACGCATCGGCGTCGGTGCGAGTCTCCGATCGGGAGACTCGTCTTGCCTCGGAGCGTTGCGGCTGAGGTGAAACGCTTGGGCTTTCTTGCGATTTTAATTTTGAGTATGCCCAGAGGTGGTTTTCTGGATCCCCAAAAATGGGGTCGCCAAATTGCTCCGCAAGATAGGGTTCAACTTCTCGAGTGATATTGCTGGCGATAAAAAAACCTTGGGGCTTCAATAGCCGGTGAACAGCTGCTGATGCCCTGTACGGATCAAAAACATCGGGAAAATCTGTTACAAAGACAGCAAAAGAAAGAATCATATCGAATTGAAGATCATTCCACGCTAAGGGGGCATTTTCAACTTTTGCAGTCACAAAACGGCCTGTTTTAAACTGAGGATTTCGCCTATCGTATTTCAGAATCGAATCAATGGCATAGACCTTACTGGGGTCATACCCTAAATCGTGGATTAAAAAATTGGGCAGTATTGGTTCAAAACCTGTCCCCACGTCAAGAATTTTGAGGTTCCTGAACGCGGCCAGAATCTCTCCAACGCTATAGCCTGAATTTTTACTAAAGGCCGCCACCATATCTCTGAAAGTGGCGATGGCTCCCGACTCTTTGCTTTTTTCCATCAGTAAACGCTCCATCTCTCCCGGCGCAAGTGGCTCAGCCGTCCGAACCTCAGAACGGCGATCTAAGCGTTTGGGCGCTTGGAGTATCCGATTGACTGCCCCAAAAGGGTCTGTTAAGTTACCGGCATGGACAAACCCATCAAGTTCAGCAATCATGCGCAAATACAACTCGCTCGCCGCGGTGGAACTCAAATCGAGATCATGGAGGCCATCCGAAGCGAGACCTGGGAAAAGGCTGAACTGGGGAAATTGCAATGCAGAAGAAACTTCGTTTTTAATGCGCTGTGGAACGGAAAAATGTATCCCACTAAGCAGATAAGGCCCATATTTGTCGAAGAAGAAACGGCTATTGTTATTATCACCGTTTACGTCTATTATTTTTAATAGTGAGGAGATCCTATGAAAATTAGTTACGATTCCAAAGCCGACGCGTTGTACATCTCGTTTGAAGAAGGCACGGTCACCACCAAACAAATCACCGAAGGCATCGCTGTAGATTTCGATGCTAAGGGGAAAATTGCCGGAATCGAGATTCTTGACGCCAAAAAACGCTTCGGCGACACTTCCACTCTGCGCAAAATCACGCTGGAAGATATCGGTCTTAGCGCCGCTTAGTCTTCTAGCATCTCTGGTGATGGCTCCGGAAGTATTGGATTTAGTCAATCGTACTTCCGAACGAAAGACATCGTTTTTTTCGGCAGCCAAAAAGGCATCGATCTCGCGGTCAAAGCGCTTGGCATGACGCGAGCCGAAATAGCGGTAAACATAGTCAGCGTCTCCATAGATTTTTTTTCGGAAGTCGATGGCATTGGCCGAAGGTTCTTGATCCTCCATGGCATAATCATTGCGAGTGCGCTCTTCGTGTTTCTGCCGCTGCCGTTCGGTCTTGCGCCGGCGAACGCTTGCCTCGACACGATTAACAAATGTTTGGAAAGCTGCAACGGCTTTTGCCCGGCCAAATTTTTCAATCGCCAGCTTTAAAAGCGGCTCTAGGGGAAGGCCACGGTCACCGCGTGATCCCGAATAATAAACCTGGATAATGTGGGCCAAAAGCTGATCGAGCGTCATGGGCCGGATCCAATCCATATCGACCGTCACGACGTCTTGAACCGGCTCATCCACCGTGACTTTTGCAGGGCGGCGCACCATCACATTTTCGAGATTCATGTCGGTCGGAGCAGCGCCGTCCAGCAGTTGATAAAGAGCCATGTAGTTTTCAGCGACTTTCAATGCTAAATTTTCAATTAATGCAGTGGCTCTCTGCGGTTCTGCATGCGCAAGATGCTTATAGGCAAAAAACAGCTTAGCCACCTCAGGCCCTTCGATCATCTCTTCAAAGTAGCCGGTGATCTGTCCGCCCTCTTCCATGGATGTGATCAACACCGGCACCCGCGAACCGTCATTGCCTGTTTTTTGATTGATCTTCTCCAGCGCTTCTAATTCATCATGGGTAATCGCGGATTCACTTTGTCCGGGTATAAGCGCGCGGGCTGTTTTGAGAGCCAGCAGGACGGTAAAAGTATCCAAATGCCCTTCGCTCCGCCGCACAACGAACCGGACTTCAAAAACATCTTTAGCGCTGCGGCTTTTAAGATAACGGACGGCATCCAGTTCAAGCCGGTCTCCAAAGCGGAGAGCGGTCAGTTTTTTTTCGGCAAGAATGGCATTCATGGCTGCCTGCATGCGCATCATTTCGGCAGGATCACTCATTTTTTCTTCCAATTGACTGTAAAAATTGTTGAGTTTTGCCACATTTTTCAGTCTTTCTTTCAAAGTCAGATTCAGGCTGTCATGCGGAATTTTGATGGAATTCCGGACATAGCGCTCAATATCGCGCATGGCAATGGGTGAACGCACAAAATCATCCAAAGAGCTGAAACCAAACATGCTAATGACATCTTCCATCGGAACCGGGCCGTCCAGATTCAAGTCTCGTTGCAGGCTTAAGGGCAGAGAAACGCCCAATTCCCGTTTCAATGCCGGGTCTTTTGCCAGAACAGAAACGAAAGATTCTATTTTCAGTTCGGCCACACTGTAGTCAATAAGCCCTTGAATCACGGCGTCGGAAAGCCCTTCGAGAGGCCGGTCATTAAAATCCCGGGCGACCAGACGTTTGAGGACATCCACATTAGAAATTTGAGCATCGTCTGAAGCAAGACGGACCTCCTGCCGGACAATTCCCATATCGTTACGGTGTTTTCGCGCCGCGCGGTTGAAAATCACTTGCACCGCTTCCGTTTCATTGGCTACTGAACGAACTTCCGAGCGCCCGGTTAGACTGGATTCCGTTAAATCTCTGACGGAAGGTTCTAGAACACGGCTCGATTCGATATTGCGAACCTCGGAACGAAGGTCTTGAGACGGCGCGGGTTTCTTTCTGAGCTGTCTTTCGCCATGAACGGGAAGAATCATTTTAATTTGGGTGTATCCCGCACTTTGAGATCCAGCCGCTTCAGAAATCACTTGCCACTGCCCATGAAAAATTCCAAGAATCTGCGCATAAGAACTGGCGAGGCCTTCTCCTGTGCCGTCGAATTTTCCTGTGCTGAAAGGAATGCCCTCGTTCGCTTTTGACACTTGCTCCACACTCATACCAGTGCCGTTATCTATCACCGCAATAACGAAATGTTCCCGATCAGCCGCCAGTTCGATGGAAACCGTTACTTTAGGCTGGTAATCAGAATCAAAACCGGAGTCTTTTTGCATCTGGTCGATGGCTTCCCCGGCGTTTTTAGTCAGATTTAAAATAATTTCAAGCAAGGTCTGCACCTTTACACGGACTTTCGTTCTTTCGTGCTTCGGATTTAGCTTAAATTCAAACCGGCTTTCACCGCCGGGCGCGACAAGACGCCTCATTTTCTCCGAAAGCGATCCGAGCGAAATTTCTCGGAATACGTCTGATTTAAGCCCCAGCCAGTCTGCGGCAGTTTCCTGAGTAAAAGAAGCGATCATGCGCAGATCATCTTCGACTTCTCGGAGCACTTTTGCTCCAAACCGTTTCCGGATATTTTGCAGGGTCATTTCGATTTGTTGATCCGAATACGCCGCATAGATTTGTTCAATCCATTGCATGGCTTCCCGGATACCAGCTTGCTGCCGGAACTCTTCGAGGCGCGACAGAGCCGGGTAAAAACGATTTGCGGCTTCAAGAACACCGCGGCCGGCTTCGGCAAACCCGTCGAGCTATACTTTTCCTCTATTCGCAAAATCCATTTTCTCAACGCATCGACCGACCCCTTGATCTGATGTAACAAAAATTGACTATTGATCTGCTGCGTCAGCAATGTAATGCCCGGCTTGCCATGGATGTCCTTAAGTTCCAGATCATGCATCAGACCGAAATTTTCATGCAGATGCCACAGATCCGTTTGGGCCGTGTCATCGCCCTCCAACAGGGTCTCTGGATCGAATATCTGGTTTCTAACCGCCTGCGGAAGCACGGAGTAGGCCGATAACAGTTTGATAAGGTCATCCTGATTTTCTTGTCCGCTAATGCGGGTGAGCGAAGCCTCAGGAAAAAACTTTGCTAAATTACGGCGCATCTGCCTCGCAAGGGCCAAAAGCGTTTCACGATCGGACACTACCGACTCCAAATAAAGATGGCCCTCGAGCACGCGAAGCTTGACCGAGAGTTCATAGATAAAACGAAAAA